>JAFSNY010000042.1 GCA_017447305.1 Bacilli bacterium | reverse complement strand
GTAAACTCAATAAATTTTGGGTAGCACCTAGTAACTTAGAAAGAGAAGAATTTAAAAAGCCAAGTTGGAGGCGCTTAACTAAAAAGGGTATTAAAATAAATAATGCTCAATATGAAAAGAAGTAGGTTTTTCAACAATGTTCCATTGTTGGATAAAAACATTAAGCATTATGAAGGTTAATTAAGCAAAACAAAAGGAGCCGGTATTCACCGTTTGGGTTTTTCAACAGCCCCACATTTAATTAATAACTGAAGTTATTATGCTTCTGGATGTTGAGTCTCTTTTGGCTCTGGTCCTTCTGGCTTTTCAATACCAGCAGCTGCCATGACATCATCGATGATCATTTTCGCTCTACGATATGATAAGTCGGATTTAACTCTTAAGACACATGGTGTCTCTTCATAACGTTTAGCAGTGGCTTTTTCGACTGGGATTGGTGAATCTTCATATTTAGCTGGATCAATCGCGGCGTATAATTTGATGTGTTTACCAACGATGGTGATAAAGGCATATTTCTTTCTCTTTAATGAGAAGGTATCGCCTGGGATGGAGATTCTATTCTTAATTCCATACCATTTAATATAATCACGGAGATCATAATATTTGTGCCTGAGATCGAAGACACTCTTCTTTAAACGAGTTTCAAATGGAACTCTCTTCTTTCTCTTAATCTTGAGAACAGTACCATCAGCTTGGACTTCTTCGACTTCTTCGACTTCGTCGCCGTCTTCATCAACTTCGGCTTCTTCAGCCTCTTCGACTTCCTCAGCTTCTTCAACTGGTTCTTCTTCTTTGACTTCTTCGACGGCCTCTTCTTTAGGTTCTTCTTCAGCTGCAACAACAGCGCCACCCTTATGGAGTTCTTCTTTGTGAGCTTGCAAGTATTCACTGACGATAGCACGGACTTCACCTTCGGTTAATCCATTACCAGCAGCAGCTTCTTCGTCAACCTTACCACCCATGCTAGTGATGACACCAACACCAGCGTTGAATAATGGTTTAAGAGCAATGAAGAATAAGACGATAGCAAACGCTAACATAATTGATGCACCACTTAATGTGTAAAGTGCAAGTCTTCCCATATTTCCTTGTTCAGCTTGTGGAACGATGAATAAGAGTAAGAAAGGAATGAAGGCGACAGCAAGGAATAAACCAAATGCTGCAACGACTAAATGTCCTTTTCTCTTGGCAATTGACATAACGATTAATGCGATTAATAAGCAGATGTCAAATAGTAAAAGCACTAAGCAGAAATATGATAGTGGTGAATGGATCTTTGATGGCATCCAAATGTTCCAATAATCGGCCATGGCGTTTCTGAAACCTTGTGATCTGTTACTAATTCCGATGAATCCAGTAAGTAAAACACAAAGGAAAGCAAAAATACAACCAAAAATAGTTAACTTAACTGCGGCCTTTCTTTCGCTGCGATTTTTCATAAAAAAATCCTCCTTAGTTATGCTTATTATAGAACATTTCTCAAACAATTAAATTGTTTTTTAAAAAAAATGATATATATCCCCCTTCTTTTTACGAAAAAAAGGCTAAAAATCGACATATTAGATGTATTTGTTTTTCAAAATTTGATATACATCCCTTCATATTTTTTATGCATACATCCCCCGTTATTTTCGTTTTCTAAATAATCGCTTATCTTTTCTACATAACCTATTTTTATCTCTTTTTTTGAATGATATGCAAATATTGTTTATTTTTTTATAAAATAATCTTTGTTATTATAATTAGTTGTAGGTATGGAAACAATTCTCGATTTCTTTAGAGCGTGTAATTCTCATCCTTGGGGGTATATTGCTTTTATCGCAAATCTCGGAGTTGTTTTTGTTAATGGCTGGACGGATGGGCCTAACGCTATCGCAACCGCAGTAACAACAAGAGCAATTAGACCTAAAGCCGCGGTAATAATGTGCGCTATTGGCAATCTTCTTGGTGTTATCGTTATTGGTATCTTTGCTTCATTTATCTCCAAGTTAGTGGGAGGAGATGTCTCTCAAACAATCGCGGACTTAATCTCCTGGGGTAATGCTTCTACCGATCAAATATTATGCGCTATCACGTGTGGATTGCTCGCTATTGTCGTAGTCTCGCTCGTTTGCACGTATTTCAAATTCCCATCATCTCAATCAAACTGCTTGATTGGAGGTATCAGTGGTGCGGGATTAGCGTTAATCGCTATTGGATGTGGAAGTCAATTAGGAATCACTCCGTGGATTAAAGTTATCATCGGTTTCGTCGGATCTTTAGTCTTAGGATTTATTCTCGGTTACCTTATAACCTTATTAATACAAGTAATATGTAGAAAGATGAATAAAGGTAGAACCACAAGATTCTTCACTCGTGGTCAAATTGTTACCAGTGCGCTTATGTCATTTATGCACGGAATTCAAGATGGCGCGAAATTCATTGGCGTTTTTATCATCATCGCAGCCACTCTTGGCGCGTCAACTGGTGGTAATTATACAGAATTATTAATCTCCTTAGATGGAGTGTGGTGGATTTATGTTCCTGTTACCATCATGATGTTTGTCGGAACATTGATGGGTGGATATGGTATTATCAAAACAATGGGTAGAGGAATGGCAGTATTAAAGAAATACCAAGGCTTTGCTACCGACATTGCCGCTTCCCTTGGTTTATTAGCAGCGACCATCTTTGGTCTTCCTGTTTCAACAGGAACAGTGAAAAGCACAGCCATTTTAGGTGGTGGAGCGGCTAGGTCTTTTAGAAGAGTAAAATGGAAAGTTGCTGGCAAGATGATTATGTGGGGATTTATTTCCTTCCCGTTTTCCGCGCTCGTTGGTTTCTTATTAGTGATGATATTTGTCTGGACGTGTCATTAGGAGGATACGAAGATGTTTAAAAAGAAAAAAGCAAACAAATCAAATTACTATTTTGATTCATTCCCGCAGCTATCTCATTTTTCCGTTATATGTGGAGAGATGATTTTAGATTTCATGAAGAATTTTGATCCAAGTAAGTTAGAATATATCAAAACCAGTGTCCACCAAGTGGAACACCAAGCTGATGACTTGAAACATCAAGTGACACAAAAACTTTTCACGGAATTCATGACTCCAATTGATCGAGAAGATATCTTTGAATTATTAAGATTAATCGATGATGTCACCGATGCGATTGAAGAAATATCATTAAAACTCTTCTTATATGATTATCAAGAGTTGCCCCCTCATACTGTGGAATTCACCGAACTTACCCTTGAATGTATGAGAAAAACCGAAGAATGTTTGAAAAAATTTCCTGATTATTTAGAAAAGGATGTCATCAGCTCATATATCCGTGAAGTCGTCCATTTAGAAGAACAATCAGATACAATGTATATAGAATATGTACATACTCTTTATAAAAATGAAAAGGATGCATTAAAGATTAAGAAATGGGAAACGATATATTCCCTCTTGGAAGAAGTATCAGACCGCTGCAGAGAAGTGTGTCGATACGTCCAAAACATTGCATTCAAAAATATTTAACAATCAACTCGCATCTTGAGGTGTGAGTTTTTGTTAAAAAAAGATATAATGACGACATGATTAAGTTTTTCAAAAATCATATGCTTATCTTTTGGGAATGTGTGGCCTTACTAAGTCTCATCTTCCTTTTAGTCTTATTTTGTCTTTTAAGATTAAATCAGGATATTTCGGAATGGTGGAGTTTATATCCCGCAAGATGGTATATGGAAGCGATGGGTTCTTTAACAAGAGTGATTCCCTTTTCTTTAACGGAATTATTCTTCATCAGCACCGGAGCGTTCATCATTTTATTAATCGTTCTTATTGTTAAGGATCTAAGGAAAAAGAAATATAACAAAGCTATCTCAAGAGTGATTGCTATCCCTTTAATTGTCATGAGCATCGTCACGAATTATTTCTTTGCTTGTGGCTTTGCTTACAATCGTAAACCTGTCGCACTTCCATTTTATGAGACGCAAGTTGAAAATGATGAATTTATTGACATTCACAATTATTTCGTAACCGATTTAAATAACTGCGTTGATCAACTAGAGTTCATAAGTAACGGAGATGTTAAAACAAATCTCACTATTCCTCAGATCTCCAAACTAGTGGAAAAAGAATACACTAAAATTAAGGATAAATATTTTCATAGAGTCGCTGTCAGAGCGAAACCGATGTTAACCTCTTTTGTCTATCGTGAACTTCAAATTACCGGAGTGACTTTTTCATCACTAAATGAAGCAAACATCAACTATCTAGCCACCAACGTAGAAATACCATTTGTTATCGCCCATGAGTTAGCGCACACCAAAGGTGTCATCAGGGAAGATGAAGCTAATCAAGTCGCTTTTTATGTTTGTCTAAATAGTGATAATATCTATCTAAGATTCTCCGCTTATTCAATGTATTTTTATCAAATTAGTAGATTAACCTCTAAAGGATATATGAAAGATGAAGATAGAGCGAAGGTTATTAAATATGATAATCGGTACGCTATCGCGGTTAATCATTCAATCGATTATTGGAAAAAACATGACCTCTTATCGAAAATTGGTGATTGGTTTAATGACTTATATATCAAACTTAATGGAGTCAAAGAAGGAACGGAATCCTATAGTGGTGGAACATCATCTTCTATTAATCCAGGTTCTTTAAAACTTAATGCTAGTCAATATCAAAAATTATTCTTTGAGAAGTATTATCGACTTAATCCAAAATCATAATTTCTCATTAAATCTTACTTAATTTCCTTTTTATGTATGAAATCTTGGATGAGAATCCATAAATCTTTTTGCATATCAAACGTATTATAAATATAATACAAGGTATGAGAACAAAAATAATAAAATTAACACCAGCGTTGCTAACGCTTCCTTTTTTATCTATCGCGTTAGCCATTAATTCAAAAAACACCGGGAAGGTAAAAGTTGATGCTTACGATGCATCTTCTCTTCCCACCACAATAGACTTAAACGATACTAGTTCTTCTGACATTAGAAGTTATTATTCATCGTTGTCTAGCTTATCAACATCAGAAAGGCAAGGCACTAATCTTTTAAAGAATCTTAAAACCATCTTAAAAAATGGACAAAAATATTATTCTTATGAAAACGGCACGAACGTTTGGAGAATATATGAAATCACAGATCGTGACTGGGAAAAATCTCCTGCTAGTGGAACGACATATGGAACATATAATGTCAAAACAAACACTATAACTGGATATACATATGGATCAAGTTCATCTAATTCAAAGAATAATCCCTATATCCACGCTTTATACGTTAATAGAAATGTCGATAATCAAACAACCGCATGGGATGACCATAATCAAAGTCAATGGGGCATAAACAGAGAACACGTTTGGCCTAAAGCGTTAGGTTTTGAAGATAGTGGCAGCGGAGGCGCGAGAGGCGATCCAATGCACCTCATGGCTGGAAACGGCAAAGTCAATAACCAGCATAGTAATTATTACTATGGCTATGTCGATACAGTAAACGACCCTAACTATACAGATATGGGCAATACTTATACGAATTTAAGTGGAAATCTTTCAGGATTATCAAAAACTAAAGGCGGTAAAACTGTCTTTGAACCTCAAGATTCCGATAAAGGTGATATCGCTCGTTCCATCTTCTATATGGCCGCGAGATATAATTATTATTCAGGCAGTGATAGTGATGGAATTGACTCCAATAACCCAAACCTTGAAATTGTTAATAATGTTACTTCATGGGCAAGTTCAGGATATCAATCAACAACTTCAACAACAGGAAAGATTGGTATTCTCACCGATTTATTAGCCTGGCATCACGCTGACCCGGTTGATGAATTTGAAATCCATCGTAACAATCTTTTATATAAAAACTTCACCAATAATAGAAATCCATTCATCGATTTCCCAGAATGGGTTGATTATATTTGGGGCACCGCCACTTATAGTGGAAATACTTTTGTTTCATATAGTAGCACCCCAACGGGATACGCCACTCCATCAACCGACACCATCAACGGATATTCTTCCGATGCAGGTGTAAACGTTACTAGTGTATCTTTAGATAAATCAACATTGACCGTGGAAGTTGGACAAAATAAAACATTAGCAGTTTCCATTTCTCCTGCTAATGCTTCTGATCAAGCGGTGACTTGGTCATCAAGTAACACTTCTGTGGCAACAGTAAGTAATGGCACGGTCACTGGTGTTGCTACTGGTGAAGCAACAATTACCGTTACGACTCATGATGGAAGTTTTACCGATACTTGTGATGTCACTGTTATCGAAGGAGATACCATCGCTGTTACCAAATCTATCTCCTCATATGCAAGCGATAATAGTTGGACAAATGCACAAAAATATACGAGTGTATCGCTTGATTCAATTATTACAGCTTCCGTAGGAAATGGTGGAAGCAATACGGGAAAATACTATACGAACGGTAATGACTGGAGATTCTATCAATCAGAATCAGCAAGTATTGTGATTAGCGCAGCGACAAACTATGAACTCGATAGTGTTACATTTAACTACACTACAGCAAATGATGGAATCCTTCTTGATTCTAGTAATGAAACAGTTGCAAGTGGATCATCTCAATCTATCAGTGGTTCAAGTGTGACTTTCCATGTCGGTAATACAACATCTGCGACCAATGGACAAGTAAAATTTACAAGTATTTCTGTTACATATCATTCGACATTACCAAAGGTTCCTACATCGATTACCGCATCCGTTGAAAAGACATATGTGGTAGGAGAGACCATCAGTAAGAGTGATATTACTGTCATTGATAACTTCGGTAATGATATTAATGACTTCACTTTCACAAACAATGGATATCAATTCACTTATAGTGACGCTGCTAGTGGAGGAGAAGCAACATCAAAAGAATTTACTATCAGATATAGCGAATTAGAAACAACCCTCGAAGTCTCCGTCATGAGAGAAGCTTTCAGTGAAATAGAGCCAGAATCCCTTTCTTTCTCTTCTGCTGAATTTGCTTCTTCAACTATCTCTAAGAGTAGTGGAACACCTAGCTCCACAAGTGTAAAAATTGATGATATTGATTTCACTGTTTCGACAAATGCATACATCTATAGTAGTGCGTATCTTTCTTTTGGAAAGAGTGCGGGATATATCTATAATTCTAACGCTTTTGATCACGATATCGTTGGGTTAGAAATCGCTCAAAAAGCGGGCGGAAGAAGTGACGCTCAATTATTCATCAGTAAGGATGGAGAGGATTTTGATACACCTTATTCTTCTAGTGAATGTGAAAAAGGTGGATATCGTTACTTCAAGATAGCGTATACCACATCATCAAGTTACTATTCAAACATCATGAGCATTTCCTTCTCTTTGCATGGTGAAGTAAGCGAAAGTAATCTTGCTAACTACATCATGTTTGAAGATACGAATAATCAATGCACAAGCAAACTTAATCCAGCGATTATTCTTTTTAACAATATGAGTAGTTCTTCTCGCTTAGCGTTTATGACCTCAAATAATTATGTCATTGAAAATGCGAGATTAAGATTTGAAGCGTGGGCTCTAAATCAAGGAAAAGAAGTTGTCCTATCTAATGGCGACTACATTGTAAGAAATCGCTCATACTCCAATCTTATTAGTAAAATTACGGAAACCGACACTAGTTATACGATTATCATTGTTGTATCACTTATTTCGATTGCGAGTATCTCTTTATACTTCTATATCAACAAAAAACATTTGAACAACAAATAGAAAATCAACGTTTAACGTTGTAAAATATTTATAAAAGTTGAGGATTGATGATATGAAATTTTTAAACAAAATATTTCATCTGGACACGAGAGGTGCCTCTTTAAAGAATGAAATCATCGGCGGTCTTGTGACCTTTATTGCCATGTGCTATATCCTTCCAGTCAACGCTGGAATATTAAGTGCGATGGGCATGGATAAAGCTGGAGTCTTCGCCATCACAGCGATTGTCTCCTTTATTGTTACGATGATTATGGGTATTGTTGCTAATTACCCAATCATGTTATCAGCGGGAATGGGGCTTAATGCTTTCTTAGCCTTCACCATTGCCGGCCAACAAGGATATTCTTGGCAACAATGCATGATTCTCCTCACTGTCGCCGGACTTTTATTCTTCATCTTTTCTCTTACACCAATAAGAAAAATTATCATCGAATCAATTCCAAAAGATTTAAGATGTATCATTTCCGCTTGTTTAGGCGGGTTTATCCTCTTTGTTGGACTTAAGGGAAGTGGAATCATTGTCGCAGAAGCTAGCACTTTAGTGACATTTGGAAACTTCGCTGATCCAGGAATGTTATTAGGATTTATCGCCGTTATCTTAGCCTTAGTCCTGACCTTCACCAAAAAGAAGATGCTATCTTCTCTTGCTATTCCAATCGCTATTTTAATCGCCGCAGTATGCGGAGTGATTATTTCCACAATCATGATTAGTAATGGAAGCATCTCAGAAAACGCCGGTGTCTTTACTTATTCAACCGGAGTTGATGTTATCGATTCTTGTGCGGTTAATCTTCCAATTGCCCCTTGGATTAGTAAACCAGCTTGGGGAATGAGTGGAGTGGATAAAGTATTCTTATATGGATTCTTTGATCAAGCTAACCCATACACTGGTTCACAGTTTGGAAGTGACCTTGCTAGTGTCTTTAAAAATCCAACCACATATGTCGCTATTTTCTCATTAATGTTTGTTAACTTATTTGATACAACCGCAACCTTAATCGCCGTAGGCGAAAAGACGGGAGTCATCGATGAAAATGGAAAAATGCAAAACTACAAGAAAGCCGTTTTGGCGGACGCAGCAGGTGCATTAATCTGTGCTCCTTTAGGAACAAGTACAGTCACATCATTTGCGGAATCTAATGTCGGTGTCTCTTTAGGCGCAAAGACAGGTTTAGCTGCTGTTGTTGCTGCATTATTATTCCTTCTCAGTGCATTCATTTATCCAGTATTCTCCATCTTTACTGCTGGTAGCGTTACCGCAGCAGCGCTCGTTAGTGTTGGAGTTATTATCACCGTTAATGGTGTTATCGGTATCAATAAGAGTGATTTAATTGCCTGCTTTACCGCAGTTATTGCCTTTATGTTTGCGGTCCTCACTTATTCCATCAGTAATGGCATTGGTGTTGGACTTATCGTTTACACCTTATCCATGCTCATTGCTGGAAGAGGAAAAGAAATCAAATTACCTGTTTATATTATCACCGCTTTATTTGTTGTAGCCTTCGCTCTTAATACGGTTATTACACTCATATAAATATGGAAAAAGATTTAAAGAAACTTCTGAAAAGTTTAACTCTTGAAGAAAAAGCGTTATTTTTATCAGGCGCTAAAACGATGGAAACAAAGGAATTTCCCGAAAAAGGAATTCCTCCTTTAAGAATGACCGATGGTCCTAACGGGGTTAGAAAAATTAATGATAATAACGAACCAGGATTCGATTTAAATGAAGCTTTACCAGCGACATCGTTTCCTTTAGGTTCGCTTGTTTCTTGCTCCTGGGATTTAGATTTATATCGTCGAATTGGCGAAGCGATCGCTAAAGAGTGTTTAGCGTATAGAGTTGATGTTTTATTAGGTCCTGCCATTAACATTAAGAGAAATCAATTATGCGGCCGTAATTTTGAATATTTAAGCGAAGATCCTCTTTTAGCAGGAAAACTCGCTTGTTCATATATTCAAGGTGTTCAGTCACAAAACGTCATCGCCTGTCCAAAACATTTCGCTTGTAATAACAATGAGAAGTGGAGAACAGTTGGTGATTCAATCGTTGATGAAAGAGCGTTACGTGAGATTTATCTCAAACCATTTGAAATCGCAGTTAGGGAAGGTCATGCGAAGTCGATTATGACCTCATATAACCGCATTAATGGGACATATGCTGCTCAAAATGAACTCCTATTCAAAGCTTTAAGAGATGAATGGGGTTTTGATGGTTTTGCCATGACCGATTGGGGCGGAATTGATGAAAGAGAAATTGGATTAAAAGTAGGACAAGACTTAGAAATGCCAGGATGCACTCCATCAAATGTCCAACGAGTAATTGATGCTTATCATAATGGTGTTATCACCATGGAAGAAATCGATACTTCCGTTTATCGTATTTTAAAAGCCATTTCTGATACGAGAGATAATCCAAAAGTTGATAAAAGCGTTTTTGAAAAGCATCAACAATTAGCGATAGAAGCCGCGAACGAATCGATGGTGTTACTTAAAAATAAGAACAAACTCCTTCCTTTATCTAAAGATAAAAAATACGCGATTATCGGAGAATATTTTGAAAGACCAAGATTCCAAGGTGGTGGTTCTTCACTAATTAATAACTCACACTATATCCGCCCATTAGATACTTTTAATAAAGAAGGTATTTCTTATACATATTCCGCGGGATTCCACGATAATGAAGATTATCCTAATAAGGAATTAGAAGATCTCGCTATCGAAAGTGCGAAGGATGCAGATATTGTTCTTCTTTTCGTCGGTCAAAGCGATTATGAAGAATGCGAAAGTTATGACCGCGAATCAATGAGGTTACCACAAAATCAACTTTCTTTAATTAGTCGTGTCAAAGAATTAAATAAACCAATCGTTGTCTTATTATTTGGCGGATCATCCACTGAAGTACCATATGAAGATGATGTTGACTCTATTCTCTTTGTTGGTCTTCCTGGTGAATGTAGTGGAGTGCCAATCTATGAAACTCTCTTTGGGCTTAATAATCCATCTGGAAAAGTTAGTGAAACATGGACGATGAAATATGAAGATAATCCATCGAGTAAAGACTTCTCATCATGCCCTAAAGAACTTTACAAAGAATCAATTTATGTAGGTTATAGATATTACGACACAAAAGGTATGAAAGTTCGTTATCCATTTGGATATGGTTTATCTTATGTTACGTATACCTATTCTGACTTCAAAGTTAGTGATGATAAAAATAACATCAATGTTACCTTAAAAATCAAAAACAATGGTGAAGTAGCAGGAAAAGAGATTGTTCAAGTCTACATTCATAAAGATTCAGATGTCGTGTTTAGACCTAATAAAGAACTGAAAGGATTTGCGAAAGTATTGCTTAAACCTCATGAAGAAAAAGAGGTCAAAATCTCTATCCATCACGCTGATTTAATGATATATGATGTGGGTCATAATAGATGGGTGTTAGAAGATGGTAAATACGAAGTCTTAATTGGTAAGAACGTTCGTGATATCGAATATAAAGAAGAAGTAAATATTAAAGGCGAAATCCCAGTTGGACTTCCTAAAGAAAAATGTCTTCCATATTTCGATATTAATAGGATAGATAACTTAACTAAGAAAGAATTTGAAGACTTATATGGAAAAGAGATTCCAGATTATGTCCCAGCGAAAAAACCATATACGATGTACACCCCAATAAGTGAAATGAATTCATTATTTGGAAGAGTTCTTCAAAACTTAATTCGTTCCCAAGGAATCAAAGCAATGAAAGAAGCGGATAATGAAACTGATCCTCTTGTTAAAAGAAGAAAAAAGATGAATGGATATATGGCTTCATTAACCGTGGTCCATTGCTGTTTAAGATTCCTTTGCTATAGTTCTTCGGGCGCATTAACTCTAAACGAAGCCGAAGGAATGCTCGATATCGCTAATGGTCATCCATTTAGAGGCCGTAAGAAAATGCGTGGCTTAAAAGCCAAATTGTAAAGTAATTTATGCATAATTGTTTATTTCAACAATTACAAAGTTTATAATATTTACGAAAACAAAAGAAAGGTAACACATTATGCCATTAGTTAACACTATTGAAATGTTTAAGAAAGCCTATGATGGTGGTTATGCCATTGGTGCTTTCAACTGCAATAACATGGAAATCGTTCAAGCTATTACTGAAGCTGCTAAAGAATGCAATTCCCCAGTTATTCTCCAAGTCTCCGCTGGAGCAAGAAAATATGCCAAACCAGTCTATCTCAGAAAGATGGTTGAAGCCGCTGTCGAAGACACCGGTTTACCAATTGTCCTCCACTTAGATCACGGTGCTGATTTCGAAATTTGTAAAGATTGTATCGATAATGGATTCACCTCAGTTATGATTGATGCTTCTTCAAAATCGTTTGAAGAAAATATCGCTCTTACCCGTAAGGTTGTCGAATATGCTCACGATACAAGCAAACACCCATATGTCACCGTTGAAGCTGAACTTGGTACTCTTGCTGGTATCGAAGATGACGTCAAAGTTGAACATGGTAATGAATCCTATACAAGACCAGAAGACGTTGAAGAATTCGTCAAACGTACAGGTTGTGATAGCTTAGCCATCGCAATCGGAACATCCCATGGTGCCTTCAAATTCAAACCAGAACAATGCACCAGAGATCCAAAAACCGGAGTCTTACTCCCACCTCCATTAAGATTCGACATCTTAGAAGAAGTTAGTAAGAGACTCCCAGGATTCCCAATTGTCTTACATGGTTCCTCTTCAGTTAACCAAGAATACGTCAAGATCATCAATGAACATGGTGGAAAACTCGTTGACGCTGTTGGTGTCCCAGAAGAACAATTAAGACAAGCTGCTAGACTTGCTGTTTGTAAGATTAATATCGATAGTGACCTCCGTTTAGCCCTCACCGCAGGAATTCGTGAACACTTCGATGAACATCCAGAACACTTCGATCCTAGACAATATCTTGGTGATGGAAGAAAATACGTCAAAGACATCGTCAAACATAAAATCATGGATGTCTTAGGCTCTAACGACAAGATCTAATCATTCAATAAATAAAGTTAAAACGAGGTCTCCTCGTTTTTTCTTTATAAAAAGAAGCATTTAAATTATATTATTTATACAGGTAAAAATATGCCAATCAAAGGATTTGAAAAACTATCATTATTAGATTTTGATAACAAGGTCACCGCGGTCATCTTTTTTGGTGGTTGCAATATGCGTTGCCCGTTTTGCCATAACTTCGATTTAGTGATGATGCCAGAAAAATGTGACGATATTTCCTTCGATGAAATTTTATCCTATTTAGAGAAAAGAAAGAACATCCTTGATGCGGTGACATTTACTGGTGGCGAACCTACACTAGATAAGAATCTTAAACCTATGTTAAGGAAGGTTAAAGAATTAGGATATGTTATCAAGCTTGATTCCAATGGACTTAATCCTCAAATAATCAAAGAAGTCGTGGAAGAAGGGCTTGTTGATTTTATTGCGATGGATATCAAGAATTCTTTTGACTCATATGAGAAAACTTGTGGGGTTAAAGCGAATGTTGAAAAACTAAAAGATAGCATCAACTACATCGAAAAATGCGGAATCAACTATGAATTTAGGACGACAATCGTCGATGAATTACATGATGAAGAAGATATAAAAAAGATTGCGGAAATGCTTAAAGGATGCAAAAAATATCGACTCCAGAAGTTTGTTGATCAAGGAACATGCTTGGTTGACGGACTTCACGAAGTAAGCATAGAAAAGGCTAATAGGTTCATAGAAATACTAAAGCCATATATCGAAAATGTAGGTTTAAGAGGATACGATAAATAAAAAACCGCTCGGGCGAGCGGTTTTATTCAATTTCGTTGCTTATTGATATGGCAGCAATTAACCCATCATTCACTGCAGTGCATACTTGTCGGTATGCTTTTTTTGTGCAATCTCCAACAGCGTATAATCCTTTGGTTTTCGTTTTCATGAATTCGTTAACGACGATGTAACCTTTATCTAAATCAACGAGGTTTTTATATAAGTCGTTATGTGGAACTTGTCCAATTGCGATAAATACTCCTGAGACATTAAAGATGACTTCTTCATGGGTTTTGGTGTTTTCAAATCTTAATCCGGTTAATTCATCTTCTCCTAAGAATTCTTGAAGAGCGATTTCTTTGGTGATGATGATTTTCTCGTTCTTAAGCACTCTATTGACAAGAATGTTATCTGCAAAGAAGCGATCAAAGAGCATGCAGAGATAAACTTTATTACAATAATTGGTCAAGTTGAGGGCGTATTGAAGCGCTGAATTAGCGTCTCCAATGACCGCGACATCTTTATCTTTGAAGAACGCTCCATCACAAACTGCACAATAGGAGACACCTTTTCCAACTAATTCTTCTTCTCTAGCGACACCCATATGACGATGGGTAACACCGGCAGCGATCACTACAGCTTTAGATTCGTATTCACTATAGTTGGTTTTGATATGGAATAAATCTCCATCTTTTTTAACTTCCAAAACTTCCTCTAGTTCGAATTCGACTTCTAAATCCATGAGTTGTTCAAAGAAAAGATTGGAATAATCTAAACCGCTAATTTCCTTAAAGCCCGGAATATTCTCCACACGTGGAGAAGTGGCAATTTGCCCTCCAAATGCTTCCTTTTCGAGGATAATGACGGATTTTCCCATTCTTTTAAGGTTAAGGGCCGCAGACATTCCTGCTGGCCCTCCACCGATAACTACGACATCATAGTTTCTCATAATTCTTATTTTCTATTTTCAATCCAACCTTTGATTTCAGAAGCGTTGGAATATACTTCGTATCCATCTTCACTTGGGACAAAGAGAGTTGGTGCTTTCTTAACGCCCATGGAGACGGTTAATTCAACATTTTCTTCAGCATCAATCGCGGTGTATTCGATGCCAGCTTTATCAAGCATCATCTTCGCCATCTTGCAGTTCGGACAAGTTTTGGTGGTGAAGAGCATTAATTTACGAATTTCTGGTTCAACGTTTTCTTCAACCGCTCTATTAATCGCGTGAGAGCTAGCCATGACGGAATGTTCGATATCATATGTCTTTCTGTCTCTAAATTCTGCAGTCTTACCAGCGTTCCAGTTTTGAACAGGACGGTAGTAACCAGTAATACGAGAATAGACTTCTGTGGTTTCACCACAAATTGGACAGACATATTGCTCACCAGTGATATATCCGTGATGTCTACAAACGGAATAAGTTGGGGACATCGTGTAATATGGTAAACGATAATTTTCTGCAATCTTTCTCACTAATGCCATACAGGACTGCCAGCTTGGAAGTTTTTGTCCAAGGAATGCATGGAAGACAGTGCCGGATGTATAAAGGGTTTGTAAGTTATCTTGAACATCTAAAGCGGCAAAGATATCTTCGGTATAGCCAACTGGAAGGTGAGATGAGTTGGTGTAATATGGAGTTTCATCATTATCTGAAGCGGTGATGATATCTGGATATCTTTCTTTATCGTGTTTAGCAAGACGATAAGCGGTAGATTCAGCAGGAGTGGCTTCTAAATTATATAAGTCTCCATAGAGTTCTTGATAATCAGAGAGTTTATTTCTCATGAAGTTAAGAACATTTTCGGCAAATTTTTGTCCTTCAACGGTGGTTAAGTCTTTCTTTAACCAACGAGCGTTTAACGCAGCTTCATTCATACCGACAAGACCGATGGTGGAGAAGTGGTTATTGAATGTTCCTAAATATCTCTTAGTGTATGGGTAAAGTCCGGCATCAAGTAATTTAGTAATGAAGTGACGTTTGACTTTTAAGCTTCTTGCAGAGATATCCATTAATTTGGCTAAACGAGCGTAGAAATCAGCTTCATCAACGGCTAAATATGCAAGACGTGGCATATTGATGGTGACAACACCAACGCTACCAGTAGATTCACCACTTCCAAAGAAACCACCGGATTTCTTACGAAGTTCACGTAAATCAAGTCTAAGTCTGCAGCACATACTTCTAACATCGCTTGGTTCCATATCGGAGTTGATGTAGTTAGAGAAATATGGAGTGCCGTATTTCGCGGTCATTTCGAATAATAATTTATTATTCTCGGTTTCAGACCAGTCAAAGTCACGAGTGATGGAATAAGTTGGGATTGGGTATTGGAAGCCACGGCCATTGGCATCGCCTTCAATCATTACTTCAATGAAGGCTTTGTTGATCATTGCCATTTCTTTAACGCAATCTTTATATTTGAAATCCATCTCTTCTCCGCCGATGAGAGCGTTTAATTCAGCCATATCATTTGGAACAGTCCAGTCGAGGGTGATATTGGTGAATGGGGCTTGGGTTCCCCATCTTGATGGGGTGTTAACACCATAGATGAAGGATTGAATGCATTGTTTAACTTCTTTATAGGAGAGGTTGTCAACTTTGACAAATGGGGCTAAATAGGTATCAAAGGATGAGAAGGCTTGCGCGCCAGCCCATTCGTTTTGCATGATACCCAAGAAGTTGACCATTTGATTACAAAGGGTTGATAAGTGACGAGCAGGGGAAGAAGTGATCTTTCCAACAACGCCGCCTAAACCTTCTTTAATTAATTGTTTTAAGGACCATCCCGCGCAATAACCGGTTAACATGCTTAAATCATGGATATGGATATCAGCGTTTCTATGCGCATCAGCGATTTCCTTATCATAAACTTCACTTAACCAATAGTTTGCGGTAACGGCACCAGAGTTAGAAAGGATTAAACCACCGACGGAATATGTAACTGTGGAATTTTCCTTAACTCTCCAGTCGTTAACTTTAAGATAGTTATCAACAGTCTTCTTATAATCAAGTTCTGTTGATTTCATATCTCTGAGATTTTCATGTTGCTTACGATAAATCATGTAAGATTTAGCGACATCGATATATCCAATCTCAATTAAGACATTTTCAACGGAATCTTGAATGTCTTCAACACTGATGACATCATTGACCACTTTCTTAGCAAAATCAGCGGTTACCTTTAAGGCAATCGTTGTAATCATTGCATCTGTAAATGGTTTATGTTCAGCTATGAAAGCTCTCTTGATAGCTTTCTCAATTTTACTTAAATCAAACTCAACGAGCGAATTATCTCTCTTTCGAACGTTTAACATTTGTTCTACCCCCGATATGTAAATTATTATGGATTTCAACTTCGCACGGGTCCCCCAACCCTCCACGAAGTGTGTGCAATAATAATATATATAATTAACACCGATTACCAAGACATTTTTTACATAATTTAGACACTGTCCAAACTACTAAAAATCAAGCATTTTTTTAACTTTTTTAATGTGGGATAAGATACCTAGGAAATCGGTATATCTTGAAGGATAAAAACAAGAGAATACTTAGATTTAGGCAACAAAAGTCGTGGATGAAACTTTTTAAAAAATATGATTTATATTTCGCGCATTTATAATAAAATAAAGTTAGTTTTTAAAAAAGGAGAAAACTTATGGCTAAAAAAGCTAAAAAAGGACTAGGTTTATGGACTGAGTTTAAAGAATTCATTAACCGTGGTAATGCCTTCATGCTCGCTGTTGGTGTTGTCATTGGTGGTGCTTTCTCCGCAATTGTTAATGCATTTGTTAACATCTTACTTAACTTTGCAACATGGCCAGTTCCAGGAGGACTTGCTGGATTAGTTACCGTTTTACCAGCATTAACTGATGGACAAAAAGGTTTATCAGGTGTCGGACAATCATTTGCTGCTGCTGATTACAACACTATTGCCACTCAAATTGGTACCGCTGCTGGTGCAAGCGACCCTGCTTTATATGGTGCAACAATCATTAATGCTAACTATACAAAGTATGGAACCAATTTCTACTTCAACGGTTCTGCTATCGTTAACTGGGGTGCATTAATTAATGCAATCATTTCCTTCCTCATCGTTGCTTTAGTTCTCTTCATCATTGTTAAGATTTCCAACAACATCGCAAGAAAGAATGCGGAAATCAAAGCAAAAGCTCAAGAAGAATACTACAAGAAACATCCTGAAGAAAGACCAGTTGAACCAGAACCAGGCGAACCAGTTCCAACTGAACTTGATTACTTAAAAGAAATCAGAGATCTTCTTGCTGCAAAAGGAAAATAATCAAGAATTAACATAAAAGAATGGGCTTCTTGTCCATTCTTTTTGTTCTATGGTCGCCCCTGCAATTAAAAATTTTTTTATTAATATAAAGTTAAGTGATAGAATAGAAGAGAATTGTTACACATATGAGAACTTTTCTTGCTAATATTGCAACCTTTTTAGGTTTTAATCGCAATAGTGCTTATGTCAATAAGTATCTAAGAGAGTCCAACGTAAGAAGTGGCGTTTTTATGGCGCTTGTTATCGTTGTGCTTGAAATATGGCTTCTCATCAGACAAACAACCAAGTATCTCGTTCCTCTTTGGAGCGATGCTGGAAACAAGTTTGAGTTTGTCTTTTCATATACGTCAAACTTTATCTTATTCCTTCTTGTCGGATTAACAGTCTTTACCTTCTGTCTTACATATGGTTCTAAAAGAATCAGCGACAAAGCAAAGATTATTTCGAAATGCATCTTCTGCGTTTTAACAATGGGATATTCCTTTTTCATCTTCCTTGAAGCAAAGCTTGCTTTTGGAAAATGGAATGCTTTCTCAAGTGCGATGGCGAATGTCTTATTGATCATCATGTATTTATTTGCCTTTCTTACCGCCTTTACAATCCTTATTTATTCATTCTTCAAACACTATAAAAAACTTGAATTACCAGCCTTATTAAACGTTGTAATGATTCTTTTCGCTGGGATGTGCATCGTCTTTGGTGTCAAAGTCTCATATGGTGATTATTTATCGAAAAACCCAAAAGAAATCATCTGCTTCTTAACGATGATTATCTATGGAGCGTGTCTCCTTATTTGGAGACCATACATCTCAATCGTAGTCAACGCGGTTTTATTTATTGGGTTCTATTATTTATTAATCAATGCGAATTTATCTTCCGCTAATTCGCTCTTCCAATCGATTACTGGAACTGATCCTTCAACCATCACCTTCTTTAAAAAGGCAGCGGATTCATATACAGGATTTGCGGTAGGGGAGGAATTCTCTCTCGCTGATTGGACTAATTATTTAATTCTCTTTAAAGATGGCGACTTAGTCAATTACATCACATTCTTCATCTCCTTCACGATGGTTTGTATTTCTCTTTATCACCAAAGAAGAAGAGATGCGATGAAGGATGAGGAACTTGAATTCCTCGCGAACTATGATGAATTGACTGGACTTCATAACTATTCATATTTCTATAGAAATGTGCAAGAAATCAAAAACCGTGAAGGGATGCGTGTACTTTTCATTAATCTTGATAATTTCAAAACATTCAATGACCAGAGAGGATTCCCTGCTGGAAATAACTTCTTGAGAAACGCTGGTGCGATCATTCGTGACCATTTCCAAGATCAATATGTTTGCCGTCAAAACGACGACCATTATGTAGCTTTTGTTAGTGATGGAGATCTGGAAAATAGTGTTAACACTCTTAACTCCAAAATCATGGCGATGGATAATGAGATTTCGCTTGGAATAAAAGTTGGATCATACCACCCACTTAATACCGAAGATATTAGACGTGCGACAGATAAAGCGAGATATGCCTGTCAAACAATTAAAAATGACCATACGAAAGTCCATGTCGAATACGACAGAAAAATGCATAACGAATATCACTTAATGCAATACATTATTCATAATGTCGATCAAGCTATCGAAAAAGGATGGGTTGTCCCATATTATCAACCAGTCGTTTGGTCTAAAGATGGAAAACTATGTGGACTTGAAGCGCTTGCGAGATGGAATGATCCAAAACGAGGAATGCTATCTCCTGCAAGTTTCGTTCCAACCCTAGAAAATACCAAGTTGATTCATAAACTTGATGCCTGCATCATCGAAAGAGTTTGTCAAAACATCAGAGAAGCTTTAGACACTAGAGATAATAAAACAATCGTTCCTGTTTCCATTAACTTCTCTAGACTTGATTTTGAACTAATGGACGCAGTGAAAGTGCTTGATGATATCATGATGAAATATGATATTCCAAAAGAATTAATCCATGTTGAGATTACAGAAAGCGCTCTTACGGATAAGGATACAAATCTCTTTAACGCTGTCCATCAATTAAAAGAAAAAGGATATGCCTTATGGCTTGATGATTTCGGTAGTGGCTATTCTTCTCTCAATGTCTTAAAAGACTTTGAATTTGATGTCTTAAAGATTGATATGAAGTTTTTAACTGGTTTCTCAACTAACCCAAGAACCAAACTCTTAATTGAATCCATCATCCAGATGTCGGAAAAACTTGGCATGAGAACACTCACCGAAGGTGTGGAAACCAAAGAAGAGATGGAATTCCTTAACAAAGTCAACTGTGAAAGACTCCAAGGATATCTCTTCGGAAAACCATTCCCTCATGAAGTTCTCACCGAAAAGATTGATAATGGTGAAATCATCGTTTCCAAGAAACATAACTAATTAAGCGTGACTGACGAGTCGCGCTTTTTTAAATAAAGTTATTTAATATTCATCAATCACAAGGTAAAATAGTTATAACTATGTACAGCGATGAGATAATCAAAGAAGAAGAGGAAGTAGAAGAGATAAATATCGTCCCTATTTCCAAATGGAAAAGGATTCTCTTATATTTCGCGGATTTAATGATCAACTCGATGTTGACCTTTCTTTTATATAACCTCGCGATTGTCCCACTTGGCAAAGTGATGACCAAATATAACGAAAAGGATGAACAATATTCAATTAACTCGACAATTGTCGTGGAAGTCTTATATGGAAACGAAGTTTTATTCCAAAAACCAGAAACCTCAGAACTCGATTATCAAGCCGCGTTAGAATACACATGCGATTGTTATCTTACCTATTACGCTTTTGATGATGTGGAAAGTATTGACGCTAACTATCCTGACTTTGGTCATAAAGAGAAAAACAACGTCCTTTATACCTACTTTGTTGGCATCAGGAATGATAAAACGAGCTATCTATCTTTCTTTGAGAAATATAACGCGAAAAACGGCTATTTTGTCAAAAGCAATGAGGATACATATGAATTAAAGGCAGAAATCAAAGAACAAGTCCAAGCTATTTTTGACCCCCGAGATGAGGCGAGCAAAGACGGCAAAGAAATCTATGAGAACCTCAAAAATAACTTCTTCTCCAAGATGTATGGAGAGATGATGAAAGATATCGAAACCAACGATCTCCTCTTTGAGGGGAAGTCATATAATGAAGCAAAAGGCATCGTTGATCAAATTGATATCTACCATGGCAATCTTTTATCAATCTCAGCGATTATCAGCTACCTATTATCTTCGGTTATTGTCTTTATCATCTTCCCAATATTTAATAAACATCACCGCACTGTCGCGATGCTTCTCATGAGAGTGGAAAGAATTAACGTTGATCGACTATATATTGTCCAAAAGAAAGAAGTCATCTTTAATGCGATATATGGCTTCGCTAGTGGAATGTATATCACCTTCTTTGTCCCATTATCATATGTGACGATAAATTATCTATTCTCCATGCCAACTCTTCTTGTCGTGGCCGTTGCTTCTATCGCTTTCGCTTTAGCGTCCTTCATCACATTGTTAGTAAACAATTACAATCGTTCAATCTCTGATTTATTCACTAATTCAGTCCTAATAGATAATGCAGAACTTGATAAAATTTATAAAGCGAGAGGTTATGTTATCTAATGCTTGAAGAAGATGTAAGAAACGAGATATATACCGATAAAGAGATATCTTCCAAACAAAGAGAGATACGCTATTTTAGACCGAAGTTTTATCATCGTGTTTTCGCTAACTTTATCGACATCTTCATCTTTGCAATCATTTTCATTGGATTATTCTCTCTTTCAAGACTAATTGCCTCTAATGTCCCTGAATATCAAGCCAGAGTAAATGAGCTTGAAACAATAAGAATCGAAAGTGGACTATACGTTCGAAATGACAAAAATGAATTAAAAGATATCGTTTCTTATATCAATAATGACAACAGTAACACTGCAGGTTCGAGGGTTAAAAAAGCCAAAAGGGCAATCGAGACCTTCTTTACCTATTCCGAGACTAAAATGACAAGTGAAGACTACCAGATTGTCTTAAAGGATTACGATGATTTTAGGCTCGATGAGAAATTAACCTATGATAACAAACCATTATTTGTTAAGGATGAGAGCGATGAAATCATTGAAAACCCTGAACTAGTGGAAGGGGCATCAAACTTAAGCCCTATCTTCCAACAATACTATAAACTGGCGTACGCTAAATTCATTGATGACCACTTACAAGGATATTTAGTGACATCCATTCCGCATTATTATGATTTAACCAAATATATGTTTAATGTCCTAGTCTTCGGTGAAGTGCTAGTCAGTTATGCAGTTAGTGGTATCCTCGTTTATTTTGTCCCAACCCTCATTTTTTCTAGAGGAAGGAAAACACTTGGGAAAGCACTTTACCAGATTGGCACTGTCGATCAAAATCTCCTCTCCCCATCATTTTTAAGAAATCTTGCCAGATTTAGCATTCTCTATTTTGCTGAACTTCTTTTATCGCTCGCCACATTTGGCATACCCTACATAATTTCCTTTACGATGATGGCGTTTTCCAAAAGCAAGACCGGATTTCCTGATTTCATGCTCAAAAACAATGAAGTTGATGGGTCAAGAACAAAGATTTACAAAAGCGTAATTGAGATAGATTTGGACAAGGCTGACACGACGAAAAAAGGGGTTAATTTCAAAACTCGAAACTTCGATTAGAGCCATCTTATCCATCTTGTAAATTATAAAAATTTACTTTGAAGCGCACACTCATGTCTATTATAATAAGTTCAAGATATGTTAAATAACGGAGGCTTACAATCCCATGTCAATTAGAAAAGCCGTTCACGCCATACTGCCGTTTTCTTTATTGGTAGGAGTGGTATCTTTTTCGTTTGCCACCCCGAAACATAGTATCAGCGAGAACACTGTCATTAACAAGACCATGGAAAGGTACGTCGCTGATGGAGAGGAACCAACACCTCTTGACAGCTCGACGTTAAAGGTCAAACTCCTTTCATCGTCTATTTCTAAAACCTCCCAAACCTTCAACATCTCCTTCTCAACTGGTGGTGTTGGTTGGTATAACGGTTTGAAAAAGACGGTTCTCGTTTCTTCTGAAGATCCTGAGTTCGAAGAATACTACAACGAATTCAACCGCAAAACAGAAGAAGAGAAAAATGCGATGCTTGAAGAAGAGGGATTCGAACCAAGAATGTTCGATGCTTATCTTTATAGCATCTACATCACCAAATCCGACATTGTTATTCCAAAACAACTCTGGCGTGGTGGTGAATTCGATACAAATAAAACAATTACTGTAACCAATGTTGATCCAGAAACTAGTGAGGAAACAACTGAAACTATCGAAAATCCTAACTATGGAAAATGGAAAAATGGTTGGTTCTGTTTGACACCAACATCTATTAATAACCCCGTTGCTACGACATGGAATAAATCCAAAGTTAAAAACATTTACATTCCTTCAACAATTACAACTATCTCCGAAAACGCCTTCGAAGGTATCCCAGATACAGTCAAAATTTATGTTGAATATCCAGAAGATGAAATCCCAGTGGACTTCGCTGAAGGATGGTATCATGACGCTCAAGTCGAATACGGATACAACTATGAAGAAGAATTTGGATATGACGAAGAAGTCAAGAGTCTCGCCTATCAAAACGCTATCTTACCACAGTTCCAAGTCGACTTCGGTAATCCAGATGTTAACTTCTACATCGGATGCTATCCAGAAGAAGGAGAACAACATCCACTCAAGGCCAAATATAAATTATTAGGCTCTGACGAAGTCAAAGAATATACTTTCGAAAAGAACAATCAATCATCCGAAAATGACGTCGTTGGTGAAGGCCTTATCGCCTATACCACTGTCCTTTCTGGTAATATCCCAATCGAAGAAGGAGAAGAGGTTGATCCAGATTCCCTCGAGCTTTCTGGTATTTATAGCGCCAAGGAAGAAACCATCACTGAAACGGTTACTGATCCAGAAACAAGCGAAGAAAAAGAGGTTTCTAAAACCATCCTCATCCCAGACTTCTCTAAAGAATATTGCACCTTGGCTTCTAAAGCCTACGGTAACCCAACAAGAATTGACGATTTCGTAGACTTAAAGTATGTTGGCGCTTCAACATTTGCTGGATTCACCAATATCCGCATGACTGTCGATATTACTAACTACGATATCTACAGCGCTCTCAAGCCATCATTCTATAAACAATACGAAGAAGAATTAACTACAAAGAAATATTCCATCAGATATCGTATCACCAACTTAGCGAACGTTGATTTCTATGCTGTCTACAAGAATAAAGAAGTCGTGGTTAATGTCGTTTCTCCTGTCAGCCAAACCATCCTTTCTAAACCAAGCGGAAACCTTATTTCCTTCTTGATTAGAAATGATGCCTTTGGACCAGACTTCATGACAAATGAACTTCAATCATTCGCCTTTAAGTCACTTAATGTTACCATCGATATTCTTTCCGATGAAGGTAAACCAATCGCCAGAAGTAATGCCACATCGAGATTCAATAACGTTATTGTCAAACCATTTACCCAAAACGGATTAATGTGTTTCGACATTAACTTATTATTAATCTTAGAATCTCTCGGCTATATTGCTATCTTTGCCGCGGTTACCATCATCCTCTATTTCTATTGGAAAAATAAATATAAAAACGATGAATTTAGAAGAATGAACAATAAATCTTACATTAAGAAATCTATTCTCGCTCTTCTTGGTTCCTTAGTCGTTTTATTAGAAGCAACATTCATTGTTTTAAGAACAACAATCTTCACTGATTCGATTGTTGTCTTTAACCCAACCGATGTCTTTATCATCGTGCTTGGTATTGCTTCTATTCTCATCCTCGGATACTTTGCTCGTTATGTCTATGTCTCCATTAAGGCTAGTAACGAAAGAAGAAGAAGTATCAAACTTAAACTTGACGAAGACGTCTTAGATGACGGTACTAATTAATTTCATATCAAGGAGCAAAACATATGGAAATTAGAATTAAAGATTTAACTAAAATTTTCCCAGGTGATCCTAAGAAAAACATTCGCGACACCATCGCGGTTAAGGACATGAACTTCGTAGTTCCTGATGGTCAACTTGTTGGTTTATTAGGTCCTTCTGGATGTGGAAAATCTACCACCCTCTACATGATTAGTGGTCTTCAAGTACCAACATCTGGTGAAGTGTGGTTTGGCGATCAAGAAGTTACGAACCTCTCCCCTGAAAAAAGAGGGATTGGTTTAGTCTTCCAAAACTACGCCTTATATCCACACATGACGATTTATAAAAACATTGAATTCCCATTAACCAACTTAAAAGTTGAAGTGCCTCTTGTCACCTTCTTTGATTTCAACCTCAAATATGAATATGAAATGGGTCCAAGAGACATCGTTGATGGCATTATGAAATCCGTGACTTCCTTACTTAGAAAAATCGGATTAAATAAGAAACAATTTACATTATCAAATGAACTCGTTGAGAAAAAACTCACGATTAATATTCTCTTGAAGAATGTCGCTCCAAGCGTCAAGAAGATGCTCGTAGAAAACTTCCCATTAATTATCAAAGCGAAACTAGTGGAAGAAAGTGAAGTTCAAACTAGCGAAGCTTTATATGATACCGTCGTTAGAGCGACAGTCAATAAGATTATGGAGAGTGAACTTGTTAATATGACCTTCAAAGGTAAACTTGGCAAAGCTTTCCAATTAAATATGCTTGATGAAACGATTAATCATTTCAAACAAGCCGCAAGAACCTATGGACGTCCAGGAGAAGTCGTTATTTCACGTTCTCAAAATGGATATGAACTCATGGGCCTCGTCTTTGGTGTTAAACACCTTGCCTTAGAAGAATGCGTCCATGCTTTAGAAGCGATTTATGCTTTTGATGAACCACAATATTTCGTCAACGAAGTCATCAATAAAGAAGCGACAAAGATTGTTAAAGGCTTCTTCAGTGGAAGAAAAATCAAAGTCTCTGACTTAAAGATTTACTTCGATCGTCCAAACACCAAAATCTATTTCAAACTCAACCGTGTCGATAAACAATCCGTCGATGCTTCTTTGGAAGAACTCAATTCCTTATTAGAACTCGTCGATGTCGAAACCGATATCGTTCAAGCTATCGCTCACCGTAAATTAACTAAAGAAGAAAGAAGAGATATCGTTCACGAAACCGCCAAACTCGTCCAAGTTGATGAATATCTCGAAAGAAAACCAAGTCAACTCTCTGGTGGTCAACAACAACGTGTCGCGATCGCTCGTGCCTTAGTTAAGAAACCAAGAGTGCTTCTTCTCGATGAACCATTATCCAACTTAGACGCTCGTTTACGTTTACAAACACGTGAAGAAATTAGAAGAATTCAAAAAGAGACAGGAATTACCACTGTCTTCGTTACCCACGACCAAGAAGAAGCGATGTCTATCTCTGATAAGATCGTTGTTATGAAACTTGGTGAAATGCAACAAATGGATTCTCCACAAGAAGTTTACAATAACCCAGCTAACCTCTTCGTTGCCCAATTCTTAGGAACCCCTCCAATCAACGTCTTCAAAGGAAGAGTAGATGGACATAAAGTCATGATTGGTGACGATGTCGTTTACGAAGCTAAAGATGAACTTGGTCAAAAAGACGTTTATGTCGCTATTAGACCAGAAGGATTCGTCCTTGGCAAAGCAAGTGATAAGAATGTCTTACACGCCGAAAGTGAAATGATTCAAATCTTAGGCCGTGACATCTCGATTATTGCTCATAATCCACAGTGCACAAAAGAATCATTCAAAGTTATCATTGCTCAAGAAGAACAATCCGCTGATGTGAAACTTGCTCTTAAAGTTAAACCAAGCAAGATGTTCGTCTTTGATGGTGAAACTGAACGTCGAATCTATATCGATCAAGAAGGAGGAAAATAATCTGTGAATAAGACTTATAAGCAAATACATAAAGTCTGTTTCATTATTGCATCAGTCCTTTTTGCCGCCGCTTTGATTTCCATTATCTTAGCGTTCGTCATTATTGGAAAAGCAAGCGATTCTACTTTCTTGGTCAGAGACGATATCATGACTCTCAGAAAGACGCTTTTAGTTGCTGGATTCTCAGTTGGTGTTTATGCCGCTTTAGTTATCTTTGTTTTGAATAAACTCAAAGCCGAGATGTCAAATAAGGATCAAAGTGGATTTAGATTCTATTTATATGTCGTTCTTGCCTTCATTACTATCATTGACATTCCTCTCGCTCTTATCGCCTTAAAGATGAGAGCCAATAAGGAAAATGTTGAAGAAGTAGTGGATGAAAAAGAATCATTAAAGACCGCTGAACCAGAGACTTTCCCAGAAATTGATGCGGGATACGATAAAGAAAGAAATGTCGTTGTCCGCTTAGTTTCTCCAAGAAAGAAAAATCAAAAGCCATATCGTGTCACCGGCATTGAAGACACCGCTTCTAAGAATAACTGGAAAGGCTGGTTATACCTCTTCCCAGTCATCGTCTTAATCGCTGTCTTCCTCTTATATCCTTTAATTAATACAATATTTATCTCGTTTGCGAAGAACTACAAATATGCGACAGGTAAATTTGATGGTTTAACATTAGAGAACTTCGGAGTCATCTTTGGCGTTACCAAAATTAATGATGCATTGGAACAAAACTTTGTCAAATACGCTGTCCCAAATACTATTCTTTTAACATTCGTCACCGTCCCAATCGCTATCTTCTTAGCCCTTATCATCTCGGTGGCTCTTAACTCCTTGAAGTGGTTCCAAAAATTCTTACAAACCGTCTTCTTCCTTCCTTATGTCACTAACGCCGTTGCCATCGGTTTAGTCTTCTCCGTTATCTTTAATAAATCTGGTGTTATCAACTTCATTTTCCATAGTGATCTCGCTTGGGTTTACGGAGCGAAGAGAGAAATCGCGATGATTCCTCTTTGTATTTACATCGTATGGCATTCCTTACCATTCAAGATTTTAATTCTCTTAAGTGGACTTCAAGGAATTGATAAACAATATTATCAAGCTGCCCAAATCGACAGCTGTCCAAAATGGAAAGTATTAGCGAAGATTACCGTCCCATTACTTTCCCCACAAATTCTTTACATCATGATTACATCATTTATCGCCGCCTTTAAGGAATATACGTCCGTTGTCGCGATCTTCAATGGTCCTGGTACTTTAGGTCAAAACTCCGTTATTCCTGATATGGAGACCATCGTATACTACGTCTATTCGAATACATCTTCGAACCAGACATCATGGGCTGCTGCGGCTGCGGTATTCTTATTCATCATCATTCTCTTATTCACCTTTGTCCAATTCAGAGTCTCGAGTAAGAGAGTGCATTATTAGGAGGATTGAGTATGGCCGAAGAAGTCTTAACTGAAACCCTAGAACCTAAAAAATATATCAACTTTAAAAAGGTTCGCGTCAATCCTAACATCGTCTTAAGCATCGAAGAAGCAGGTAAAACCGTCGATGCTATTAAGTCGACAGAAAAAGTGGCGAAAATCGTCACAACTATCCTCACATATTTATTCATTCTCGTTCTTGCTTTAACCGTCTTATTCCCGTTCTATTGGATGATTATTACTTCCTTAAAACAAAGAACAGAAATCATTGCCACAAATCAAACATTCTTCCCGAATATCGTTATGTGGTCGAACTATTCATATGTCTTCAGTGTCTTTGATTTCACTGGATATATGTTCAACACCATTATCGTTGCCATCTTCTCAACTGCTGGAACATTATTAACCACAATCTTTGCAGCGTTTGCATTTGCAAGATTACAGTTCAAAGGAAGAGATGCCGTCTTTGCGATCTTCCTCATGACCATGATGATTCCTGGTGAAATGATGGTTATCTCTAACTACTTAACTGTTTCAGCCTTTGGTTGGATCTCTGATCAAACAAGACTTGAAGCATATCTCTGTATGATTGTTCCATTTGTCGTTTCTGTCTTCCATATTTATTTATTAAGACAAAACTTCAAACAAATTCCTAATGAACTATATCTTGCCGCGAAAGTGGATGGTAAGAGTGACTGGGCCTTCCTCTGGAAAGTCATGGTCCCACTTGCCGCACCTACACTTATCTCTGTCACCATCTTAAAATTCATGGGAACTTGGAACTCCTATGTCTGGCCACAACTCGTTACCAAGAACGATGACTTCAGACTCATCTCAAACGGATTACGTGGTAGTGCCTTCCAAGACATCGATACAGGACAAGTCGAATATGGTTTCCAAATGGCCGCATCCGTTTGTGTTACCGTCCCATTATTCCTCTTATTCATCTTCTTCCGTAAATACATCATGAAAGGTGTTGGAAGAGCTGGTATTAAGGGCTAAACAATCGATTTAATCGTTTATTGAAACGTTTAAATATAAAATCAAAAGGAGAGTTTTATGAAAAAAGTCAAATTACTCACAATCTTATCAGTGATGAGTATGCTTGCTCTTTCTTCCTGTGGGGGTGGAAGTAAACCAAGCGAATCCTCATCAACACCTGCTTCAGAAGAGAGCATTCCTGCTCCAGTATCTGAAGAAAGCGTTCCTGTAGAAGAAAGCAGCGAACCAGAAGAAAGTACCCCAGTCGAAGAATCTTCCGAAGAACCAGTTGAGTCCGAAGAAGAAAGTATCCCTGCTGAAGAATCTGAAGAAGAATCAGTTCCAGCAGAAGAAAGTATCCCTGCTGAAGAATCTTCCGAAGAGAAGGTCCCAGGAGATGCATCAGAAGAAGAACATGCTTCCGAAGAAGCTCCAGTCTCTGAAGAAGAAAGCGTTCCTGCTGAAGAAAGCGAAGAAGAACCAGCCCTTCCAAGTGAAGAAGAAAGCGTTCCTGCTGAAGAATCAAGCGAAGAAGAGGAAGAATCTTATGATGATAGTGGTTCCATCATCAAAAAGGATGTCACCATCAAATTTGGTCACACCTTCTCTTACGTTCCATTACTTGAATCATTCATCAGTGGATTCAAGAAACTTGAACCACACGTCACCGTTGAACTTTATAATCCAGGCGGCGGTTACGATGGAATTAGACAGCAAAACATCAGTGACTTCTCCACTGGAGAATATCCAGATTTAACCATTTGTTATCCAGACCATGTTGTCGATTATATGGACTACAATAAAGTCGTTCAACTCGATTCCTATATGGATAATAAAGATTATGGATGGACCAAAGCTGAAAAGGATGACATCGTCGATGCATTCTTAGAAGAAGGCCAAGCCTATCCAATGGAAGGTACATATTCCTTACCATTCGCTAAATCCGCGGAAGGTATGTACTACAATAAGACCGTCTTAGTCGGACTTGACTTATCAAGTATCGATCCAACCATCAATAATGGTAGAGCCCTTACTGAAACTTATCTCAATAACCTTACCTGGGAAGAATTATTTGGAAAATTAGCCCCAGCTATCGTTGAACATGATAAAGATTTACCAGAAGGTGAAAAACTCGTTAAAACTGACCAAGCTCACCACGCAGTCTTTGGTTATGACGCCGATGATAATTTATTCATCACTCTTGCTATGCAATATGAATATGGTTACACCGATGTCAACCAAATCACCGGTGAAGGCGAACTTCTCTGGAACAATGATGATATGAAAGACCTCATGAAGGTATTCAATGATGCCTATCAAAAAGGTTACTTATTAACCAAATCCACCAACGACAATAGTTATGTTAATACCTTATTCACACAACAAAACGTCTTATTCTCTGTCGGTTCCACCGGTGGTATTAAATATCAATATGATGAATCCAACAACTGGGAAGTTGGTGTTGCCAAGATTCCTCAAGCCGAGGATCACGATGATCAAATCATCTCCCAAGGTCCTGGCATCTGTGTTCTTGATCATGGTAAAGATGAAGCTGGTCAACTCCGTAAACTCGCTTCTTGGTTATTCTACAAATATATGACCAATACCGATAATGCGATTAAATGGGCCGTTGGTACCGGATACACTCCAGTTAGAGAATCAGCCTTCGAAACCGAAGCTTATGCTGAATACACTGAAGAAGCTGGACCATTAGATTTAGAAACATTAACTGCAAGAAATGCTTTATATTCATTAGACATTCTTGATGGTTTATACATCAACCCAGCATTCAAAGGATCATCCACCAGCCGTTCACAATGTGGTGCTCTCTTAACTAACTGCTTACTTGAAAAGAACATCACTGATAAATTCATTGAAGACACATTTGCCCTTGCCTATAACAATGTCAGATTAGTCATGGATTCATAGTGAAATAAAACTTAGCAACATTATCTATTTACAAAAATAAGGAGGTAATCCTATGAAATTATTAAGATTAACCACACTTCTTGCTTTATCTCTAACTCTTGCTGCTTGTGGTGGTGGAAAGAAACCAAGCGAATCTTCATCCACACCTGCTTCAGAAGAAAGCGTTCCTACTCCAGTATCTGAAGAGAGCATTCCTGTCGAAGAAAGTAGCGAGCCAGAAGAAAGTATCCCAGCTGAAGAATCAGTCGAAGAAAGCGTAGAAGAATCTCTTCCAGTTGAAGAATCTTCTGAAGAAGCTCCAGTTAGTGAAGAAGAATCCATCCCAGCTGAAGAATCAGAAGAAGAAAGCGTTCCTACTGAAGAATCTAAAGAGGAGAGTGTTCCTGCAGAAGAATCTGAACCAGCTGAAGAATCTAAGGAAGAATCAGTTCCAGCAGAAGAATCTAGTGAAGATACACCTGCGCCAAGCGGAGCAGTTACTGTTCGTTTCTGGCACACTTTTGGTGATAAAGTAGAAACCGCTCTTGAAAAGAGAGTTGAAAAATTCGAAAAATTAGTCAAAGACAACGAAGGCGTTGATGTCAATGTTGAACTTTCATACCAAGGTGCATACACTGATATGGTCAACAAGGTGACATTAGGCTTCTCTGGTGGTGATTCACCAACCATCGCTGTCGCTTATCCAGATCACGTTGCCGAATACCTTTATCTTGAAGACACTCCAGGAAAATATGTTGTCAACATGAACAAATACATTGAGAGTAATACTTATGGATTTGGTAAAGAAGCTTATCTTGGTGATGGTTCTGCCTCAGACTTTATCGAAGCATTCTATCAAGAAGGTTTTGAATTCAGCCGTGAAGGTATGTATTTAATGCCATTCATGAAATCATCCGAAGTTATGATTTATAACCTTGATGCTGCAAAAAGAGCGATGAAATTCTATCGCCCAGAAGTCCCTGATGGAAAAGTTAAAGAAACCATCGCCAATATGACCTGGGATGAATTAATCGAATTAGGTAAAGCGGCGGTCGATAACAAAGCTGAAGTTTCTAACACTCTTGAATATCCAATTTATTACGATTCAGATAGTAACTTATTCATCTCTAAACTTTTACAAAATGAAATCAGTTATTCTGGAATCGATAGTAACGGAAAAGGATATATCGGATTTGAAAATGATCCAGATTTATCCGAAGCTAAAGATTTCGTTCAATCCTTAAAAGACGCTCATGATTATGGTGTCTTAACCACTAAAGGTACTGAAGGTGAATATGCCTCCAATGCCTTCCAATCCGGCAAATGTTTATTCACTATCGGTTCAAGTGGTGGTGCAGGTTACACCTTCCCAGCATTTGGTGAATTCGAAACCGCCATCTGCGCTGTTCCTGCATCAAACGACAACCCACTCTATGTCTCTCAAGGACCATCCTTAACCCTTCTTAACCGTCCAGAGCTTACTAAAGCAGAAAATGATTTAGCAACTCTCTACGGATTCAAACTTCTTAAATACCTCACTTCAACTCAAGTTAACGTTGAAATGTGCATTACAGGTTCCCAAGGTTATGTCCCTGTTAGAGAATCTTGTTATGAAACCGAAGTTTACGCTGAATTCAGCGAAGAAGGTGAATTATACGCCGAAACCGCTAGCGTCTTATTAAATGACATCGATGGTAACTACCTTACCACTAAATGTTTCAAAGGTAGCGCTGCCTTAAGAACCAATGTTGGTGCCATCATCTCCTCAGTTCTTACTAATAAGGCCTCTATCGATCAAGCATTTGCTAACGCAATTAACACGACAAAACTGGAAATCAAATAAAGGAGGATGAACATGAAGAAAAGAATTTTACCTTTATTGATTTTGCCTCTATTACTCCTTAGTGCGTGCACTAAGGGAGGAGACTCTGCATCTACTGAATCAAAAGAAGATTCCTCAACCATCATCTCAAGCGATGAAAGTCTTCCTGAAGAATCTCTTCCAGCTGAATCTGAAGAAGAATCTTTAATTCCTAGCGAAGAAGAATCACTTCCATTGGAATCCGAAGAAGAAAGCATTCCAGCAGAAGAATCTTTGTCCGAAGAAGAAACAGGAACAATCCCAGGAGATCAATCCGAAGAAGCTCCTGTTAGTGAAGAAGAGCCAGTTCTTTCAAGCGAAGAAGAAAGCGTCCTTCCTTCCGAAGAAGAATCAGTTTTGCCTTCCGAAGAAGAGAGTGCTCCTGCTGAAGAGAGTGAAGAAGAATCTCTCGTTCCATCTGAAGCAGAATCTGAAGAAGAAAGCGTTCTCCCAAGCGAAGAAGAAGCAGAATTCATCGATTACGCTCACGATGGTGAAGTAAAACTTAAATATGATTATAAAGATCATGATTTCTACACTGATGGTATTGGCGAGGTAACTCTTAAATCATGTATTGACGGAGATACTGCTCACTTCTATCCAGTTGTTCAAACAACTTCAAGACAAGCAATTAAGTCTCGTTTCTATGGTATTGATACTCCAGAATCTACCGGACGTATCCAACCATATGGAAAACCAGCCTCTAATTTCACCAAACAACATCTTCAAAATGCCGCTGAAAATGGAACGATCGTCGTTTCAACAGCGAGAGATGGATATGGAACCCCAATTCCAGATTCCACAGGAGAAAGATATGTCTCATTAATTTGGATTAACGAGACAGAACAAAACGCATCATACGACTCTTTAATTCTCCTTAATTTATATATTGTCCAAGAAGGATTTAGCTGGGTTAAGAACGTTGAAGACATCCCCGAATATAAAAGTGTCTTCTACGCCGCTGAATCTCAAGCTAAAGCGTTTAAATTAAATCTTTTCTCCGGTGAAGATGATCCAACTTTCCCAAAAGGTGACTTTGAAGTTGTGACCATTCTCGATCTTAAGAGAGAAACAATTAAAACATTAGAAGATCCAACATACCATTCCGATTACGACTTTAAGAAAGTTTGTATCACTGGTACTGTCGCTGGATATTCTAACGGAACGATGTACCTCGAAGACTTCTATGATGAAGAAAGTGGCGGTAATGTTCCTGGTGGATATGAATGCGCATCAATTAACGTATTCTGTGGCATGTCCTCAGTTCCATCCAAATACACCGCGATTAATACTTACCTTTGCATCTTCGCCACCGCGGTCCACTCCGAAGAATTTGGCTTCCAAATTACCGGTGCTGAAGGTCACTTCCCATCTGTTACATCTTTAAGAGAAGATGATGATGCGATTATCTTATTAAAAGCTGCTGAGAATATCGATGATCATCAACTTCGTTATCTTGAATACACTCCTCAAGAATTAACAACTGTAACCAATGAATTGACATTTGAATGTCTTAACTGTGCAGTTAGGGTTACTGAACCAGTTACTGTCTCAAGATTCTATATCAGTACTGACAACAAGGAAATTACCCTTTCCTTTAAGAATTGTTCATTCCAAGCATACATTACCTTTAACTATGCTGGAGATCCTGACCGTCCACAATATTATTGGAAAACTGAAGAAGACTTCTTGAATAAACAATTCTTGTTACAAGGTGTTTACACATATTACACCGGCACTTCAGGTAAAACCTCATATCAAATCGTCTTTAACTCAGTTAGTGACTTAGTATGGGTTAACGAATAATAAATGGAGAAATAATTATGTTTTGTTATCACTGTGGCTATAAGCTTAATGAAAAGAAACTAGAAAACAAAAAACCTTCTAAAAGAGATTATTTAGAAGATGTCAACTGCGACACTACAGTCGAATACATTTGTCCTAGATGTGGATATTTAATTCGTCATGGAAGCACAGTTGAAGATAAAAAGTCCCTTTCTAGAGCGTGCCACGCTGAATTACAAAGAGGAAGAAATCATACTGCGATGGGAATGAGTTTTCTCTCCATTGCTCTCATTCTTTTAACAATCGCTATTATCTTCCTTACCTTATCAAACAAACTTAAAGAATCCGGTGGTGGTAGAGCAATTAGCTTTACCTCCCCAGAATTTTGGGTCTTTGTGATCCTAACATCTATCTCTGTTATCCTATTAGTATTTGGCACTATTCACGTCATTCTCGGGGCGAAAAGAAAGATTGAATACACCAATTTACTAAAAGATATAAATAACGACACTTTCGTTCAGTAATGAATGCAAGATCGTTAAATAATCCATTTAAATAATCTTTAAAAAAAGGAGGAAGTTATGAAAAAAGGATTATTATTGCCTCTTTCATTGGTGTGCTTACTAACACTTGTCGGCTGTGGTAAGAAAAAAGTGACACCATCAGAAAGTCAGACATCCGAACAAGATTCATCAATCGTTGAACCTTCAGAAGAAGAAAGCATTCCTGCTCCAGTTTCTGAAGAAGAAAGCGAAGAAGAATCTCTCGTTCCATCTGAAGCAGAGTCCGAAGAAGAATCTCTCGTTCCATCTGAAGCAGAATCTGAAGAAGAATCTCTCGTTCCATCTGAAGAACCAGTTAGTGAACCAGGCTCTGAATTACCAGTCTCAGAACAGGGTAGTGAAGAATTACCACCTGAATCTGAACTTGGACCAGGTAGTGAAGAATTACCAGTCTCCGAAGGTAGTGAAGTTTTACCACCTGAAAGTGAACCAGGCTCTGAATTACCAGTTTCCGAAGAAGAGTCCGAATTACCAGGCTCCGAAGAAGAATCTGAACCAGCTATCGATTATTCCATCACCATTAAGAATAAAGATGATATGAGAGCTGAATGGGTGGTTGGCGATGCTGACCGTGCTTTATCTCTCGAAATCGAACCAGCCGGAAACATTACAAAACTTATTAATGATGGCGAAATCACCTTCGAATCAAGTGATGAAGATGTCGCTACCATTATAGGTAAAAACGTCCACGCCGTTGGTGCTGGTACAGCGACAATCACTGTTTCTTACCATGATGCCACCGACTTTGTCGATGTTGAAATTACCGCAAAAGTAACAAACAAAGAAAAATTTGGTACTGATCATGAAGGTACCGCTGATGATCCATTCACCAACGAAGATGCTCTTAAAGCAGGCGCATGGCTAAAGGATAATGGTGGATTCACCACTGAAAAATTCTATGTCACTGGTGTCGTTTCATCATTCTATCACGCACCTGGCGCAAGACCTGATGGTGCTGTCTCATTCTATTTACAACCAGCCACTGAAGGTGGAGCAAAATTTGAAGTCTACTTATGCTTCAAAGATACAAGCAATACCCCATTAACCGATGATGACATTTGGGTTGGTGGTACTGTTGTCGCTTATGGCGCATTCACCTACTATGATGGTTCAAACCAATATGAAACCAAATCTGCCGTTTTAGTTTCTTGTGAAGGAAACAAACCAGAAGCTAGACAAACTATCGATGCAACATTTGCTGAAGTATTAGATGTTAACGCCGCTTTAGCTGATGGCGCCGATACCTACGATTACTACAAATTCCAAGGTTACGTCACTGCTAAATCTGGCTCAAACTTCTTCTTAACCGCTACTAAGGGTGAAGAATTAGTTCAAGCCTCTGCTGATGATGCCCATGGTGGTTCAAGCAAGAAATATTACAGCAACGCCTTTGAACTTTACAATGTTAAAGATGCAGACTTACTCGCCATATTATTAGAAGGCGCTTTAGTCGAAGTTACAACCATTGTTAAGAATTATCATGGTCAAGCTGAAAACTTACTTGCTCTTACCGCTGATGATGTCACAGTCGTTGAAGCTGGTGAAGCTTGGAAAGTCCCAGAACCAGCCGTTACAACCAAGACCTTAGCTGAATTCATCGCTTTAGAAAACAGTGCTGCAAAAGCCTATAATGTCACTGCAGAAATTAAGTCCTTCAAAGACGGTGAAACAAAAGATAAATATGGTAACATGGTCTTAACCGATGGCGAAAATGATTTAGTCATCTATGGTTCAACCATGACCGCTTCAGCTCTTGCTTGGGATAATGCAAGTGCTTATGCCTTCACAAACCCACAAGACTTCCTTACAACTGAAGCAACCAACGCTCTTGCTATTGGTGATTCCGTCACCATGAAATTAATCCGTGCTGACTATAATGGCACCGTCCAAGGTAAAGGCGTTATCACCGCAATCATCCCACAAGGTAGTGGCGGTGGAGAAAGCGAAAACGTTACCGCTACATTTGCTGCTGTCGATATGATTGCTGATCCAGATGCTTCTTACACTGGCGGATCAGTCAAATTCACATCAAAAGCTCTTGATGAAGTTGTTACTCTTGCTGTTTCTGCAACAGATGGCAACTCCGGAAAAATTTATAAATCCAATGACTATGGATTCCAAATCAGACTTTATAATTCTGGTACAGCTTCCCTTACTGCTACATTAGCAGAAGGATACGAAATCGTTTCCGCGACTATAAATTATGCCGTTTATACTGGCAGCTGGTGGGGAGAACCTGCTGATGGGAATATGACTATTGCAGGAGATAAAGCCAGCGCAACCCTTGCCTGTGATGGCTCCAACTTAGCCGTTTATAGCGTTACTATCGTTTATAAAGCCGCTGAAGGCGGAGAAGAACCACCAGTCGAAGAACTCCCACTCCCAGTTGGAAACTTCTCTGGTCACGTTAACATTGAAAGCGCAGATACTTTCGTTGTCTTAGCTTTAGCAAACGAAAAAGCATACGTCAGAATTGGCGATGCCGTTAAACTCACAACAACTTATACCTACGCTAAAGCCACTGGTCTTGTTACCATCGATTTAGAAGATGTTAGATATGGTAACTTAACTGCTACCTATGATCCAGATGCCAATGCTTTAGTCAATGTTGGTGTTGATGGCCCGGCCGCTGCTGTCCTTGAAAACAATGGTGCCTTAACTCTTGGTGCTGCCCCAGTTTATTTCAACTGTGATGGAACAACCGATGAATTAAGAGAACAATTCCAACGTCGTTACAGAACAACTTCTACTGGTTGGACAGTTGATAATAATGAAGATCATACTGATAGAATCATGAGAGATGAAACCAACTTTGTTGGTGGAACAGGTGCTATGAGTGTTAGACCTTACGGTGGAACAAATAATGTTGTTGGCTTATCAATGCTTAATGATCTTGAAACCGCAACCGCTTATAAAAACATCGGATTCTGGGTTTATAACTCTTCAGAAAATGACATCACTTTAAGAACTTGGGTTTACAACAGCACTGGTTTAAGTGGTGCACAAGAAATTGGTAACTTAACTGCCAAAGCCGGTGGTTGGACATATTGCTGTATGGGATTCAATTATGGAGCAATCTATAACTTCAATATCTCAAACTGGAATGGTTCCGCCAATGCCTTAGTTTTCGATGACATTTGCTTATTCTAATTAGTCAAAGAAAATAAGGTTTCATTTAGAAACCAAAGATTAGCCAAGGCAATGCCTTGGCTTTTCTTTTATATTTATGCTTCATATGATAATATGTAATTAGAAAAAGAAATTTATAATACCCATAATATTTGGAGTGAAAGATGATTGACTTACATTTACATTTAGATGGCTCTTTATCCAAAGAAGATTTCATCTACTTACTAAATAAGGAAGGAATGTCAATTCCTGATGATTTCCCATCATGTATCCGTGTCCCTAAGGGCTGTACCTCATTAGAGGAGTATTTAGAGAGATTTGATTTGCCTTGTTCATTAATGCAAAGCAAAGAAAATCTAAGATTTGTTATCCGTAGTCTTATCAATCGTCTTCACGCCTTAGGGTATATTTACGCAGAAATACGCTTTGCGAGCCAATTACACACGAAAAAGGGATTGTCTCAAAAGGAAGTCATAGAAGCGGTCTTAGAGGGCTTAAAAGAAGGTTTAATTGGTAAAAAAGATTTTGACGCTAATCTGATCTTATGTTGTATGAGACAAGCTGATGATGAAATCAACAAAGAAACGATTAAAGCGGTCATCGAAATCAATGATCCAAAAATTGTCGCAATCGACTTGGCAGGTCCAGAAGCATATCGTCCATCTTTATACTACAAAGCTTTATTTAAGTACGCTTTAGATAACAAACAAAATGTCATTATTCACGCAGGAGAGGCGTGCGGAAATGATAGCATTATGGGGGCGATTGATATCGGCGCGAAACGTATTGGCCATGGAGTCCATCTATCCTTTGATCAAGCGTCAATTAAGAAAGTTAAAGACAATAACATCTATTTTGAGTTCTGTCCGACAAGCAATTTACAAACAACTTCGCTTCCAGATTACGAATCAGTTCCATTAAAAGAATTTAGAGAACATGATATTCCTGTAACAATAAATTCGGATAATATGACAGTCTCACATACGGATGTTGTTAAAGAATTTAGAAATTTATACTTAACCTTCAATCTTAGCAAAGATGATATCTATTATTATCTCAATAATTCCATCGAAGCCTCATTTATCAGCGGTGTTGATAAATACAAAATGAGATATCTATTAAATGAAAGGATTGACGATTTCTACGAAAGAATAATCAAATCACATCATTAGATTGATGTATAAAAGCGTCCCCCATAGACAAACTTTACGGGTGTTGCCTACGAAGAAGACTTATGTTATACTAAAGATAGTGGTTTGCATCTTTCTTTCATCGGAAAGATGCTTTTTTAAACCCTAGTCCCTAAGAGTCAAGACAATTAGGAATAATAGGACCAATATAATCGCTATGTCTTCCATAACTGTGCTCTCTAACTTCAGTGTTGTTCCATTCAAATAAGAGCATCCCCCATAGACAAACTTTACGGGTGTTGCCTACGAAGAAGACTTATGTTACACTAAAAATAGCTTTTGGCATCTTCCTTTCATCGGAAAGATGCTTTTTTAAACCCTATTATTCCTTAAGAATCAAGGCGATTAAGAATAAGAGGACCAAAACGATCACTACATATTCCATCGATTTGTTCTCCCTTCCGTGAATATCTTCATTTTTCAGGTTGGAATGTAACATTAAGCAGGGGACGCGAAGTTTTAGATGATACATGGACCATCCTCCCTTCGGAACATAAATGTCCCTCTAATTATATATATGTGTAAAAATGCGATTTTTCGCTAAAAAATCTGAACTTTTTTAACTTTATTATTCTTATTTACAAAGTAAATAAAAAATGGGATATTATCCCATTTTATTTGAAGTAATAATTTAAGAAATCCTCAATGATAGGAGTGTGATACACGCTCGCGGATGAACTAGGTAGATATATGTATCCTTTATAATTAGCGATTTCATCTTCCCTTAGTTCTTTTCCTTCCAAAATAGTGGTAGTGTATTTTAAGTTAGTGACTCTACTTTCAGAAAAATATGATTTGGAGATGTAATATGTTCCATCTTCTTTTTGACCAACTTCATCATTAAAGAAGATGTTTCCATCGATAATTTGGCCACCTCTATAGATGAATGTTGTTGGAACAACACCAGTTCCATATCCATATGCAGAGTTATGTTTTTCACTTAAAAGCAAAGAATCTTTATAAGCTTGATAGGTTTTCTCTTCTTCCTCGGTGCTTCGGTGATAGTGATCTAAATCTTCAATATCTAATAAATATAATAATTGTTTAGCGGTGTTCTTCTTGAAGAATGGATCAAAGACATTAGGAAGAACATAAGAACAGTCAGAACATCCTTTTCTTACAATAGACATTGAAAAATCATTTCTTCCATCTTTCATTGCTAGATATTGTTCATCATTGATATAAACCATGCTAGGAGCGATTGAGATTGTTTTCACAAAAGAAGCAAAGGCATCTTTATTTAAAAAATATGTTGGAGTGTCCTTAGTTTTATAAAAATATTGTTTCTTTAATTGTCCATTCTCAAAGATAGCGAAACCAGGATCTTGGTTTACTGGGGCTTTTAATCCATAACTTTCAACTTTATAAACATCAATCTTATAAACGATTTGGTCATGATTTAAAACATATTCATCAACTAAGGAAGAAAATGTTCTCCAGCAAGAACAGGTTACTTCATCTTCATTTCCTGGTGATAACGCTAAAAGGAAGGATTCTTCATTATCAATTCTCGTTTTAAATTCATTAAGAGTTAAAGCAATCGCACCCTTATCGTATCTTGAACCATAGGATAGTTTGACTTTCGCATCTTTTCCATTAGAGTTACAAGCGCTAAGAGAGACAAGAAGAAATGGGAATAGAACAAATAATTTGTTTTTCATGTTACAAATCATATCATAAGTACAAAGTGAAATAAAACACCTTAAATATTCGTCAAAAAATTAGTGAAAAAAAGCGATGAAAAAAACGCTTGAAAAAAAGATGAAAAAATATGCGAAAAAAATCGAAAAAAAATCGAGGGTATTTTTCACAAAATTATATTCATAGAATATAAAAATTTGAGTTTTACCCCCCTAGAAAAAAATTAAAAAAATTTGTTTGTTTTTACATTATTTTTTCTATATTATTTTTGCGAAATAATTTTTTATTTCTAATAGAGTTTTTTTAATAAGAAAGGATGAACTGAGTAATATGGAAAAGGAGAACTGTATTATCTCGCTTCAAGGGGTGAGTAAGATCTTCGATGGTCAAACTGTCGTCGATAATATTAGCCTTGACATTACCAAGGGTGAATTCGTTACCATTCTTGGACCTTCTGGATGCGGAAAAACCATGACACTTAGAATGATCGCGGGTTTTGAAATTCCAAGCGAAGGAAAAATTTTATTAAACGGAGAGGATATCACCAAGATTCCTCCATACAAAAGACCAATTAATACGGTCTTCCAAAGATATGCTTTGTTCCCATACTTAGACGTTTATGATAATGTCGCTTTTGGATTAAAACTTAAAAAGATTCCAGTTCCACAAGTGGATAAAAAAGGAAATCCTATCCTAGATAAAAATGGTGAACAAGTAATCAAAATGAAACATTTATCACCAAAAGATATCGATCAAAAAGTCGCTAGAGCCTTACGTATCGTAGACTTAGAAGAACTTGAAGATCGTGATATTTCCACGTTAAGTGGTGGTCAACAACAAAGAGTCGCGATTGCAAGAGCGATTGTTAATGAACCAGAAATCTTACTTTTAGATGAACCTTTAGGTGCCTTGGATCTCAAGATGAGAAAAGAGATGCAACTCGAACTTAAGGATATGCATAAAAAATTAGGTATCACATTTATTTATGTTACCCATGACCAAGAAGAAGCTTTAACGATGTCTGACACCATCGTCGTAATGAAAGGTGGAAACATCGAACAAGTTGGCTCTCCTATGGATATTTATAACGAACCAAGAAATGCCTACGTCGCAAACTTCATCGGTGAATCAAACATCTATGGAGGAACAATGACCGCGAAACTCAAAGTTCGTTTCTTAAACCATGTCTTTGATTGTGTTGATGACTTCCCAGTCAATGAGAAAGTCGATGTCGTTGTTCGTCCAGAAGACGTCATCTTAACAAAGATTGAAGGAAAGAAAGACCAAAAGGATATTTGCCAAGGTGTCATCACTGAAAAAATCTTCAAAGGCGTGCACTTTGAATATCTCGTCGAAGTCGGAAAGAGTGAAATCACCGTCCAAGATACGAGAAATAGAGAAATTGGTGATATCGTTAAAATCGACATTGAACCAGATAACATTCACATCATGAAAGTGGACCTCACCGTCAACACCTTCCTTGATGCATGGATTGATAAGGAAAACAGAGTGAGAATCTCCGAACAGCCATTCGATGTCGATGTCACACAGTTGCTTCCTAATTCCACACTCGATGAGGAAGGATATCTTATCGCTGCAAATGGAAAGAAATATGATTTAAATGACGCTGATGTCATCGCGGAAGTTGGTTTAAGCAACATCGAAATCATCGATGGTTATGATAACGGCCAATGCAACGGTGTTATTGTCAGTATCATCTATAAAGGTGATCACTATCAAATTATGGTGAGGACAGATGAAGAAGAGGAATTTGTCGTCGACACCATGTATTCCTGGAATGAGAACGATTTAGTTTCCATCTCAATCAAACCAGAAGATATCAAACTAACTATTAAGGGAGACATCGCTAAATATGAAGTCCAATAAGAAAAAAGAAGCCAAGAAAACTCGTCGCTTCTTCTCGGTGTTTGGAATTCCTTATGCAGTATTTCTAATTCTCTTCATTATTATCCCAATCTTAATCATCGTTTATTACGCCTTTACAGAAAACGGACAATTCTCAATTAGCGCTGCAGCATCATTCTTCACATCGTGGGCGAAATGGAAAGTCTTATTGATTTCCATGTTTGTTGCTTTACAAACAACGATTATTTGTCTCTTAATTGGATACCCATTAGCCTATTTTTTGGCCAACAAGAAATTCAATAAAAACACTGTGTTGGTTACCTTATTTATTGCTCCAATGTGGATTAACTTCGTTCTTAGAACGGGAGCGACTAGAGACCTTTTAACTTGGATTGGAGTGAAAGGTGGAAGAATGCCATACTTTGCTACTTTAGTCGGTATGGTTTATAACTATTTACCATTTGTTATTCTTCCTTTATATTCCACAATGCTTAAACTTGACAAATCATTAATGGAAGCCGCTAGCGATTTGGGCGCTAACCCATTCCAAGTCTTTATCAAAGCTTTAGCCCCTCAAACTATCCCAGGCATCGTCTCTGCCACACTTATGACATTCATGCCGACCATGTCTTCCTACGTTATCTCCGACGTTTTAAGTGAAAACATGATTACTTTATTTGGTAACTACATTAATACCGAATTTGGACTCGGTTCATGGAATACCGCCTCATTTATGGCGATGATTATGTTATTAATCGTTGGTATCAGTTTATTCATCAACCTCAAGTTCAATAAGGATAAGGAAGGTGGGAGGACACAACTATGGTAAAAGTTAAAAAAGTTCTCGCCCAAACCTATATCTGGTTAGTCCTTCTCCTCATGTACTTGCCAGTCCTCGTCCTCATTGTTTTCTCCTTTACTACGGCAAAACAAGTTGGACAGTGGAGCGGATTCTCCTTTGGTTTATATAAAAACCTCTTAACATCAAGAGAAATCTGGGTTGCTGTTGGTAATACCTTCATTATTGCCTTCACCAGCGCTTTCGTCAGTGTTGTCCTTGGTTCTATAGGCGCTCTTGGTTCTTTCTATTCCAAGAAGAAATGGCAGTCCCTTTACGATAACGTTACCCAAATCCCAATCGTTAACGCGGAAATCGTTATGGCTTTATCTCTCTGCGTCATGTTCACTTTCATCGGCACATATGTCTTCCATAATGAAATCGCTTCTTATTGGACCTTATTAATTGGTCACGTTGTCTTATCGATTCCATTTGTCTATATTTCCGTTAAACCAAAACTTCAACAAATGGATCCAAGCGTTTATGAAGCTGCTCTTGATTTAGGAGCGACTCCAATGCAAGCTTTAAGAAAAGTTATTATTCCTGAAATTATGCCAGGTGTCTTATCTGGTTTCTTACTTGCGATTACCTTATCACTTGATGACTTTGTCATCACCCAGTTCACCAGAGGCGCCGGACTCCTCAGTGGCAATTCTCAGATTGAAACAATCTCAACATATGTTCAATCTCATATTGCCAAAAGACCAGTACCTCCAGAATTACGCGCCTTAACGACAATTATTTTCTTAATTGTTGTTGTCGCTGTTATTATCATCACGATTAGAAACATTCATAAATCTAAACAAGCAAAAGTTAGAAAGGGGAGAGACTAATATGAAAAAGAATAATATCCTTGTCTTATCATCAATCGCTATCCTTTTAGGTGCTAGCGCATTTACCTTCGCTCTTTCTAACACCAGCAAAGTCAAGAAAGTCGCATCTGCTTCAACACCTGATGTTGGAGAATATACCTCCATTAACGTCGTTAACTGCGCGGACTACATCTACATTAAAGATGTTGAAAATGGATATGAAGAAGAGGACTTAGTTGATCAATTCGTCGATTATGCAGAAAATAATCCAAATAGTCCATTCTATGGAAAACATGTTTCAGTTTCCTATAGCACTTCAGACACTCCTGAATCAATGTATAACGAAGTTAAAACAGGTAAAACCAGAATTGATTTAATCTGCCCAAGTGACTACATGATTCAAAAGATGCTTGGAGAAGGGATGCTTGAAGAAATTGATCGTGACTTTGTTCCTAACTATCGTGATTATTGTTCGCCAACTATCTCTAGTTTCTTAGATAACATCGAAGCCACACTTCCAAGTGGTGAAGTGAAGAAACTTGAAGATTACTGTGTTGGATATATGTGGGGAACTCTAGGAATTCTCTTTAACCCAACATTTAATAACTACAAAATCGAAATCGAAAACGCTGATCAATTAAGTGAAGAAGAATTAGAAGCGGCTAAAGAAGAACAAATCATCTTTGATTTACGTCATTATTCAGCGCTATGGGATAAGCAATATGATGGAACTATCTCCATTAAAAACTCCATCAGAGATACCCTTGCTGTTGTCGATATGAAACATCACGAAGAACAACTTCTATCCTTTAGAGAAGATTACGTCAACGGATTAATCGACAAAGATGAATATAACAGTCGTATTAATGAGATTTTTAATCTCTATTCCAATCCTGCTGATTCGGACAAAGAATATAAATTTGATAGTGGAACAAGAGAAGCTATCTATAAAGAATTAATCGAATTAAAAGGCAACATCTTTGGCTTAGAAGTCGATAGCGGTAAAAACGATATCGTCACTGGTAAAATTGGTATCAACTTAGCCTGGAGTGGTGATGCAGTATACGCGATGAGCCAAGCCTATGATTACGATGAAACAACCCTTTATTATTCTGTCCCAGAAGAAGGTGCAAACATTTGGTTTGATGGTTGGGTTATGCCTAAAAATAATAACCGAACCGCTGATCAAAAATTACTCGCTCAAGAGTTCTTAAACTTCATCTCTGATCCAGAAAACGCCAAAAAGAATATGGATTATATCGGATATACATCCTTTATCGCTGGTGAAGATATCCTAGGTCTCATTAGAGAATGGTATGATTATCGTACATCAGAAATGTATACAACACATGTCTACACCGACACTGATGAAAAAGGTAAAGAAGTGGAAGTTGAAGAAGAAGTCACTATCTTAGTTAAAGATGGTGAAGAATATCGTGAACTCGATTATTCCGACTTCTTAACTGATTCTCATAACGACGCTTTGGATGATGAAGAATTGATGTATGAGTTTGATGATGAGTTATATAACGTCTTAAACGAAGATGAAACACATAAGACTTACGCTGACTTAACCATCGTCGATAGTGATGACAGTGAACTCTTCGAAGTCGACTTATCATATTTCTTCGATGGAACACTCCCAACGGATAAATATCAAGCTAGCGATATGATTTTCTACGCTGAAGATTATTATGTCGACTGTGATGATGAACACCCTGATGGTTTAGCGGTCGGAGGAGACTTCTATTGTCAATATCCAGACGAAGAAACAATCATCCGTTGCTGCATCATGCAAGACTTCGGAGAGAATAACAAATATATCCTTGAACTTTGGGAAGACTTTAAATCAGGTGAATTCCCAACTTGGGCCATTATTCTCTTCATCGCTGAAGTCCTCGCTGCAGCAGGAGTCGCTATCTATTTTGTATCAAAACGTAAGATTTCCAAAAACCAACGTAAAAAGAGAAAATTAGAAGCCAAAAATTCCTAGAAAACTTTCTTGTTAAGCAAGAATGTCAATGGTATAATCTTAAACGCTATGTGGTGGTTCCTTAGCCAAGTTGGTAAGGCAATTGACTGCAACTCAATGATCATCGGTCCGAATCCGGTAGGAACCTCCAATCTTAGTATCACATAGCGTTATGCGCCTTTAGCTCAACTGGATAGAGTGTCAGACTACGAATCTGGAGGTTGCGAGTTCGATTCTTGCAAGGCGCGCCAAATAGTACGTAACAGTTTCGACTTGATCGGAGCTGTTTTTAATTATTCGTCGTTTAATTTTCTACCTCTTTTCCATTAAAATAAAGATAAATAAAGAAGGGACAAATATTATGAAGATTAAATCAGTATTATTCACAGGCTTGATAGTTTTTACTCTATGTTCGTGTTTTAAAAAGTCAAGTGATATAGACATCTATGCTGATGATCTATATGTCGACTGCGATAAATTATTTAACAATAAAAAAACCGTTTTTAGTGTTGGTTATGGTTCATATCCTCAAACTGTCGTTGAAGATTCTCAAATCATTTCAGAACTTAATAAACTCGAAAGTAGCAAAACCGCGGACAAAAATGGCTACTATACTTTTAACGATAAACAATACGCTCCTTTAATCGCCTATCCAGCAGGTAATCTAATTCAATTTAGTAATGGAAATTATATTGAATTTGAAAAGAAGTATTGGTTTGAAGTAGAAACTATTTATTGGGGTGAAACCGATAGGACTAGACAAGAACTCGATATAAACGCTCAACACGCTGAATTAGTCCTTTATACTAAATGGATATTAGATATCCATATTTTTAACGATGATTATAACGGGAATCATAATGGTATTTACGCTAACGATTATAGTCATTCTTCATTAAGAAACTGGTTAAATAATGATTTCTATAAAAAGGCCTTTTCTAAAAACGATAAATACATTATTGAAAGTAATCTCAAATGTAAAAGAGCTAAAGATATAAAAATGGAATATGAAACAGGCGATAGCACATATTTCAATAATTGGGAAGAATATTATTTAAACGATAAAGTCTATATCGCTTCGGATGAAGTGGGAGATTTAAAACAAGTCGGTAATGATAAAGACTGTAGAGCTTCCGGTAGTTTTAGAAAAGCAACTCTTTATCCAACAGATTACGCTCTCGCTAGAGGAATGAAGAAAATCAATAATGAATACGCTGAGTGGATTAGAGATCCATCAGTTGTAAAACCTATGAATGAAAAAGTCTGGCGAACTGATTATGTTAATAACTTTGTTGTAGACACAACTGGAATTGGAGTTACGCCTTTAATTACCGTCAAGTTCTAAATCATTAAAAATGATAAACAATCGCCCTGATATTACAACAGGGCTTTTTATTTTATAAAAAGGTTAATATATTTTTCTATCTACCCACCTAGTGTGATATATTCTTATAAGCGGAGGAAAGCTTATGTCTAAATGCTATAAAACATGTACTAAAGATTACCCAAACTCTATCGAAGTAAATAATGGATATTTTATCTATGAAATAGAGCTAGATGAAGATACAAGAATTAGGTATCAACAAAAAGTTGATGAGATGAATAAGCTTTATTATTTAGAGGAAAGCAAACCAGAACACCGCTGTGTCGAAATCTCCGATACCGAAGGTGGAATCGATAAATACGAAACAACCATCGTCAAAACTAAGTCTAATTTATTATTGTCTCAAGCCATCTTCAACGATGAAGAAGAAATGATTGGTATATACGCTTATAATCACGCATATTTATTCGAAATTAGATTTAGTTATTGGGGCACTCCATCCGTTGTTGAACACACTTTACGCAAAAAAGATTAGAGAAAAATGTTAGTCAACGCGATACCTAGATATAATCTAGGCCGATTAACGAAAAAAACATAAAGAATCATTTGACTAATTAAATGCAAAGTGTATAAAATATAATACGCGAATCGAATTGGAGATTCGTTAATCGGGATGTAGCGTAGCTTGGTATCGCGTCTGCTTTGGGAGCAGAAGGCCGCAGGTTCAAATCCTGTCATCCCGACCATTCAACTGGGTCTATAGCTCAGCTGGGAGAGCGCCTGATTTGCATTCAGGAGGCCGAGGGTTCGAGTCCCTTTAGATCCACCAAAATCATGGCTGAGTAGCTCAGCTGGCTAGAGCAGAGAGTTCATACCTCTAAGGTCGGCGGTTCAAGTCCGTCCTCAGCTACCAATCGTTGATAACAAATAGTGCCGTTCATCGGCACTTTTAATTTATTAAACTTAGATCAGAACTATGATAAAATATTTTTAACAAATCGTTTGCGAGGGTAATTTATGTCTTTCAATGCAGTTTTAATTAAAACAAATGGTGAAGTTTTAAAACTTGAAGTCGAATTCGATTCTGATTATCGCGGACTAGAAGATGCGATAGAAGCGGAAGGTTTATCGACTATTCATACAATCAAAACACAAGATTTATCCAATAAACTAGGTATTCATTTAATTGGTTTTGTCGACCGCTACATGGAAAGATCTGACAAAGATAACAACGAATTAGCGTGCCGTATTTCTGGCTATGATTTCCTCGCATCTGATATGATTCTTGTTAAAACTGATGATAAATTCAACCCTCTTCCTTTGGAAGTAGGTGAAGTTGATATCCTCTATCTCTATCTTACAGAAGGAAAGATTAGTGGAGGAAGCCCTGCTGAACTAGCGTCATTTTCAGAAAAATATGGAATTAATCCGATCCTTCCGTCCTTTCCAACAAAACCTAAAGTCTATTATGTAGAAGAATATCCAAACCTCGCTTTTGTTGTTTATGATTGGAGAAATATTACTAAAGAAGAACTTGAAGCGTGCGGAGCGGAGATGTTTAAATATGCCGATTATCTCGTTAAACATTTCACCAGCGCGGAAGAGGTATCATGTTCTATTTCTCCAGATGGAAAATATTATCTCAAAAATCAAATTATCAATAATTCACAGTATTTCACAGTTGTTATTCAAGCTATTTTAGAACCAGGAGAGCCAATAATTGTTAATAACGTTTTAGATTTTATTAATCTTGATTTAGGAAATGCGGAAATTAAAAAAGAAGATCGAGCGTATGAACATTATGTTTTAGAAGTGGAATTTTATGCGAGATGGCCAAATCATCCGGATGAAAGCTTCGCAGAAGGAAGATACGCAATCCTCGTTTATGATGACGATCCTCCATTTATCCCCAATTTCCCTGATACTTTTAAAATCTTAAATTCAGATGAAGAAAATGAAGAAGTGACTTTCTCGGTTAATTATGGAGGAGAAATCAAAGAATACACATTAGGGATGAACGAATCGATTAATCTCGATTTTGACTATGTCAGGGATAAAAAAGTACCAACTAGTAGACGTGTTGGCGAAATGAAAATCACCTTAAGAAAATTTATCATGGGTAAAACCAAACTCGATAAAACTCTTTCAATTCGCACAACATCATTTTGTATCGAAGATGAAGCATATATCTTTGATGAAACAAAAGAAATCGTTAACCCCGATTTAGATAAAAGAGATTGCCGTTCCATAGTGGTTGGAAATGGTGAATTCTATTCAATTGAATACATCAGTGTCGATGGAAAATATCTCATTCTCTTTGGCTCTGTTATCGATGACGATGATGAAAAGAATCCGATCTATCTAGTGCCGCTCGACATCAATAAACAAACACGCATCATCGATGAATTCATCTTTCAAGATGATAATAAGAAATATCGAGTCGAAGAAACATTCGAATATAAATAAAAAGAATTTGGGAGCGAGAAATCGCTTCTTTATTTTATAAACATCTTGTAAAGAGGAAGATATTTTACTATACTCAAAGTAAGAAAGGTAAGAAAAGTAAGAATATGAATGAAACAAAGGATGACCGCTTTATCGTCTCAGTTAAAGTTGGACCAAAAGGTCAAATCACCATTCCTAAAGAAGCAAGAGAAATGTTTGATATTAAGGAAGGTGAAACCTTGATGGTCATGGGAGATAAAAAGAGGGGAATTGCCATTTTAAAAGCGGACTTATTTTATAATCTCGTAGGAGGTGATGATTAATGGAAGAATTCCTTTCATTAGATAAAGTTAACAAAAAATATCCATCATTCTCTTTAAATGATGTATCTTTCGCCATTAAACCAGGAGAAATCATGGGATTTATCGGACGTAATGGTGCAGGAAAAACCACAACATTAAAAAGTATTATGAATCTCATTCATTATGATAGTGGAACAATCTATGCGTTTGGTAAGGAAATGAAAGCTAATGAACTTGAAAGCAAACAAAGAATTGGCTTTGCTCTAAGTGAGATTAACTATTACCCCAATCGCACGATTAGACAACTTATGAATGTTACAAAAAGATTTTACAAAAACTTCGATGAGAAGAAGTTCCACGAAGTATGTAAACTCTTTAATCTTGATATCGATAAAAAGATTGAAGAATTATCTAGCGGCATGAAAGTTAAATATTCCGTCGCGATTGCTTTATCCCATAAAGCGGAATTATTAATCTTAGATGAACCAACTTCCGGTCTTGATCCCGTCTCTCGTGATGAAGTTTTAGATATCTTTAGAGAAATCGTTAGAAACGGGGATCGTGCGATACTTTTCTCCACGCATATCACCAGCGATTTAGATAAATGCGCATCAAATATCACCTATATCCATAATGGCTCAATTCTTTATACAGGAACAAAGAAAGACTTTATTAATTCTTATCTTTTTGTAAAAGACAAAACAAAGGATAAAGAGTTATTAAACGAATACATCGCCTATAAGGAACTTGATGACCGTATTGAAGGATTAATTGATATAAATAAGAAGGATATCTTTAATAAAAAAGGTATTGAAATCAAAGAACCAGATTTAGAAGACATTATGGTCTATCTAGAAAGGAGCAAGAATCATGAAAGCTTTACTTTATAAAGAATTCAAACTAGCAATGCATCCAATTTGCTATGTCTTTATCATTGTTTTCCCACTTATGATTTTGATTCCTTCCTATCCTCCAGCGGTTGGATTTATCTATGTCTTAACCACTTACCCAATTCTTTTCTTAGGAGCGAATAAAGGACAACAAAGCAACGATTTGCTTTTCTCAACCCTCCTTCCGATCAGAAAAAGAGATATTGTCCTTGCGAGAATCTTCACGGTTATCATCATGCATATCATCTTTACACTTATCATGACCGCTTTATATCCTCTCGCATTACTCATAGACTCAAGTATTCCTCCGAGCGAAAGTGAAAGTGCGGTAACTTTCCATATGCTAGGGCTAGATGGATATGTATCTATATTAGGCATTTCTTTAATTGGATTTGCTATCGCTGATTTAATCTATTTCCTCGTCTATTATAAAAACGGAAAATCTATCGTCCTATCGACATTATTAATGATTATTGGATATGTTATTTATCTAGCGATTTTCACCATTATTATTCCAAATCTCCCAGGCTGCCTATGGTATGAAGAGTTCCTCTGTAAAAGTGGGATTGGATATCAATTTATCGTCCTTGGTTCAGCACTTATTATCTATGTGCTTCTTCATATCATCACGCATAAAATAGCCTCAAAAGAGTTAGAACAAGTTGATTTTTAAATTATCAATATCATCTTCGGAGCGGGATTAGCATCTCGCTCTTTTTGTTAAGACTAGTGTAAACATTACTTTACATTGATAAAAAAATATTAAATAAATGTTGACTACGTATAAAAAGTCGATATTATTATTTGCAGTGCAACTAACAATTGCCGGAGGTTCAAAATGACTATTGGGGAAAAAATCGTTCACCTTCGAATTGTGAACAACATCTCACAAGAAAAATTAGCTTCGATGCTTAATGTCTCCCGTCAATCCATTTCCAAATGGGAAAGTGATGAATCACTCCCAACGATTGACAAGATTTTAGAGTTATCGAAGATTTTTAAAATTACCACTGATGAACTCCTTGATGATAATATCGTCATCCACCGCGGAAAGAAACTTCCACAAAGTATCGGTGAAGATATCAAAACTAAATATTTTGGCACTGATGGATTTAGAGGCGAGGTCAACAAAGTCTTAACATGTGATCACGCTTATAAAATTGGTCGTTTCTTAGGTTGGTTCTATGGTAATCAAAAATTCAATTTACAAAAACCAGGATATCGTCCAAGAGTGGTTATCGGCAAAGACACCAGACGTTCTTCCTACATGTTAGAATACGCTGTTGCTGCTGGCTTAGCCGCTTCCGGTGCTGATGTCTTCTTACTTCACGTTACAACTACACCAAGCGTCTCTTATATCGTTAGACAAGATTGCTTCGATTGTGGTGTCATGATCACCGCTTCACATAACCCATTTTATGATAATGGTATTAAAGTCATTAACTGCGATGGTGAAAAACTCGAAGATTCCGTCGCTGTCTTAATTGAAGCGTATATCGATGGTAACTTCGCTATGCTCGGCGTTGAAGGAGATGACCTTCCATTTGCCGCTAGAGAAGAAGTTGGAAGTATCACCGACTTTACCAGTGGACGTAACCGTTATGTCGGATATCTCATCTCTTTAGCAAGACACTCCATGCGTAACCTTAAGATTGGTTTAGATACCTCTAATGGTGCGGCTTGGATGATTGCAAAAAGCGTCTTTGATTCCTTAGGCGCTCAAACATTCATTATTAATAATGAACCAAATGGCCTAAACATCAACTTAGATGCCGGAAGCACCCATATTGATGTCTTATGCAAATACGTTAAGGATAACAAACTTGACTTAGGATTCGCCTTTGATGGTGACTGTGACCGTTGTATCGCCGTTGATGAAAATGGTCACGAAGTCGATGGTGATAAAATCATGTATCTCCTCGCTGTTAAACTTAAGAGCGAAGGTGCCTTATCTAAAGATACACTTGTCACGACCATCATGTCGAACTCTGGCTTAACCAAAGCTTTAAAAGCAGTGGGAATTAAGAATGTTCAAACTAAAGTTGGAGACCGCTTCGTCTTTGAAAAGATGCAAGAAGAAGGCTATTCCTTAGGTGGAGAACAATCTGGTCACGTTATCATTAAGAAATATGCGACAACTGGTGATGGAGTGTTAACCGCCATCATGGTCACCGAAGAAGTCTTAGAAAGAAAAGAAAAATTATCTAAGCTCGTCGCTCCAGTTCACTTATTACCACAAAGACTTAAAAACGTCCGTGTTACGAATAAAGCCGCGGTAGTCGATGATGAAGCTGTCAAAGCTAAATTCGAAGAAGTTAATAAGGAAATCGGAGATAATGGTCGTGCCTTATTAAGACAAAGTGGAACCGAACCAGTTGTCCGTATTATGGTGGAATGCCCAACAATCAAAGAGTGTGACGCTTATATTGAAAAGATTTATAACGTTATCAAAAAGAGAGGTTATGTCTGTGAATAAGTACAATATCTTAACTAAAGAATTATTCGAAGAATGCCCAATCTCCTTCTTGAAAGAAGACTTCGAAAAAGCCACATATCCATGGGAACTTCTCCCAAAAATCAAAGAAATCATTAAAAGAGAAATCGCTAATGGTTTAAAAGGATATAAGGAAATCGAACCAGGTATCTTCGTTGGAGAAAATGTCAAGATGGCGAAAACTGTCACCATCGAAGCTCCAGCGATTATCGGAAGTGGAACTGAACTTAGACCAGGCGCTTTCCTTAGAGGAAATGTCATTATTGGAGAAAATTGTGTCGTTGGCAATTCTTCAGAATTAAAAAACTGCATCCTTCTCTATCACGTTCAAGTCCCACATTATAATTATGTTGGTGACTCCATCTTAGGAAGTCATTCCCATATGGGTGCTGGATCAATTTGTTCCAATCTTAAAAGCGATGGTAAAAACATCGTCATCCATGGTGATAAGGATTATGAAACCGGACTCCGTAAAATCGGTGGAATCTTAGGAGATTATGCTGATATTGGATGTGGAAGCGTCCTTAATCCAGGAACCGTTGTTGGAAAACACACTCAAGTTTATCCTCTTTCATTCTTAAGAGGATGCTACCCAGAAAATTCAATTGTCAAACAAAATAACGTTGTTGTAAATAAAGAAGAAAGGTAATTATTTCATGAAACTCGTCGTTGGAAATGAAGACATGATCAGCCGTTTAATCGCTGATGAATTTATCAAACAAGTTAACGCTAAACCAAATTCCGTTTTAGGCTTAGCGACTGGTACCTCACCTTTAAAGGTGTACGCCAATTTAGTGAAAGCTAACAAAGAAGGAAAAGTCACATTTAAAGATGTTGCGACTTTTAACCTTGATGAATATGTTGGCTTAGAAGGAACTCACAATCAATCATATCGTTACTTTATGAACGATAACCTCTTCGATCATATTGACATCGATAAGAGTAAAACCCACGTCTTAAAAGGCGTTGGTAACTATATCGAATATATGAATCAATATGATGACGAAATCGCTTCCTTTGGTGGAATTGACTTACAAATCTTAGGTATTGGTAGTGATGGACATATCGCCTTTAACGAACCAGGCACACCATTTGATTCCTTAACTCATATCGCTGAACTTACCGAAAGCACAATTAGAGATAACTCCCGTTTGTTCAACGATATCTCTGAAGTTCCTACCAAAGCGGTCACCATGGGTCTTAAGAGCATTATGAATGCGAAAAAGATTGTCTTAATCGCCACTGGTAAAAACAAAGCTAAAGCCATCCGTGATTTACTCCTCGGACCAAAAACTGAAGATGTCCCATGCTCCATTCTTCAAGACCATCCAGATTGCACAATCTATGTCGATGAAGATGCTTATAGCTTGGTTAAATAAGAGAGAAAACACTATTTGAGGGTCCAAATCGGACCCTCTTTTTCTTTAAAAGAAAATACACAATTTTTAGCAATCTCATTGACAGAGTGCTAACAAGGATTTACAATATAGTCGCTGATACGAAATAGAGTATCGAGGAGTGTTATCTAAAATGAAAGAAACAAAACAATTCGAAACGGAAAGTAAAGAACTTTTAAACTTGATGGTCAACTCCATTTACTCAAACCATGAAGTATTTTTAAGAGAAATGATTTCTAATGCCTCTGATGCGATTGATAAATATCGTTATCTCTCCGTCAATAGTAAAGGAGAATTACCAATTGATGATGGTGAAATTAGAATCTCTATCGATAAAAAGAAAAGAACAATCACCATCTCCGATAATGGAATAGGAATGGATAAAGATGAAATCACCTCAAACTTAGGCACAATCGCTAGAAGTGGATCAAAAGATTTCATCAAAAAGTTTAAAGAAGCTAAAGAAAGTAAGGACATCGATATCATCGGCCAATTTGGTGTTGGTTTCTATAGCGCTTTTATGGTGGCGTCTAAAGTCGAAGTCATCACCAAAAAACACAATCAAGAAGCATACAAATTCACTAGTGATGGTAAAGATTCTTACACGATTGAAGAAAGCAAAAGAGAAGGTCACGGAAGTGATATCATCATCTATCTAAAGAAAGATAAAGATGAAAATTTCGATGCCTATTTAGAAGAATATAAGATTCGTGAACTTGTCAAAAAGTATTCAGATTACATTCGTTATCCAATCAAAATGAAGGTTAAGAAAAGTAAGCCTAAATTAGATAAAGATGGCAAGGAAATTGAAGGTAAATATGATGAGATAATCGAAGATGAAACCCTCAATTCCATGGTCCCAATTTGGAAGAAAAATAAGAGTGAAGTTACTGAAGAGGAACTTAACGATTTCTATAAATCTAAATTCCAAGATTATGAAGATCCTTTATTATCGATTCGTCTCGATATCGAAGGTAAAGTTAACTACCGCGCGTTAGTGTTTATTCCATCTCACCAGCCATATAACCTCTATAGTGATAATTATGAAAAAGGACTCGCATTATACTCTAAAGAAGTATTCATCAAAGAGAAATGCCCAGAGCTCATTCCTGATTATTTGAAGTTCGTTAAAGGAGTCGTGGATTCCGACGCTTTTAATCTCAATATCTCCCGTGAAATCTTACAATCTTCCCCAATCTTAAAAGTGATCGCGGAGAACCTAGAAAAGAAAATCGTCGCGAGAATCAAGGAATTGAAGGATAACGACAAAGAAAAATTTGAGAAGTTCTGGAAGAATTTTGGAGAGCATATCAAATACGGAATCTATTCAACATATGGACAAAAGAAAGATTTATTACAAGATGTATTAGTGTTCCATTCACTTCTTAAAGATGATGCTTATATCTCCTTAAAAGAATATGTTGAGGCGATGAAAAAAGACCAAAAAGATATCTATTATATTTCTGGTAGTAATCTCGCTTCAATTAGACTTCTCCCTCAATTAGAGAAATATAAAAAGAAAGAAATCGACGTCCTTCTCCTCGACCAAAAGATCGATGAATTCGCGGTGATGATGCTTGGAGAATATGATAAGAAAGCTTTCAAATCCGTCTCCTCAGATGACGTCAATGAATCGAGTGAAGAAGAGAAAGAAAAAGTCGAAAATGTCACAGTGACTCACCGTCGTCTCATCGATACCTTAAAAGAGGCATTGAAGGATAATGTTGATGATGTTATCATCTCCTCTAAGCTCGTGGACGCACCTGTATGTATTTCGACAAAAGAAGGCCTCTCCTTAGAGATGGAAAAGACCCTTAACGAACAAGAAGTGGATGGAGAAAAAGTTAAATCATCCAAGGTTCTTGAACTTAATCCAGGCCACCCTCTCTTTATCGCCTTCACAAATATTGAAAATGATGATGAAATGGTTAAGAAGTATGCTTCAATTCTTTATGCGGAAGCTCTCCTCTTAGAAGGATATGATAAATTTGATAAACTGGAATTCATCCAAGATATCAATGAACTAATCGCTCTTGCGTTAAATAAATAATATGTGAAGAGATGTTCTAAATTGGACATCTCTTTTCTTTACATCAAATAAAGGTATGTATCACCTATGTTTTTGTTATAAAATAAAAACATCAACAAAGAGGTAATAAAAGATGATTTGGTTTATTTTTTCTTCCGCAATTATCGCGCTTCTTGTATTTTTAACAGCTGGAATATTCGCTATTCGCTTTTTAAAAAGAAACAAGAAGCATAAATCATACGCTGTTTATATTTTTGGTGCCGGCTTAATCCTCGCGGCCATTACAATGTTTGTTCCAATATATTGGAATGATTTCTTTAAAGAAGATGTTGGAGGTCGTCCAGGAAGAATTTTCATGGGTGTCATAGAAACGATTGGTTTCTCTCTCCATAATAGTTTTAGATTATTCATTCTCGATGGAGACTTCGAACCAGTCCAACATGTCGTCGAAGATATCATCCGTCAAGAAGATAGCTGGTCGTGGTTTGGATATTTTTATTATGCAGTTAGCATTCTTATCTATGTATCCGCGCCATTACTAACATTTGCTTTCATTGCAACCATCATTCGTGGCTTCTGGGTGAGACTTCGTCTCCGTCGCTGTATTAGAAGCAAGAACTACAGTGTTTATTGTTTCTCAGAATTAAACCGTAAATCTATCCTCTTAGCAGAATCTATCTATCAAGAAAACAAAGAAAAAAAGAAAAAACAAAAAATCGCCATTATCTTTTGTGAAGTCAATCAAAAGGAAGAAGATGAGGACTCTGATTTAGTCGATCGCGCTAACGAAATCGACGCCATTCTTTTTGCTAAAGAAATTACCTCCATTAATTTTGGTAAGAAAAACAACAATGTCAAAATCATCAAAGATGAAAAGAAAGAAAATAGTGTCGTTGAAACCCCTGAACTTCTTGAATCAAGAAAGAAAAAAGCTCTTGAAGAAGGAACTAATTTCCTTAACGATCTTAGAAAAAATCATGAACTCCATGAAGACACCGCTAAAGAAAAATATGACGCTTTCGTCGCAGCGGTTGAAGGAGCTTTATCCATCAAACAAGTTGATGAAGAACTTAATGAATTCTTAAGTGTCATCGATCGTACAAGAAAAGATTATCAACCCGCGGATTATATTCCACCTGAATCAAGAAGAAGATTATCCTTATTCTTCATGCATACCATGCCAAATGATAATATCCGTCATTATTACGATTTATTTAAGATGCTTAAAGAGAGGGAAGATGTATCCTTATATCTCTTCTCCACAAGTCCCGCTAGTGAACTAGCCCTCAATCACTTAAAACCATATCATGATGATGAAAGTCAAGAAGTATGTCGCGTTCAAAGAAGACGTGTTACTATCGATACATTCTTCATATATCGTTATCTATATAACGAAGGAACAAAGATTTTCGATAATATCAAATACGAAACCAAAGATGGAAAGAAAATTATCTCCATCGTCATCGTTGGTTTAGGTATGTATGGCACTCAGTTATTAGAGGCTCTTGCCTGGTACTGCCAAATGGATGGATATTATTTAAAGATTAATGCTTTTGATAGTGATCCTCTCGCTTTGGAAAAATTCTCTGGACTCTGTCCTGAACTCATGGATGAAAAACATAATAAAAAGATTATTCCAGGTGATGCTCAATATGACATTACCATCCATTCTGGTGTTCCAATTAAAACGAAAGAATTCAATAAACGTCTCGCAGAAATTAAAGATGCATCTTTAGCCTTTACTTGCTTAGGCGGTGATGACTTCAATATTGAAGCAGCGATTGAACTCCGCGTCCAATTTGAAAGAAACGGACTCCATCCAATCATTAATGCGATTGTCCAAGATACAAGTGATGATATCACTTTAGACGCCATCAACCACAAGAAACAACCATACGACATCACCTTCATTGGTGATGACGAAGAAGCTTATTCCGTCGCATCCATCTTAGGCTCCGAACTTGAAGAAGAAGCAAAACGTGCGCATGTCGAATACTCCAAGACACGTGCAGAAGTGGAAACTGCTATCTTTGAGTTCTATATGTACGAATATAATTACTTATCTTCATGCGCAACGGTGATTCATAGACGTGCGAAGATTCATTGTCGCATTCCTGGCACCGATAAGCCTCAAGCAGAAAGAAGCGACTATGAAAAGAAAGTCATCGAACTCTTAGAACATAAGAGGTGGAATGCTTGGATGAGAAGTAAGGGTTATATCTATTCTGGCTCTAATAACAAATCATCCCGTAACGATTTAGGCAAAAAACATCACGATATCGTTCCTTATGAAGAACTTACCGAAGATGAAAAGAGAAAGGATAGTCTCGTTACCTTCTAATTATGAAAAAAAGATTTAGCAACATCCTTTCCTTTAGTGTTTTATCTTTGATCCTTCTTTCATCGTGCTCTTTATATCGACCAAACTCTTCTCATAGTGATAAAGAATCTTCCTTAGAAGAAAGCACACCTTTAATTATCTCTGAAGAATCTGAAATAGAATCAATCATTCCTTCCGAAGAGGAATCACTTTCACTTGAATCAAGTATCGAAGAAGAATCCGTTTTACCTTCCGAAGAAGAAAGTGAACCAATAGAGTCTAGTGTAGAAAGCACAGAATCTTCTATTGAAGAATCACTTCTAGAATCCAAAAGTGAAGAAGAAATACCTTTATCTGAAGAGGGATCTATCGTTCCATCTGAAATAGAATCAGAAGAAGAATCAAACCCTGTTTCAGTGTCAGAAGAAGAAAGCCTTTTCCCAAGCGAAGAAGAGAGTGCCATTGAAAGTGAAGAAGAATCCATTCCTGAAGAATCTGAAGAATCACTCCTTCCAAGTGAAGAAGAGTCAATAATTGAATCCGAAGAAGAATCAATCGTGGAGTCGGAAGAAGAAAGCCTTCCTGTTTCTGAAGAGTCTTCTATAGAAGAAAGTGAGTCAGAACCACTTAGTGGCACTCATACGATTGAAATATATGCATCAAATGATTTCCATGGTCATGTTTTAGAAGATGGCTCATCTATGGGATTAGAGTATTATGGAACCTTCATGAAAGAAAAAGGGAAAGAATATAACACTCTTACCCTTGATCAGGGTGATACCTGGCAAGGATCTATTTATTCTAATATCAACCACGGACATCTCATCAATGATGTCATGTGTTACGCTAGGCTTGACGCAAGAACCCTCGGAAATCATGACTTTGACTGGGGAATAGAAAAAATCCAAGATAACACAACAAGAGAATATGATGATTATCGCATCCCTGTTTTAGGAGCGAATGTATATGATTATGACTTCGACAGAAAAATCGAAAGTGATGTATTTAGAAGTGATCTCTGTCAAAAGAGTGTGTCGTACACTCTCGAAAGCGGAGTGAAAGTCGGAGTAGTTGGAGTCATCGGAGGAAATCAAATCTCTTCCATCTCTTCGATGTATACGATGGATGTATGCTTTAAAAACCATATCAAAGCCATCAAAGATGAAGCGACAAGACTTAGAGATGAAGATGGGTGTCACGTTGTTATCGCCTCTTGTCACTGCGGAGAAGAAGATTTATTAGAAAATGAATTAGGTCGTTATGTTGACTTAGTCTTATGCGCGCATACTCATAGAGAAGAATATTCTACGGAAAATGGAGTGTTATTTGCTCAGTTCGGGTGCAATAACCAACAAATCGGTCATATCACCTTAACATATAACGCTTCATCTAACGAAGTTACTAATACTGAATATGAATCACTATCTTCCACAGCAGTTAAAAATAGAGTACCTTCTATCGATCCAACAATCCATCAACTCGTTAGTGACGCAGTCGAAGACTGCGAAGATGAAGCAAATGTTGTTGTAGCAAATAATGTCAGTGGTTATTTTGACAAAAATAATAAATCCGTTAATGTCATGTGCAAAGCCATCATGGATAAAGTCGTGGAAGAAGGGATGAATGATGTCATTCTCTCATACTGCAATAACGCGAGATCGTACCTCCCATATAATCAATGGACCTATGCGAATTTATATGATTCGTTCCCATTTGATAATCTCATTTATATTATTGAAGTCAGTGGATATGAAATTCAAAACGAGATTATGCAATATAATCGCATTTGCCGTCATCCATCATTTGACGGAAATATCGATACTTCAAAAACATACAAAATCGCCTGTTTAGATTATCTTGCCTTCCACACTAACTCATCGAGATATTTCGATTATTTCCCAGATAATAAAGGAAATTATGTTAGTCTCTTATGTTCTGACAATTATCGAATTTTATTAAGAGAATGGCTGATTGATAATGGCTATAACAAAGGAAAGAGCATTTATAGCAGTGACTTTGATTCAAGCTTAGAAATGTTCTCGACAAGCTTTAATTTATATTAATAAATAAGATAACAAAAAAACGACCCAAACAATGGGTCGTTTTAATTACATAGTAATTAATTAGAACTTTCTATTCGCGAACGCTCTAACACCTAAGAATTCAGCGTTTTCACCGAGTTCTTCTTCGATTCTAAGAAGTTGATTGTATTTAGCCATACGATCAGTTCTAGAAGCGGAACCGGTCTTGATTTGTCCAGAGTTAACAGCGACAGCAAGATCAGCGATGGTGGCATCTTCTGTTTCACCAGAACGGTGAGAGACCATGCAGGTGTAACCATTGGTTTGAGCGAGTTTAATCGCATCTAATGTTTCGGTTAAAGTACCGATTTGGTTAACTTTGATGAGTACGCTATTAGCGACATGACTAACGATACCTTTCTTAACGAAGTCTGGGTTTGTAACGAATAAATCGTCACCAACGAGTTGAACTCTGTTTCCGAGTTTTGCGGTGAGTTTGGCCCAACCTTCCCAGTCACTTTCAGCAAGACCATCTTCGATTGTGATGATGGAAGGATATTCATCGACCATTCTGGTGAGGTATTTAATCATTTGATCAGTGGTCTTCTTACCTTCTTTGGATTTGACTAAGTTATAAACTCCGTCACCCTCGTAGAATTCACTAGAAGCAATGTCCATACCTAAGAAGATTTGTTCACCGAGTTTGTATCCAGCTTTTTCAACTGCTTCAGCGATTAAAGCGAGAGGTTCTTTGTTACCATGTTTGCATGATGGGGCAAATCCACCTTCATCACCGACACCAGTTTCATAACCATGGGCTTTAACGACCTTTTGTAAGGTGTGGAAGATTTCAGTACCTGCACGTAAGGCTTCTCTAAAGGTATCAAAGCCAGCAGGAATGATGAAGAATTCTTGGAAGTCAACACTGGATTGAGCGTGGGCTCCGCCATTGATGACATTCATACATGGGGTAGGAATGGTTTTACCATTGGTTCCACCAATGTATCTATATAAAGGCATGTGTAATGATTCAGCAGCCGCTCTTGCAACAGCAAGGGAAACTCCTAAGATGGCGTTAGCGCCTAAATTCTTTTTGAATGGGGTACCATCGAGTTTGAGCATTGTTCTATCAACGAGAACTTGATCAGTTGCTTCTAAACCGATAACAGCAGGAGCGATTTTGGTGTTGACGTTTTCAACAGCTTTGAGAACTCCCTTTCCGCCATATCTTGATTTGTCACCATCTCTTAATTCGAGGGCTTCACTTTCACCAGTGGAGGCGCCAGATGGGACGATTGCGCGTGCTTTAGTGCCATCATCAAGAACAACTTCAACTTCAACAGTTGGATTTCCTCTTGAATCAAGGACTTCACGACCATGTACTTTAACAATTTTAGCCATGTAAAAATCTCCTTTATTTGTTAAGCAAACTCATTATAAACGATATGAGAGTAAAAAATACATATTTTTACTCAAAAAAGTGCAATAATAAGAGTGTTTTTAAGAGAGAGAAAACGACAAACTTGAATGAATATTTCGAAAAAATCTCTTAAAAAATGGTGAAATAAAAGAAAATGAAAGAAATTTTAGAAAATATCCTATTAGCGATCAAAGGATACGAAAAAGACGAATTCCTTAAGGAAGCTCATCTTGGAAATATCTTGTCTTTTATCCATCAAAATCTCGGGAAAGATAGTTGGGTTGGGATATATCGTTTTGTTGAAGGCAAATTAATTCTTTCATCTTTCCAAGGCACTCCTGCATGCGAGATTATCAAAATCGGAAAAGGAGTCGTGGGAACATCATTCGCTAACAAAGAAGTAATTTATGTAAATGATGTAAGTAAGATTGAAAACTATATTTGCTGTGATGAAAAAGCTAAATCAGAAATATGTCTTCCTTTATATAAAGATGATAATATTGTCGCGATTCTTGATGTTGACCTCCCATTTGTCCATGATTTTAAAGAAGAAATAGACCTATATTCTAAAATCGCCAAAATCGTGGAAATATTCTTATAAAATTCTAAAGTTTGTAGGTTATAAAATTAAACGATAATTTAAAAGCATATAACTTAAGCCTCCAGGAATGGAAGCTTTTCGTTTTCTTGATAAAAACATTAATTTTTCATTTTTTATTTATAAAAAGCACGTGTGTGTGCTAATATATGTGCGTATCGTTTTTATAGGAGAAACTCATGGCACGTTATAATTCAAAAAACATTAGAAACATTGCTTTTCTTGGCCACCAGAGTTCAGGAAAGACTTCCATCGTTGAGTCTTTATATTTTGTAACTGGTGGCACAACTTCTAAAGGTGAAGTTGAAAAGAAAACTACAGTCAGTGACTATCTTGCTGATGAACAAAAGAAATTAAGTTCAATCCAAACCGCAGTAGTTCCTGTCTATCATAATGATCACAAAATCAATTTACTCGACCTTCCAGGTAGTGATGACTTCGCTGGTGAAACCATCGGTGCTCTCGCTGCTGTTAAAGGTGCAATCCTCGTTATTGATGGCTCCGTCGGTGTTCAAGTTGGTACCGTTAAATCCTTCAATACTTTAAGAAGAAGAGGAGTCCCAACCTTCATCTTAGTTAACAAGATGGATAAAGAAGGAGTCGACTTTGATAAAGTATTAGATGAAATTAAAGAAAAACTTGGAAAGAATGTTATCCCATTCGGATATCCTCTCGGACATAGCGCCAAATTCGATGGCTTTGTTAATGTCGTCGACATGGTCGCTGTCAAAGATGATGGTTCCCATTCCAAGAATGAAGAAGTCTTTGGTGACAAACTCGCAAAAGCTCAAGAACTTCACGATGCTATCATCGAAGCCGTCGCTGGTGAAGAAGACGAATTACTCGAAAAATACTTCGGTGGTGAAGAACTTACCAAAGAAGAAATCAATCGCGGTCTTAGAACTGGTGTTTTAAAAGGTGATTTAATCCCTGTTTTAGTGGGCTCTGCTTTAAAGAATGTTGGAATGCATACCCTCCTCGATATGATCATTAACTATATGCCTTCCCCAGCAGATCTCAAACCACTCGAAGCCAAAGATGAAGCTGGTAATAAAGTTATAAGAGAAACTAAGGAAGACGCTCCATTCTCCGCTTATGTCTTTAAGACCATCGTCGATCCATACGCTGGTGTTATCTCTTTATTAAAGATTAACTCTGGTGTCTTAAAAGTTGGTGATGATGTCTCCGTCAATGACTCCACTCAAAGAGTTGGCACATTATATGTCATGACCGGCAAAAACCTCGCTCCAGTTCAAGAACTCGCAGCAGGTGATATCGGAGCCTTAACCCGTTTTGAAAATGTTCAAACCGGCGCAACCTTCTCTTCTCCAAAGAACGTTGTCAATTATGATCCAATCAAATTCCCAAGTGCTGTTATCTTCAAAGCTATCGAAATCAAAAACAAGAATGACGAAGCTAAGATTGGTGGAGCCCTTGCTAAAATCCAATTAGAAGATCCAACCGTTGAAGTTAAGAGAAATCCTGAAACCAAACAACTACTCATCGGTGGTGTCTCTGATTCCCACGTCGATTACGTCATCGAAAAAATCAAAGGTTTATACAAAATTGATGTTGATGTCGTCCCAATGAAAGTCGTCTACCGTGAATCCATCAAGAAGATCGGTCAAGCCGAAGGACGTCACGTCAAACAATCCGGTGGTTCTGGTCAATACGGTGTTGTCGTCATGAGATTTGAACCAGCAGAAGAAAACTGTTTCGCTGAAGAAGTCTTCGGTGGATCCGTTCCAAAGAACTTCTTCCCAGCCGTTGAAAAAGGTTTCTTTGAAGCTGTTAAATCTGGACCAAAAGCTGGCTTCCCAGTTATCGGTGTTAAAGCTGTCTTAGTCGATGGTAAATATCATCCAGTTGATTCAAATGAAGCTGCTTTCAAGATGGCCGCTATCTTAGCGTTCAAAAACGCCTATGATAAATGCGACCCAATCATCTTAGAGCCAATTATGAGAATTCGCGTTAACGTCGAACAAAGATTCGTCGGTGATGTTATGTCTGACTTAAATACCAGACGTGCAAGAATTCAAAATATCTTAGAAGGTGAACACGGAAACCAAGAAATCGAAGCTTTAGTTCCTGAAGCGGAAATTCTCGATTACGCAACCAACCTCAAATCCATCACTCAATCATCTGGCTACTTCTCAAGAGAATTCGAAAACTACGAACAAGTTCCTTCCTTCCTTGTTGATAAAGTTGTTAGAGAAAATAAGATTACCAACAACTAATTAATTTATTTCAAAGAGGGTATATAACCCTCTTTTTCAAAAGAGGATAAATTATGTTAAGAATATTCACTGATAGTGATACTGATATCACCCCAAAAGAGGCAAAAGAATACGGATATACGATTATTTCCATGCCTTATATCATTAACGGAGAAACCTTCTATCCTTATAAAGATAATGAGGATGATTTTGATTTCCATGCCTTCTATGACATGTTGAGAAAAGGGGTTTTACCAACAACCGCTGCTCTTTCTCCAGCCGAATATATGGATTATTTTGAACCAGTTTTTAAAGCTGGAGATGATATCCTTTATGTTCACTTCTCCGCAGCGATGAGTGGAACCTTTAACGCCATGCATCTCGCTTTAGAAGAATTAAAAGAAAAATACCCAGAAAGAAAATTCTACACTGTTGATACCAAAGGTATTACCATCTGTGCTTATTACACAGTAAGAAGAATTGGTCAATTATACAAGAAAGGCGCTTCAATCGACGAAATCTTAGCGTTCGCTGAAGAAGAAGTCGATAAATCCTCAACCTATTTCTACGCTAGCGACTTGAAATTCTTCGCTAAAAGTTGAAGAGTCTCGGGATTCAAAGCTTTCATGGGTGGAATTATCGGAGTTAAACCAATCATCTACATGTCTTCCGAAGGAAAGATGGGAAGTATCGATAAAGCTAGAGGTTCAAAAAACACCATCGCCAAGATTATCGATTATATGAGAAAACTCCAAGATAATATTAAAGATCATGAAATTGTCATCGGTCACGCTGATGCACCTCATATGGTCGAAGAACTTAAAGAAGCGATCGTTAAAGAATTTGGTGATGACTTAAGAATCGTCATCGCTAATGTCAATCCGACCGCTGGTTCCCACTGTGGACCAGACACCGTCGGTGTCGTATTCCACGGTATCCATCGTTAATTTATATGGATAAAATCGGAGTATTTAAAAGATATACAAAGAAACCATCCGCTTTAAAATACGGATATTATTACTACGCAAAATTAAGCGTCCCTTTCCATAAAGAAGGACGTTTTATTCGTGTTTGGCTCCCTGAAGATTATGACTTCAATAATCCAGAGAAAAAATTCCCAGTCATCTATTTTAGTGATGGTCAAAATCTCGTCGATAAATATCTATCCGCATATGGAGAATGGGAGCTTGATAAAACTGCGCATCGATTAAAAAGAAGGGGATATCCTAGCTTTATCGCTGTTGGCATCGACTGCACGAAAGATCCAATGGAAAGAATGAATGAACTTAATCCCCCATATCGTATCGATATAAAAAGAGAACCCTATCCTAATCATCCAATTGGCAATCAATATGTCGATTACATCGCGGATAAATTAAAGCCATTAATCGACTCACTTTTCTACACAATCCCCGATAAAGAATGCACCGCTATAGGTGGTTCCTCTATGGGTGGCATCATGTCGTTCTATGCCTATATTTATCGTCCGGATATCTTCGGATTCTCCCTTTCTTTCTCGCCCGCCTTCTTCTTTTATACGAAGAAACATTGGGAAAGTATCTTAGATGAATATGACATAAATAAAGATAAGAATGGGAAACTCTTCCTTTATTCGGGAGGCAGAGATTTTGAAGCGATATTCTTAACCCCAGTTTTTAACACTTATAATTATTTGAAGAATAGGTTAAATGAGAATCAGCTACAAATGCTTATCGATACCTCGGAAATTCATCATGAACAAGCCTGGGCAAAATATCTATATGATGCCCTAAAATTCTGGCTGAAAGATTAAATAAGCATTTTTCTATCATTTATTAATAAATAAAGATAAAATAGTATCTACTTAGGAGGTAAAGACTATGTATCGTAAAAACGCATGGAAAAAATATGAAGATAAAAGTCCAATCATGGACTTCGCAGAAGGCTATAAGACTTTTATTTCCAACAATAAGAATGAGAGATTAGTCATTAAAGAAAGCGTCAACATCTTAGAAGCTCACGGTTTCAAAAATGGTGATGACGTTAAAGCAATTAAAGAAGGAGATCGCCTTTATTTTGTCAATAAGAAAAAAGCTCTCGCTGCTTTTATTATTGGAAAGAAACCATTAACCGATGGCTTACGTATTTTAGGCGCGCATGTCGACTCCCCAAGATTAGACTTAAAAGAGAATCCTCTCTATGAGAGTCGTGGTTTTGCTTTAGGTGACACTCACTATTATGGTGGTGTTAAAAAATATCAATGGGTAACCATCCCTCTCGCTTTACACGGTGTTGTCGCTAAGAAAGATGGAACGGTTGTCGATATCAATATCGGTGATGATGAAAATGACCCAATCGTTGGAATTAACGACTTACTAATTCATCTCTCCGCTGATCAAATGCAAAAACCAGGGGCTAAAGTTATCGAAGGCGAAGCCTTAGATATCACCTTAGGCCATATGCCTCTTAACGATGAAGAAAAAGAACCGGTTAAAGCTAATGTCTTAAAAATCCTCAAAGAAAAATATGACATTGAAGAAGAAGACTTTGTCAGCGCAGAAATCGAAATCCTCCCAGCTGGAAAAGCAAGAGACTACGGCTTAGACCGCTCCATGGTCGCAGGATACGGACATGATGATAAAGTATGCGCATACACATCTTTAATGGCCGTCGCTGAAACAAAAGAAGTGGAATATACCTCCGCTTTATACCTTTGCGATAAGGAAGAAATCGGCTCTGTCGGCGCAACAGGCGCACAATCAGTTTTCTTTGAAAACTCGGTTGGAAAACTCCTTAAGTTATTAGGTAATAAAAACGTCATGTTTGACGCAAGACTTGCCTTAGAAAATTCCAAGATGCTCTCTAGCGATGTTTCTGCAGGATTTGATCCTCTTTATGCCTATGTCAGTGAAAGCAAGAACAGCGCTTATCTTGGAGAAGGATTAGTCTTTAATAAATACACTGGCTCAAGAGGTAAAAGCGGCAGTAATGATTCAAGTGCTGAATACTATGCTTGGGTTAGAAACAAGATGGATGAAGCCAATGTCTATTGGCAATCCGCAGAACTTGGTAAAGTTGATCAAGGTGGTGGAGGAACCATCGCTTATATCTTTGGTAATTACAATATGTGTGTCATCGATGCTGGTATCCCAGTTCTTAACATGCACGCACCTATGGAAATTGTCTCCAAAGTCGATGTCTACGAAGCCTATCTTGGCTATAAAGCATTCCTATTAGGAGAATGATGCAATTACTCTATACCTTAACCGATAACGAGTTCCCTTACGATGGCATTAACCACGTAAGGGATATTTGTCGTGGGATTATTTATAACGATAAATTAGAAATCGCTCTCATTAAAATCAAGGGTGACGATATCTTTGGTCATCGCGATTATTATGAAACTCCAGGCGGAGGAAAAGAAAAAGGGGAAACATATAGAAAAGCCCTTATCCGCGAAATCAAAGAAGAGCTAGGATATTTAATCGATAACATTAAAGAAATAGGGCTAGTCGTCGATTATTACAATCTCTTAAAAAGAGAGAACCATACATATTATTTTCTCGCTCATGCGAAAGAAAAATGTGAATCTCATCAAACAATATTTGAAAAGAAAATGTTTGAAGGTATCGTCTGGATTCCATATCAAAAAGTCGTGGAAGAATTTAACTCCGTTCCTAACACTCCAATCTCAAAAATAGTGAAAAATCGAGAACTACCAATCTTGGAGATTGTCACCGAGTATTTCGATTTGCTTCCATCGAGCAAAGGTTAGCCAGATGTGCTAACCCTTTTTTATAAATAAAAGTTTACTTTCTCGAAAGTTTATGTAAAATATTACTTGCTACGGCGGTTGTGGTGAAGGGGTTAACACACCTGGCTGTGAACCAGGCATGCGCCAGTTCAATTCTGGTCAACCGCCCCACACGAATGAAATTCCCCCCAAAAATTGGACCGAATCGGTACAATAATTTGGAGGGTTTTTATTATGAACAGACGACCGAGCGAGTGGCTAAAATGGGTCAAATTGTACATCAATGATGGCGTGCCTATATCCAAAATAGCGGACAAATATCATCTTGATGTTAGTAAATTAAAATATCGAATTAGGCTTTACCAATTACATGGAGAAGCCCCTTTTACCGATGATCAAGAAAAGAGAGTTTATACTCGCGAAGAAAACTAAAGTAAAGAGCAAAAGAAAAAGAACCCAAATGGTATAGTTCTAATCTACGTCATGGGTTCTTTTATTTATTGATGCAAATTCCAAAATATCATGTAGAAGTAGTGGATCGTAACATTATCTGTAACAAAGATAGAGATGTGTAAAAAGGTGCAATTAATGACATTTGATAATATGGATATTGATATTTTAATAAATGCGAGTAAAATAAAATTAGACTTTAGAAAACTCGGAGATTTAAAACGTGTATATTGAAAGAAATATTGAAAAAAGCATATTAGAAGCCACTAAGGAATATCCAGTTATTATGGTGTGTGGTCAAAGGCAAGTTGGGAAATCAACGATGCTGAATCATATTAAAGAAAAAAATAGAAGATACGTCAGTTTTGATGATAGAAATGCTAGAAGACTAGCGGAAACTGATCCCGCTCTATTTTTTGAAACTTATGGCTATCCAATTCTAATTGATGAGTTTCAAAAAGTACCATCGATCTTAGAAACCATAAAGGACATTGTTGATAAGCTTGGCTACGAAGACAAAAACAATAATGGTCTATTCTGGCTGACCGGATCTCAAAAATTCAAGATGATGAAAGGGATAAGTGAGTCTTTAGCGGGAAGAGTCGCCATCTTTGAAATGTCATCCCTTTCTCAAAGGGAAATTGAAGGGAAAGGCGCTAAGTTATTTAACCCAGATTTAGAAGATATTAAAAAGCAATCATTCGAATATAAAGATGTTAATGAAATTTATCAAAGAATTTTTAACGGTGGTATGCCTAAGATTATTGCTTCTAAAATTAATAGAGAAAAGTATTACAGTGATTATATAAATACATATTTAGAAAGGGATATTAAGGAATTATCTGCTGTTGGAAAGTTAAATGAATTTTACGATTTTCTCGTATTTATGGCAGCTAGAACCGCTCAAGAATTGAAATATGATGAAATATCAAAACAAGTGGGTGTATCTGCCCCAACAGTAAAGAGTTGGGTTTCAATATTAGAAAGAAGTGGAATCATTTTTATTCTCCATCCTTACTATTCAAAGGTTACAGACAGATTAGTTAAAACACCTAAGGTCTATTTTATGGATACTGGTTTAGCCTCTTATCTATGTAGATGGCCGAATGCTGAAACATTACAAAACGGAAATATGGATGGTGCTTTCTTTGAGACTTTTGTCATAAGCGAAATTGTTAAAAGTTATTATAATTCTGGCAAGCCTATTAATAATTTGTATTATTATCGTGACATTGATAAGAAAGAAATTGATTTATTAATAATGGATGCAAACTGTATTTATCCAATAGAAATCAAAAAAAGCAAAGAACCAAATAAACCAGATGCGAATTTAAGTGTATTAGGTAAATTTAATATTGAAATAAAGCCCGAACTTGTAATTTGCATGAGCGAAGAAGTCATCCCGTATAATAGAAATTGCTATTTGGTTCCAGTTGCCATTATTTAAATCGCGTTAGATAAACTATTTATAAAAAGTGAGTTATATTTTTAAAATAAAGTAGCAAATTACTAATAAAATTAGTATTCGACAAGTAACTGTGAAATAGTGCGAATATTCGTAGTGTAATAAACGGACAAACTTTAAGAACTGTAAAAATGGTAGTGACAAAAACTGCCATTTTTTTCTTTTTTCAGCAGAAAACCGACAAAAAGTGTAATTTTCTGTAGTTTTTATATCCTTGGCCGAAGCTCGAATTTATAAGTTTTCCTTTGTGGCAGACATTATAAGCTTAGCCCAAAAACGGCAAAGTTTTTTAATATCTTCTTTAACTTTTTTCTTATCTTTTTTATTTTTTAGTTGTTCAGCGTAATATAGGCACGAACCATATAATCCTTCAAAGAAGAATATCGATAAATAATCACTAGGAACATCATAACCAATAGATTTAATCAACTCATTTATATATTTACCATAATTAGTGGCTAGAGCGTTTTTGAATATCTCCATCGGAAAAGTATCGCCTTTATGGATGAGATTTTGGATTTGTTTATAATGCTTTGCAACCCATTCGTAAGTAGCCAATATCGATTGATATTCAATCTCTTCTTGATCTGTTTCTCTTTTTAAAATCTCTTTATATGCTTCGTTATATTCTT
>JAFSNY010000041.1 GCA_017447305.1 Bacilli bacterium | reverse complement strand
GCTTTCTCCGCTGCTTGAAATAATGCATATCTAAGTAAAGGTGATCCTCTTTTTCTAATCGCTCCATGCTTTTCAATTGTTCCAGATTGATAAACTCTTACATCCAGACCAGCAAATTTAATTATCTTATCCGCACTTGGAAACTCTGACGCATCTCCTATTTCACTAATAAGAAGTCCCGCTAAACGATAGCCAATCCCAGGAACAGTTAATAAGTTAGGTGATGTTTCATCAATTAAGGGGGTTAAAAGTTCATCTAGTTTGTCGTTCCTTTCTTGGATGTTTCTAAGTTCTTGAGCTAATTGAATTATTATTTCTTCGGTTTCTTGGAATGAAACACCAATGGATTCTTTAGCTATTTTTCTTAGTTCGTTGAATTTGACCAAAGAAAATGCTCCCTTTGACATTCTCCTTAGTTTCTCCGCTGTTTCACTTCTTGCATTAGAAAATTTCTTCGCGGATGGAAAGTTCTCTAAAAACCACAAATTAGTTTTTGAATCAAAGAAATTACGACCTTGATATCGTTTAATATCTTCTCTTTTTCTTAAGAAAGGAATTAATTCTGGAAAAGATTCATCTAAATATCGATGAAGATGATTAATTGTTCTTTCTTTGTCCTGATAAAGAAAATATTTGGCTCTTGATATTCGCCTAATTCTTTCAATGTTGTATGATTTAAGCATAGAAGGACTGAATGGATGCTTTGATGCATATTGGGCAATAAGAAGTGCATCAAGGTTATCAGTCTTCGCCTTGTCGAGATATTCAGATTGTTTAAATCTCGCTATCACGACAGGGTTTTTAATTTGAGCTAAGTAATTATTAGCAACTAGATATCTAAATAAACATTCGTGATAATGACCAGTTGCTTCCATCACTATTTGAAACGATGATTCGGATTGATCAATTGATTTAAATATTTCTATCAATGAATCAAATCCTTCTTTTGAATTGGAGAAGTCAAAACTCTTTTTAATTATTTCTCCGTCTCCGTCAATGATACAGCAGGTGTGCTTAAACTTGCTGACATCGATACCCACAAAATAAGTAGGCATAAATAAAACCTCCTTTTGGATATTGTCTCGGGCAATTCGCTTAGCTTCCCTAACGTAATATCTCAAATAGAAGGTCAATGCCTCATCCTACAAACAACGTTTAATAGGGAAGCCGCGTCCTCAGTATGGAAATCAGACTGTCTAGCAGTAGGAAAATTATAGAGGTCCCGCGACTATCCTTATTTATTTTACCAAGGAAGAAAAAGCGACCCCTAGGGGTCAACATTAATGCATCCCTTGGATACATATATTGTTAATGAGATGTCAAATTATACTCTTTTTTAAGAAAAATATACCATACATAATAATGATTTTTATTTACCTCTTTTTTTACGTAAAATTCGAAATATTTTCACCTTATTATCTATGGAGATTTTTTAAAGAGTTAATTTAATAACCTACCTCAAATCGCATAAGAAAAAACACTAATTATTATGTCACTAAAGTGATATAATCTTTTTGTCGTTTTGACGGGGGAAATATCGATGAAATACGATGTTGTTATTGTCGGCGCGGGTCCTAGTGGCTACATGTGCGCTTACGAACTTGCAAACAAGAAAAAAGATCTCAAGATTCTTCTCATAGACAGGGGTAAAAATATCTATGAAAGGAAATGCCCTGTCTTAGAACATAAATTAGATAAATGCCCAATTAATCAAAAGGGTTACCGTGAATGTTATCCAGCTTGCTCGATTACGAGTGGTTTTGGTGGTGCGGGAGCTTATTCTGATGGAAAATTTAACATCACTACCGAATTCGGTGGATGGTTAACGGATTATATCGATCCCGATGAATTAATGAAAATTATTAAATACGTCGATGACATTAATCTTTCTTTTGGCGCGACCGATGTTTTAACTAATCCTGACACTCCTAAAGTTAGAGAGATTGAAAGACGCGCGATGAGTGTTGGTGTTAAACTTTTACGTAGTAAAGTTAGACATTTAGGCACTGAAGAGAATATCAAGATTCTCTCCAAGATTTATGAATCAATGAAAGATAAAGTTGAGATGAGATTCTCTACGAAAGTCGTTGATATCATCGTCGAAAATGAAAAAGTTACCGGAATTAAACTCGAGAATAACGAAGTCATCGAAGCGGATTATGTCGTTTTAGGTGTCGGAAGAGAAGGCTCTAAATGGATTAGTGAATTATTTGATAAATATCATATCCCAATGAGCCAAACTCAAGTTGATGTTGGGGTTCGTGTGGAATGTCCAAACCTCGTCATGGAAGAGATTAACGAAAACCTTTATGAAGGCAAATTCTTATATAAGACTTCTGTAGGGTCCACAGTTAGAACATTTTGTTCTAATCCAGGAGGACATGTCGTCGTTGAAAACTATGAAGGCGTGATGAATGTTAATGGACATTCTTATAACGATTCATCTCTTTCTTCACCAAATACAAACTTCGCTTTGCTTGTCAGTCATCACTTCGAAGAGCCATTCAAGAAACCTAATGAATTCGCTTTAAAGGTCTCTTCTCTCGCTAATCAACTCGCGTGTGGTTCGGTTATCGTTCAAAAATATGGTGATATCAAACTTGGTAGAAGATCGACAGTTAAAAGGATCGAAGAAGGATTTGTTCGTCCAACCTTAAAAGAGGCTGTTCCTGGTGATTTAGCGTTATGTTTACCATATAAAACGATGCGTTCCATCATTGAAATGATTGAAGTGTTAGATAAAATCACTCCGGGAATCGCGACTGAACATACATTGTTATATGGTGTTGAGGCCAAATATTATAGCGCCCATCCAAAGATGAGTAACGAACTCGAAGTAAGCGGAATTGACCACTTATACGTCGCTGGTGATGGCGCGGGTTTAACTAGAGGATTAGCCCAAGCTAGTGCTTGTGGTGTTTATATTGCTAGAAACATTATTAAAAGAAAGGATTAGTAATTATGTCTAGACATGTTGGTACAACTTCAAGGGGTATTAGATTACCAATTATCAAACAGGGGGATGATTTAGCAAAGATTGTCGTCGATAGCGTCCTTCTTGCTAGTAAAGAAGAACCATTTCCAATTAATGACCGCGATGTAATCGCGATTACTGAAAGTATCGTTGCTAGATGCCAAGGAAACTATGCGAGTGTCGATGCGATCGCTAAAGACGTTCATAACAAATTTAATGGAGGAACAATTGGGGTTATCTTCCCAATTCTTTCAAGAAATAGATTTGCAATGTTACTTAAAGGATTTGCTAGAGGGGTTGATAAGATTATTTTGATGCTTTCTTATCCTAGCGATGAAGTTGGTAATGCCTTATTAACTTATGACGAACTCGATGAGAAGGGTGTTAATCCTTATAGTGATGTTTTAACACTTGCTAAATACCGTGAATTATTCGGACATAAAGTCCATGAATTCACCGGTGTCGATTATATCGACTACTATATTGATTTAATTAAAAGCGAGAACTGTGAAGCGGAAGTCATTTTTGCTAATCAACCAAAAGCTATCTTAGATTACACGGATAAAGTTTTAACTTGTGATATTCACACTAGAAAGAGAACAAAACGCATCTTAAAAGAAAAAGGCGCGAAAATCGTTCTAGGTCTTGATGATATCCTCACTTCTTCTGTTGGTGGAAGCGGATATAACAAAGATTACGGACTTCTTGGTTCAAATAAATCTTCCGAAGAAGTCGTTAAATTATTCCCAAGAGATGCTCAACCATTAGTCGAAGATATTCAAAAGAGGATGTTAGAAAAAACTAATAAACATGTTGAAGTCATGGTGTATGGCGATGGAGCGTTCAAAGATCCTCAAGGAAAGATTTGGGAACTTGCTGACCCGGTTGTTTCACCTTTCTATACAGAAGGACTTAAAGGAACACCTAATGAACTTAAACTTAAATTCCTCGCTGATAACGAATTTAAAGATTCAAGAGGCGAAGAACTACAAAAAGCAATTCGTGCGAAGATTAAAGAAAAAGAGAATAATCTCGTTGGCAAGATGGCGAGTGAAGGCACCACTCCTCGTCAATTAACTGATTTGATTGGTTCTTTATGTGACTTAACAAGCGGTTCTGGAGATAAAGGCACTCCTGTTGTCTTGGTCCAAGGATACTTCGTTAATTATTCCGAGGAATAAAGATGACAACCAAACAATTAGTATTAATTATTTACGGAAGTTATTTATTATTTCTATCACTCATTACGTTTATCGTGTATCATAACGACAAGAAAAAAGCCCAAAAAGGAAAATGGAGAACAAAAGAAAAAGTGTTACTTCTCCTCTCCTTCTTTGGCGGGGCTTATGGAGGATATCCTGCGATGCTTATTTTCCGTCATAAAACAAAAGCAGAGCATTGGTACTTCACGTTTGTGAATATTCTCGGATTACTTATCCACGCCGCCCTTATCTTATTAATCATATTCGTTTTTAAATTTTAAATATAAAGGAGAAAAAAGATGAAATTTAATAAACTACTTATTCTTGCTTCTTCAATGCTCTTGGCCCTAAGTGCTTGTAACGCTAAACCAAGCGGTAAGAGTGAAGAAAGCAAAGAATCCTTCACTTCTTGCGAAGTATCTGAAGAAAGCACTCCTGTTGAAGAGAGCGTTCCAGTTGAAGAATCTAGTGAAGACACTCCTGTTAGTGAAGAATCTCTTCCTAGTGAAGAAAGTGTTCCAGCAGAAGAAAGTGATCTCACGCCTGTTTCTGAAGAAGAAAGTGAATCAGCAGAAGGTTCTGAAGAAGAACCATCTTCTGAAGAAGCTCCTAAGAGTGAAGAAGAATCTGAAGAACATCATGAGGACGAATCTGAAGAAGATCCAACCCACGAAGAAAGTCACCCTGCTGATGCATCTGAAGAAGAATCTATTATAGAAGAATCTTCAGTTGAAGAAAGCCTTCCTGAATTATTATCTGAAGAAGGTGAAGAAGTTCCTCTTTATGAAAATGAAGGTGAATCTGAAAACTTCCCAAGCGATGTCGTCGCTGAATTCATTGATTTTTATGGACTAAGTTATGAAGTTCCAGCGATTGAAAGCGGTAATCCTTGGACTTATGAAGCGGGTGAAGACACCACTTATGGCTATGCCATCATGTTCTTAGACACCATTGATGAAGGAGAAATTGGTGTTGATTCACTCGAGGATCAGTATTTAACAGTCTTAGGCAACCTCGGCATTGAAGTAATTGACGAATATTATGATTATTTCGGTTACATGGTTACTGATGAAGACACAGGTGATACCTTTTATTTCTACACAAATGAAGGATACTTCACCATTGAATTATATGGACCAGCCTACTATGAAGGCGAAAAGGTTAGTGAAGTATTCCCTGTTAACGCTCTTAAGAATTATTTAACATTATCAGGACTTGAAACCGATGTTCCTTCCATAACAAGTGAATATGAATGGAAATATGGCACTTACGAAGACGAGGAAGATGGTAGCACATACTTCCAAGTTGGAACAAAAGATTATGGAACACCAGGTGTTGACGCTATCGAAGATGCATACTCCAAAGTATTAACTGCTGATGGTTGGACAATCGATGATTCCAGTTATGATGAAGATGGATATTACGCACTTAAAGGTGATGTAGAACTCCTTTACTTCTCATACGATGAAGAATTCTGGCTAACTGTTTATGCATATACTGGTGATGTTTTGCCAGAACCAAGCGAACTTAATCCTTACTGCATGGATTTATCAACCGAAGATAACATCACTGGCGGAAAGAACGCAAATGTTACTATTTGGTCAACTGGATTATTTAATATGACTGTGGCCAAAGGCTCCTCTAACATAGCGGTTGGAAATGGAACATTTTTCAGCGATCCACTTCGTTTATATGATAAGCAAGTCGTTTCTTTCTCTTGGAGTGAAGGAGCACCTGTAGCGATTGTCATCGAAGCCGTTGAAGATGGAAAAGCTAAAGTTCAAAACCTTCTTGATTCCGCCATCGTTGGCGCTTCCATCGATCACGAAGATGAATTTGTTACTTTAACACTTAATGACGATGCGGAAGAAGTTGCTATCACTATTTCCGGACAAGTTAGATTTGCTTCTGTTACATTCGTCGTCGAAGAATAATTACTTTTATCAATTAATTTGGGGTTGCGAAAAGCAACTCCTTTTTTTAACCTATAATTCACTAATATAGAAACTTATATTGTCGTTTCGGATAAATTAACATTAAACAAACTTTAATATGCGAATTAAGCATTTAATTTATAAAAAGGAGGCGTTAATCAATTTGATTTCGCCTCATTAATTTCTTAAACCACTTTGATATCTTTAATCGATACATCTCTACCTGTGACTAGATAGGTATTTCCTCCACCACATTTTGGGCATGTTTTTCCATATTGTGTGGTCGGGAAAGTATCTTTACAGTCTTCACAATATGAGATTCCTTGAATGATGATGAAGTTTAGTTTGGTGTTTTTCATGTATTCTGTTCTTTTCTTTGCCCATTCAAAGGCATCGACAAAATATTCTTTTACAACACCGCTAACTTCACCAACTTCAAGAGTTAGTTCCACTACTTCCTTGACGTTATTTTCTTTAGCGAGTTTTTCAACTTGCTTAACGACGTGAACGACGATTCCTAACTCATGCATCGATGGAGTTACCTGTATTTGGATATTTCTTGCGGAATTCTTTGTTCTTCTTCCACTCTCTACGTTTCTTCGCCATTTCTTTAGCTTCTTTACTTCCGGAATGTCCGATAATCTTGAACATACGTTTGAGAGCGTAGGCCGCTAAACCGGTGACTTTCTTTTCTGCCACTCTCATGTTCGACATTTCTGGATGGTCACGGTATAAGTGAATGGCGTCAAATTTACATTTGGTAGTACAAATACCACATCCGATACATTTATGTGGGTCAACAACAGCAGCACCACAAGATAAGCATCTACCGGTTTCGATTTTAACTTGTTCTTCAGTGAGAGTCTTATGAGCGTCTTTGAAGGAATTCTTGTAATCGATGGATTCATCCATTCCTTCTTCTTGACGTCCAGCATCATCATAGCCTGGAAGAGTGATATCTTCCTTATTTAACATCGTGAATCCACGATGATTAAAGGCGATGGTTGGGTGAGCGTTAGGACGGACGTGTCTTGCTAAAGCGTCAGCGACTTGATGACCAGCAGCGATAGCGTCGATAACAAATTTAGGACCAGTGTAGACATCACCGCCAACGAAGATATCTTCATCAGCAGTTTGATATGTGACTTTGTCAGCAATTGGATGTTTTCCTCTCCAGAATGTGACTTTTCTATCTTTGAGTAAATCGCCCCAAGCGACATCTTGACCGATGGCGAAGATGACTTTATCAGCGTAGACATCAATCATTTCACTATCATCATATTGAGGATCAAATCTTCTTGTTTCTGGATCAATGGTGCGAGTACATCTTCTGAATTTAACACCGATGGCTTCATTCTTGTCATTGACAAGAATTTCTTTGACGCCCCAGGAGTTTTCAATGATGACATCTTCTTCTTTAGCTTCACGAATTTCTTCATTACTTGAGACCATGTGATCTTTATCTTCTAAGCAATACATCATGACGGATTTAGCGCCTAGACGATGGGCGGTTCTTGCACAGTCGATAGCGACGTTACCACCACCGATAACGAGGACATTACCTTTAAATGTTTCTTTCTTTTCTTGAACTTCACGTAAGTAATCTAGAGCGACGATGGTGTTTTTCGCATCTTCGCCTGGAACGTGAGGGCGTTTACCTTCTTGACATCCAATCGCAAGATAGAAAGCTTTATATCCTTGGTTTTTGAGTTCTTCTAATGTGATATCTTTTCCAACTTCAACACCACATCTAATATCAACACCAAGTTCTTTGATGACTTCGATTTCAGCTTCGATGACATCTTTTTCTAATTTGTAAGATGGAATACCATACATTAACATTCCACCTGGTTTCTTATTCTTTTCAAAGACTGTTGGTCTAAATCCCATAACAGCTAGATAATAAGCTGCACTTAAACCTGCTGGACCAGCACCGATAATGGCGATCTTTTCTTCAAATTCACCATGGGTGTTAGGAATGATTTTTTCTGGGATGTAACGATCTTTGGAATTAAGGTCTAAATCAGCAACGAATTTTTTAACAGCGTCAATACTAACAGCGCGGTCGACTGTACCACGAGTACAAGCATCTTCACATCTCTTATTACATACACGGCCGCAGACGGCTGGAAGTGGGTTTTGGGTTTTGATTAAAGCGAGAGCTTCTTTATATCTTCCTTCATGGGCCATCTTTAGATAACCTTGAACAGGAACGTGGGCAGGACAAGCAACTTTGCAAGGAGCAGTACCAGTAGCGTAGGTATCGCTTCTTCTCATCGTATCACGATAATTTTCATCCCATGCATATTTACCCCATTTAATTCTGTCTGGTAAAACCGCTTGAGGATAAGTTTGTTCTTGTCCATCACCTTTACATAATTTTTGACCTAATTTAACAGCGCCTGCAGGGCAGTTCTCAACACATTGACCACAGGCAACACAGTTGGTTTTGGTGACTTTCGCGGTATATGCACTTCTTGATAAGTTAGGAGTGTTAAATAACATTGATGTTCTTAAAGCATTACAAATCTTGACATCGCAGTTACAAATATCAAAGATTTTGTTTTCTCCATCAATATTTGTAATTTGATGGACGAAGCCATTCTTTTCCGATAATTCTAAGATTTCAATTGCTCTTTCTTTAGTGATGTAATGAGCTCTTCCGGTTTCGACGGTATAATCCGCCATATCACCAAGTTGGATACACCAATCATCAACATCATCGATACAGCCATCTCCTAAAACAGCGCGTGAAGCACGACATGAGCAAATACCCGCGGAGATATGCCCTTCATATTTCCTCAACCAGTGAGAAATCTTTTCAACATCAATTTTGGTATTTTCTGCTTCAATAGCTTTTTCAACTGGGATGACGTGCATTCCAACACCATCGCCTCCAGGTGGAATCATTTCGGTAATTCCAGCGAGAGGAATAAAGGTCATTCTTTCAAAGAAAGAAGCAACGGCAGGATTCTTTTCGATTCTTTGGACTGTGGAGTTCATCAGTTCAGCGGAACCTGGGACAAAGAAACAGAGACGATATCTCTTAATCTTTGGAGCGTCTTCAATAGGGTGATCCCATGCATAGTTATCACCATAGTCATATTCGAGGATTCCGATGACCGCCATCTTGTCGAGTAATTGTTGGAATTCGACAGGATTATAGTCCTTATTCATTTTGAGAAGTTGTTCAAAGGTATAAAACTTGCGAAGTTTCATCTTATTGAGAACTCTTACCATTTCGATGGTTAAGACTTCTCTTAATCCCCAATATTCTGGATCGGTTGTTTTGATTCCAGTAATTTTGTGGACGACAACGTCAGTGATTTTTTTAGCTATTTTTTTGAATTCCTTTTCATATTCGTAGCCTTTTTCACCTTCATAGACCGATTTGATTTTTTCATTTTGTTCAGACATAAGTTTTATTACTCCTTAAACTCTTTGACTTTATTTATAAAATACTTGGCAACTTCATCCATTCCATCACCGTTTTTTGCACTGACAGGGATGATAGTTGCGTTTTTGTTTCTTCTTTTGATGGTTTCAACACATTTATTCATGTTGAAGTTAAAATATTTGATCGTATCAATTTTATTGATGATAACTAAGCTAGATTTTTCAAAGACGAGAGGGTATTTGAGAGGTTTATCATCACCTTCTGGAATGCTTAAGATCATCACATCGATTGAGGCACCTGTATCAAATTCTGCTGGACAGACAAGATTGCCAACGTTTTCTAAGAAAACGATATCAAGGTCGGATATATCGATAGCGTCAAGACCACATTTGGTCATTCCGGCATCGAGATGACACATTCCGTTGGTGTGAAGCTGAATGGATTTAACCCCAGTGTTTTTAGCGATGGATATAGCGTCAACATCACTATCAATATCCGCTTCCATCACTCCCACTCGCACTTCATTTTTTATGCGATTAATTAAAGAAGTTAGCATCGTTGTTTTCCCTGCACCGGGAGATGACATCAAGTTGACAACAAATACTTTCTTTTCTTTTAAATAGGTTCTTAAAAGATCAGCTTCTTCATCATTATCCTGATAAACTGATCGATGCAAAAGAATGGTACGAACTTCTTCCATTAAATCTATTATAAAATAGATATTACTTTTTCACTATGAAAATATTTTTTGTAAAAATAAATAGGAGTAAAATATAGGCATGGAATTTAAAGTTGTTGATGTTAAAGAAGATATTCTCATCGAAAATAACAAAAGAGCAGATTTATTAAGAAGGAATCTCAAAGAAAGAGGTGTCTATATGATTAATGTCATGGCCTCTCCAGGCGCGGGTAAGACCACTCTTTTAGTGAACATCATCAACAAGATTAAAAAAGAATTTAATATCGGGGTTATGGAAGCCGATATCGACGGGGATGTCGATGCTTATCGGATTCATCAAGAAACTGGAGTGAGAACGATTCAAATTCATACTTCAGGAGCTTGTCATTTGACCGCACAAATGGTCAGTGATGCGATTGATGCTTTTAACGTAAATGGGTTAAATCTTCTCTTCTTAGAAAATGTCGGGAATTTAGTGTGTCCAGCGGAATTTGATACGGGAAGTAACATTAATATGATGCTTCTTTCCGTTCCTGAAGGAGATGATAAACCTTTAAAATATCCACTGATGTTTGAGGTTAGTAAAATCGCCGTTATTACAAAAATAGATACAAAAGAAATCTTTGATTTCAACACTGAAAGATGTAGGAAGAATATTCATATGAGAAATAAGGACGCTAAAGTGTTTGAAGTTGATGCTTTAAATGATATAGGTGTCGATGAACTTATCTCATATTTAAGAAATGTGATTAAAGAAGGTTTGGAAAGATAATCCAAATCTTTTTTTGTAGGTTGATTGTCTTATAGTCATTTTTAATTAAATGGATATTTAAAAGATTTTAGTGATACAATAAAGATATAATCAAATATTTTTGTAATGGAGGAAAATATGCCAAACAATAAGGACAGAGTTTGTATTATTGGTGGCGGACCAGCTGGTTTGTCATGCGCGATGTACCTTGAAAAGAAAGGATACACTGAATACAAAATCTATGAAAAATTAAATAAAGTTGGTGGAAAATGTTTCTCACCAAAAATCAAAGTCAAACATAATGGTGTCGAAGAAGAAAAATCTTTCGAAACCGGTGCGATTATGGGTGCGATCACCTACCACGCGGTTAGTGAGATGGAAGAATTTGGTGGCTATTACCATAAAGGTCCAGACTTCAAACCTGGCGAGCCAAATATGAGAAGAGAATTCCGTAAACTTGACGGAACAATCGACCATCCATTCGAACCAAAAGTTAACTTCTCATTCAAGAAGCTTACAGGTTTGCTCAAACTTAAGAAACAAATGAAGAAACTTAATAAGTTGATGCAAACCAAATATGTCGGATATGACTGCTACGGACATATCGGTGTCGCTCAAGGAAAATACTTTGGTATTTCTAAGGGTGTTGATGGATATTGTGGCGCAACTAAAGAGAGTTCCTTCCCTAACTACTTACAAGGTGAAAACCCAAATCTTAAAGATTTAGCTCTCCCATTTGCGGAATTCTGCAAACTTAATGGAGTTGAAGAAGTTCAAAGAATTTGGATTGCCCCATTTACATCCTTCGGTTATGGATTCTTTGATGAAATTCCTGCCGCGTTAGTCATGAAATATCTTGATGTCACTACCGCATTAGAATTCGTCAATATGAAACTTTGGACATGGCAAGATGGAACACAACAAATCTATGAACATGTTAACGCTAAACTCAAACATCCAGCCATCTTAGAGACTGAGGTTGTTAAAGTTGAACGTCCTGATGGAAAAGTCTTAGTGACCACAAAGGGAAAAGACGGAAAACTTCATACTGAAGAATTCGACAAATTAATCGTCACCACTCCTCTTGATTACTTTAAAGATTATGCGGATGCGACTGAAGAAGAAAAAACATTATTCTCCAAAATCATTCATGAAAGATATTGCGATTACATCGCTACATTCGAAGAAGGTAAATCACCAAATATCTCTGGCTACTTAGTGGAAAACATGGTTCCAGAAAGACTTGGCCACGCGATGGTTTATTATAACAGATGGCAATATTTAGATAGAGATTGTCCTGCAACTGTTTACGCGCTTGCCAATCATACCGGAAGTCCAGATGTCGACTATGATGTTGTTATGAAGACGATGGATGAAGATATGAAGAAAGTCGGATTCCCAATTAAAGAAAAATTATACGCTCAAGAAGTCTACTACTGCCCACACGTTTCCAGTAAGGATTATCAAGATGGATGGTATGACAAATTAGAAGCTCTCCAAGGAAATAAAAACACATATTATGCTGGTGAAATTATTTCATTCGGTGATATGGAAGATACCTGTGCAGCTTCTAAAGATATCATCGGTAGATTCTTCTAATCAGAGATATAAAAGTAAAGACTGGCTATGCCAGTCTTTTTTGCTTTTTTATTGAACGATATTAAAGTTTTTCAATAGTGACAACTTTTAACATTCTATTGAGATAAATGTTATAAGTTCCTTCACCAACAAGATCAATAGTGAGGGTTTCGCTGTTCCACACCGCTACTGATTCATCGACATCTTCTGATAAGGTGACAGAGATTGTCGTGCTGAATTCAGATGTTGGATCAAAGAAATCTAATGAAACAGCTTTATCCACGACTAATCCTTCATATTTATAGATATTGATATCTTCACTGTCTTGAGTGAGGACATAGCCATTTTCATAATCAAAGTCGATAGCGATTGCACAGTTGAAGGTTCCACTTTCCCCAACTTTCACTACTCTAACAACATAAGTATTAATATTGATATAAATATTGAATAATCCAGTTTGAATGAAATACATGAGGCCACTCATAGACATAACATATGAACTTGAGGATTCATCAAGAGTGAAATCTGTAAAGAGGTTATAACTCTTGTCAGAGAATGTCGCGTAGGTAGAAAATGAAGCAACATCGAGATTTTTTACATAAATCTCATTTTCGTTTTCTGGGTTAGCTTCTAACGCATAATATTTCTTTTGATAAAGGACATAACCATCGGTAAATGGGTCTTTAACAAGGTCAACGACATCAACGCTTAAAACGTGAGTATCTAAGTTAAGGTGTAGGTTATATGTTCCCTTCTTCATAAAGTAGATTAATGAAGAGGAAATATACACTAAGGAAGTATCAACTTCACTATCGAGAGTGATATCTTCAAAGAGTGTGTATTGAGCGTCAGCAAAGGCGACATATGACATTTCTGATTCGGTCACTAAGTTTTCATAATGAACAACATTATCTGCATCTTTTTGAAGTCCGATGAAACTACCATTTAGATATAGATATGCATCGTTAGAAACAACAAGTTCACTAAGATAAATTGAATCATAAGCTGGTAAATAACTAACGGAGAATTTACCATCGACCAAAGCGGTGATATATCCTTCAGAGCAAGTTATGCGATTATCTTGTGCGAAGATATTAATGACGTGATCTGCAGTGATTTCTAAATTATCAGTGAGGTTTAATAAATTGAATTTTTCATTTTGAGATAAGTCGATAGTTGCACTATAAACATATAAACCATGCTCGTTAACATATTCTAAGAAAGCTTCTCCATTTTCGACTTCTTCTTGAGAAGCATACCACATCATCTCTTCGTAATCTTCTTCTGTATCATCGATTCTTGTTCCGACCAAATCAACATTTTCTCTTTCAGAATCAAAGACAACCTGATAAGCATTTCCATCTCTTGGAGCAAATGTCTTGGTAATCATAATCGTCTTTTCATCAGCACGGTCAAATTCGATTCCATAGTATGTACCATAATCAAAGATGATTTCATTATTCTCGCCAGCGTGATAATCAAAGATATTCCAAGACATTGAATCATCTAAATCTGAATAGCCATATTCTTCATCAGTTAAAGTGTTTACGATGAGCATCGAATCATCTTTGTTAAAATAATGCCAACCATAGATATTTGTTTTGGTTTCCTTATCGTAATATGTGACCGCGTGCATTGGATAATCAACGTTGTTAATTCTCACAACAAGTCCTTCATATTTATATCCGGAAACATCTAAATTAAATCCGTTAGGTGTCGCTGATAAATTGAATGTAATCTCATCTCCGGTAGTGAGAATCTTGCCATCTGCATCGATATTTCCATTACCAAAGAATGAATATAAATAAGTGGCGTCGCCTTTCTTAACAAGGGTGACAACATCGTCTTTATCAACGTGATCTATGACGAGTGTCCAGGTTGCATATTCATCATCATTATGGGTTAATTCTAGTTGAGCTTTTTCTTCGCCATTAATCGCGATAGAAAGCATATCTGCTTCAGCATGAGGAAGGGTGATTTCTTCTCTAGTTGTCAAGTTATAATCTAGATCGAAAACTTCGTCACAATCATTACATTCATAGTGAGCTTTATATCCATCATAATAGAAGGATGGAAGCACTTCTTCATAATAAACGTAACGATGTCCTTCGCTTTCAAGTGATCCAATGGATTCTTCACTTTCTTCGATGGATCCAACAATTGATTCAGTTTCGCTTTCTTCGGATTCAAAAGGTAATTCACTTTCTATTTCGGAAGAAATGACACTTTCTTCTTCTGATTTTTCGATTGATTCTTCTTCACTATCGACGATAGACTCAGTTGATTCGGAAGAAACGATTGATTCTTCAATCGATGTATTTTCTGATAATTCTTCAGATTCTTCTTCAGAAGTTATTTCAGATAATTGTTCAGATTCTTCTTCAGAGGGTGATTCTATAATAGAGGAAATACTTTCACTGAGTGGTTCGCTTTCGGAAATCGAAGACGAAGAATCCTTCTTCTTGTTATTACATCCAGTTAAAGCACATAAAGATAAAATTGTCGCTAATGATAATTTAATAATACGTTTCATATATTCACCTTCTCATTATTCATTCTTACTATCAGCGGTTACGAGTTTGCCTTTAAACCAGCATCCATACATACCTGGTCCACAACAAATACCAACGATAGGAGAAATGATATATTCTTCAGTTGGGATATGTAGTTCTTCGTTAATTCTTTTCCTAAAATACTCTTTCGCGGGATTTGGCATCGTTTCACCAATATAAATGACATCGGTTTCTTCGGTGATGTTATCTTTAATATAATTAAAGCATTCAGCGAGAGCTTTCTTTTCTCCGTGAACTTTTTTAAATGTATAATTGCAGCCATTTACGTCAAACATGATGATTGGTTTGATGTTGAAGGTATCTGCGAAAAACGCAGCAGCGCCTGAAACTCTACCATAAGCCTTTAAATATTTAAGGGTATCGACAGATCCAGTTTCATGATAATACTGTTTATGCTCTTCAACCCATTTCGCAACTTCATCAAATGATTTGCCTTCATCTCTAAGCTTAGCAGCGTCCACGACTAATAAACCAAGTGCCATTTCAGCACGGCAAGAATCAATACTAACGATTTTACGATCAGGATATTTTTCCATTAATTCTTGTTTGGTGAGTTCAAAGACCGATCTTGTTCCACTTAATGCAGAAGAACACGCAATATAAAGGATATCCATACCTTTTTTAAGGTATTTTTCTGTCTTGGTAACAAATTCTTGATTGCTAACAAGAGAGGTTCTCACTTTAATATTTGGATCTTTGACCCAGCCATACATCTCTTCTCTTGAGAATTCTTCATAATCGAGGTTAGCGAGGTACTCCTTTTCATTTACAACGATTCCCATTTGATAGTAGTCGATGCGATATTTTTCTCTTAAAGATTTAGGCATTCCTGAACTGGTGTCAGTCATAATTTGAAATGGCATAATGTTATTTTCCTTTTTATTCATCTTTTTAATTGTATTAAAGAACAATTAATTCATCAACAAAAAAAGTTATTTCTCAATCATTATTTCAGCAACGCTTTTACTTGCTGTATCGAGGTCAATCGAGAACTATGGAAAGTCGATTGATAATCTTTTCATCACAAAATTTTTCTCTTTCCTTAGTTATGTTATAAATCCGTTCTGTATTTTCTTCTTCATCATGATGAGCGGGGAAATTAAGCATAGAAAAATATTCATAATCATCCTCATTCCACTTATTTTGAACGCTTTAGTTTATTTACTGATGTTTGTTCCAAAGGCTAACGAATTGGTTGTCTATTTTGATAGAACTGAAGGTGGTCTTGCTTTCGGTGGAGGACCATTAAGATTCAGTTCACATGTCATTTCAGCATTATATATTCTTTATCTTTTATATATTTCATTTACGAAGATTTCATCAAAACACATTACCCATGGATTAACAATTATCACATGCACAATCTTTGTAGTGGCCGAGGTGATTATCGAATCATTCTTTAACGCGAATGGCGATATTCATATTCTCCCTACGACAATTGCGTTAAGTGCGATGGTCTATTATTTCACCGAAAGAGCGCAGATCGACACATTAACTGGATTATTCAATCGTGAAACTTATTATCATGACGTCGATAGGATGGGAAAATCAGTGAACGGGGTCATCCAATTTGATATGAATGGTCTTAAATACATCAATGATACATTTGGTCATATTGAAGGTGATAACGCTTTATCCACGATTGCGCATATTATCACCAAGAGCGCAAAAAGAAACATGTATGCCTATCGTTTAGGGGGAGATGAATTCATTCTTCTTGCGATTAATTCATCAGACGCTCAATTAAATGAAGTCATCGAAAAATTCAAAACAAAGATTAATGAAACGAAATATCATTGCTCTATCAGTTACGCTTTTAGGGATAATCGTTCTTTAGACGTCGAAGAGCTTCTTAAAGAAGCCGAAAAGAAAATGTACGAAGATAAAGCGGAATTTTATAAGAACTCTTCTATCGAAAGAAGAAAGAGATAGTTATCGGTTTTATAAAATAAAAAGTTCCAATTGCTTGGAACATTTTTTTCATTTTGGCGGAGAAATGGGGATTTGAACCCCAGCGCGACTTGCATCACCTATCGGTTTTCAAGACCGACCCCTTCAACCACTTGGGTATTTCTCCATAGCACCGAGAAGGTACATGAATAAAAATACACTTTATTGAAGGAAATATCAATTATCTTTTAGGTTTTTTCTATGAAAACTATATCTTTTCAAAGTCGCTAGCTGGGTGTTTACAAAGTGGACAGACAAAATCAGGTGGTAATTCTTCTCCTTCATAGACATATCCACATACTTTACAAACCCAACCTTCCTTCTTTTTAGCGTTTGGATTTGGTTTTGGTTTAATGTTGCTTTGATAATATCCGTAAGTCACTGATTCAACATCATTTAGGACTTCAGTCTCTTTAATTTCACCGATGAAGCCATAGTGAGTGCCTAAGTCCATCACTTCTTTAACTTCAATGACAATATATGAATTAACGTATTTAGTTAAAGCAAGTAGTCCATTTGATAGACGTTTAACATCATTAAATCCTTCAAACTTATCCACTTCTCTTCCGGTATGGAAGCCAAATCTCACGAAGAGATTGAAGTCAGCGTCTTTATTAATGATATTGACGACGCATTTCATATTCTTTTTGATGTTTTCTGCAGAATAGTTTTGTTTGTTAACGGAAATCATCACGCGATCAGGTGAATTAGCCACTTGATTGAAGGTATTGATAATGCAGCCATTATCTTTCTTTCCATCACTGGTTGTTAAAACATATAGACCATATGAAACGTTAAATAAGGCGTTACCTTGTGGGGTTTTAATATCGAGATCTTGATAAATTAAATCGACGAGGTTAGATAATTTTGCTTCATCTTCATCTTTATAGGCAGATTTAATGGTCACGACTTCTCCTATTTGTTTGAAATCGGATAATTTATTCATGATTTCTAAGATTAATTCTCCAGCGTTAGGAGACCAAGAGCCACCTTCGATGATGGCAAATTTTCTTCCTTCGAGACGATGATATGTTAAATCAAGGAGGAATTCTTCCATTGGAGTAAAGATTCCCATGTTATATGTCGAAGACATGATTAAGATATGACTATATTTAAAGGCTTCACTAACAAGATATGATTTATCCGTTTGAGATACATCGTAAACAGCGATATTTTTTACACCTTTTTCTGCGAGGTTTTCAGCGATGCGGTCAGCGTTCTTAAGCATATTGCCGTAGATACTTCCGACAACAATCAAAACACCTTTGACTTCTGGTTCATATCTTGACCATTTGTCGTATAGATTGATTAATTTTGATAATTCATGTCTCCAAATTGGTCCATGGAGAGGACATATCGTATTAATTTCAATCGTTTGAGCTTTCTTTAAAACTTGTTGGACTTGAATGCCGTATTTACCAACGATATTCGTATAATATCTTCTTGCGTCATCAAGGAATTCTCTTTCAAAATCATATTCATCAGCGAAGAGATTTCCATGGAGCGCGCCGAACATGCCAAAGGCATCCGCGGAGAATAATGTTTTTGTCGTTACATCATAGGTCATCATTACTTCTGGCCAATGGACCATAGGTGCGAAGACAAATGTTAAGATGTGTTCACCAAGTTTTAAAGTATCAAATTCGTTGACTTTTAAGAGATTTTTAGGAGTATAGCCATTATTAAAGTTTTTAAACATCTCGAGGATGTCATCTTTTAACACTACTGTGACGTCAGGGAATAGATCGATAACTTTTTTCAAAGATGCGGAATGATCAGGTTCCATATGGTTGATGATAAGATAATCAAGTTTACGTCCATTAAGGGTGATTAATAATTTCTCAATAAATTCATCAGAAACCTTTTTATCCACACTATCTAATAGAGCGGTTTTTTCATCTAAAATGACATATGAGTTATAGGAAACTCCGTGATAGAGAGGATAGACATTTTCAAAGAGAAAATAATCTCTTTCACTCGCTCCAACATAAAAAGTATCTTTGCTTACAAGTCTTGGTTTAAACATAACTATATTCCTTTCGCTTTTATAATTTCATTATACAGCATCTTATCTTTTATTTGCATTATCAATGAAACCCAAATAAAAACGGGAACGAATTCCCGAGATTTTGATTATGTTACTTTTTTAATAACATGTTCTTTACCTGAAAAAGATAGGGAAATGAACCAAATCTACTCTTATTGACTATTTTAAATATTTTTTTCAATGATGTTATGAGCAACTTCTACAAAATCAAAAGCTTTATAAAATAGTTTTGATTCCAAATATTTTTCATCTCCAGTATGGATAGATATCTTATTGTAGCCTTTTTCCCTAACATGTTTTATCGCAACATTTAACAATGCAGTGCCAATTCCTTGTCTTTTTAATTCTGACTTTACATATAAGCGATGCAAGCGCGCCTCAAGTGGTTTTATAGTTTCGTAACCAACGCACCCAACTACTCTATTATTTTCTCCGATGGCAACCCAAAACATATCACCTTTATCAATATAGTTGGTTTTGACATCTAATAAATCAGGATTAATCGATGGAATCTTTTTTAAAGCGTCTTCTGCGCTTAAAACCATAAATATCATGTCATCGCGGTAACAATCTTTATATTGGATGATTTTGAATTCTGGTAATGCGCTGGTTTTACCCGTAAAGAAAATGCCAACGTTAACTTCGAGATATTTAGCAAGTTCCATGAGAGTTTCACTATTGACATCATTCTGACCAGTTTCAATTTTTGTGATACCTGAATGATCTTTAAAACCCATCTTCTTTGATAATTCTTCTTGAGAAATCCCTCTTTCTTTTCGTATTTGTTTGATTGTTAATCCGACATCTTTTTTATTTTTATTCATCAATTCTTTTCCTTAGCGTTTCAATTATATCATCATCTTCAATTACTGTTATCTGAGAAAACCTCTTGCCAAGATAGTTAATCGAGGAGCCAACGTGATAGAACAAGGTGTTATCAATTACTATATATCTATCGTGATAACTATCATCTATTTTGACAATTAAAATACCATATTGTTTTATAAATGCTTTTATATCATTTTGTGATAGTTTATTGTTTTTCGTAGAAGTAATTATTGTTAAAGAAACATCAGGTAATTTAGCTTTAAAAGCATCGAGAGTTTTTATATCAATGTATGGATCGATTAAGACTATGCTCAAATGAGCTAATTCACATAATTGATTAAGCAAAACAAATGCATCAAAGACTCTGCCATCATAAATGATTTTATCTTTTAGCAATGAATATGACTCTATTCTATCGAGTCTGTTTTCGATAGAATCAACTCTATTAATTAGATTAATATAGTTTTCATTCGTGATTAAAGTCCTATTCTCGTTTATCACATATCCTTTTATCAGGTATTCCTTTAAAACATTATTTGCCCATTTCCTAAAAACAACTCCATTATGTGATTTCACACGATAGCCAACCGAAATAATAACATCAAGATTATAATAATCTATATATCGTTTTACATTTTTAGCACCTTCGGTTTTAACTATTGCATTTTTTGCAACAGTTTGATCTTTTGATAATTCGTTTTCTTTAAAAATATTTCTTATATGTCTTGAAATAACAGATTTATCTCTTCCGAAAAGAAGGCACATTTCATTAAGCGATAGCCATACCGTATCTTCTTGAGGTGACACGTTAACTTCCAGCTCTAAATTGTCGTTGACAAACTTAATAATTTCATAGCTCATAGTGCAGTTCTCCTTTTAGAGATATTATATCACATTGTGTCGATTTATCACATAATTAACCAATAAAAAACCACTCGCAGAAGAGTGGCATTATTAACATATTTGTGTATTAATTATCAATGCGAGCTAATGTCACTGTTTGAATGGTTTTTACGTGTCGCTCGTCTCCCAAAGAGAATTAGAGAGTCCAGGTAAAGCGTCATCAATAACTTTTTCTTGAAATAATATGTTATTACCTTATTCCTGGTTGGACTTGTAGTTCTAATATTTGTTTCCCTTCTATTTCATGAGGAATTAAAAAAACAATGGAATAGGGTCAATTCTCATTTTAATCAATTCCGAGATTTTGTCAGATTTAGCAGCTATATCGGTTAAATCCTTTGGATTGCCATCATCATCAACACCAAAGAATAAAGATTCACCAATACCATTGGCAAAGGCTGATACGCTTTTAAGCCAACTTCTCGGTTTTTTTGTTTCTAAGTCCTCTTTAAAATCGTAGTCTGAACATTCTACAATTATTTTTTTAACATATTAGTGCCATCTCCGACACTAATATCACATTGGTGCCAAAAATGGCACTAAAAATGGCACTAAGATTATTTAAACTAATTAGTTAACAATTTATTTGGAATCTGAACTGTTGACACGCAATAATTGGATTATAGATCCGCCCACCTTTATTGTGAACATTCGTGACATCGAGAACGTATTTTCTTAATTCTTTCGTTAACGCTTTTAATTTTTCGTCCGCAGAAAAAGCATTGCCTCTCATTTCACGCCCGATGCATAGACATGTGTTATATAGGTTTTTGCTTAATTGCATTTCCATATATTTTTATCTTGTTTATAAAATGCACCAGAGTTTTTTGTATTTTCCTCTTTCAATAAATTTAATAAAGCCAATATCTCTTAATTGTTGGAGTATTTGTCTAATTTTGGCTTCAACATTATTGTTCTTTGGATGTTTTGCTTTTAATACTGGAACAAATTTATTTACATCAGATAACGAGAAAACTGGATTAGGAATAGAAGCTATACAGTTAAAAACATCTTTTTGCCAGGGAGATAGATATTTTGTTAGTTTTGTGGCCTTTTTTACAGGAAGGAGTTCATCTTCAGATTCGTCAATCTTGGTTAAGCCTTTTCCTTTGAAATCTTTAACAATCTCAATAATTGTTTTGATGTTTTCTTTGTCAAATTGGCCTTTTAATTCACTTGATACCAATCAACATACCATTGATGTAAATAGGTTCTTGGCTTTGTCCGGTTTGGTGGGCCATGGAGGAGTTGAACCTCCCTATGGCGCTTATAAGGCGCCCGCTCTAACCGATGAGCTAATGGCCCAAAACATACGCTAGATATATTAGCATAGGGTTAAAGAAAAAGTAACTATGTTTTTTATAAAAAAGAAAGGAGCTTTTGCACTCCTTCGTTTTATTAATGGAAACCTTTTGCTTTTCTTTCCGCTTTAACTTTTGGTTCAATGTCCCGTTTATAGGCGCGGATATAGTCTTCAATAATCTTTTTAGCTTCCGCTTGACCTTTAACGGTATCGATAGCGGTTTCTTTTCCTTCTAGTGTTTTATACACACTGAAGAAGTGTTTGATTTCATCCATGACGTGGGATGGAATTTGAGAAATATCCGTATAGCAGTTATAGAATGGATCGTTATTGGCGACAGCGATAATCTTTTCATCATATAAATCGTTATCGGACATGATTAAGACTCCGATTGGCGAGCATTCGACGAAAGACATTGGAAGAATTGGTTCAGAACAAAGCACTAAAACATCGAGAGGATCATAGTCTCTTCCATATGTTCTTGGAATGAATCCGTAGTTTTGTGGATAGTGGGTGGATGTAAATAAGACGCGGTCTAAGATGAGATGACCCGTAGGTTTATCTAATTCGTATTTATTTTTTGAACCTTTTGATATTTCAATTAACGCTAAAAAACTATCAGGGGTGATGCGGTCATTACTGACGTCATGCCAAGGATGCATAAGTTATCCTCCTTTATTGCTATTAAAAGTCTAACACTCAAAAAAGGTTTTATAAATACAAATTGTTGAGTATGATTTCTTTATATGAGAAAGAAATTACTCTTTTTAGGGATGATACCGCTTCTTCTAATGTCATGCGGGAAAAGCAAGAATGCGATTACTGTTTTTGTTAACGCGGAGTTACTTGTTGATTCCACTTCTTTTATCGACATGAATGAGGATAGAATCATTAAAATGATGGATAACAAATTATCTTTCATCCTCTATCAATATTCAAAAACATGTTCGTACTGCGAAAGTGTCAGTGAGAATTTCTCATCTTTCTTTATGAAGAATCATCCTTCTATTTATCGATATGAAGTATCTAATTCTTATCGTTTACTTTATAAATATGATGAAAAAGCTTTCCCAGAACTAGCCTCCACACCTCGAGTAATGATCTTTAAAGAGGGAAAATATATCGATGAAGTGAATTCATCAAAGATTGTCCAGCCGCGATTATTTAATAGCGCAGTCAATTCATTTATCTCACTTAATAATAATGTTTATAGTGTTACATCCTTAAAAGCGTATCAAAATCTCATCTCTTTATATGATGATACGAGTGTTTTGTTATTTAATTCTTATACGAATGAGGGGATAGATAAGTATTTAAAACTTTATAATGATTCTAGTGTGAAAGATATTCATATCGTTATTGATAAAGAATACGCAGATCAAGATTTGATTGAATATATCAAAAGTGAATAATAAAAGATTGACCAACACGGTCAACCTTTTTAGTTAATCAGCAGTGCTCGCCATCGTGATGACAAAGGAAACGATGTTAATAATTAAATTTAAGACATTAATGGAGATTAAGATAAGCGTCTCCTTTTTATTTAATCTGAAGTTCCTTCTTAAAAGACCGAGGAAGACATAGTTTATCGCGGCGAGGAAAATGCTTGAAGAGACGAGTGAAATAACTGCGGTTACCACTCCAAATACTCCAATTGCACTTGAAACAACAGAGGTGAAATATAAGGATAATCCGATAATTCCAAAAGCCACATGGAAAATGATGATTTGGAAATTGTCTCTTCCTGGAGCTTTTCCAGCGTATTCTGCGGAAGCTTCTTTTTCTTTTAAGAAATAAATGATTCCTAAAACACCCATTCCGATGAAAATTAGATTATTGATAATCATCATGATAAGCCCAAAGACATCAGTTTCAGGGGAGAAACTATGTGTTAAATCTTTAGCCCATAAATTTTCACCATATCCGGTGATGAGTTGATTGAAGGCGGTGTAGATAAGGGTGATTGGCCCAATCACACAGGCGGTTCTGCTCATTGATAATGGAGTGAAAGAATAGAATATTACATCGTATGGAAGAAGGACTGTTCTGATATAGAAAGATGGGAGGAATAATCCTAACCCTAAGATTCCTTCTCCTAAGACGAGGGTAATAAGAGAATTAAGGAAGTTATTCGCTCTCGTTACGAAGAAATATGAAATCGCATAATTAAGGATGGCGACGATAACGAGAAGTAAATAAACAGGAATGTAATAGAAGAAATTGAAGAAATAATTGTCATACACCACTTCAACATATGGATTGGTGCTGGTGACAACGGTTGATGTTTCTTTTCCTAAAATAGGAAGTTCTCTTATGAAGAGCAATATAATTGAGATGATATAGGCAAGGGTGAAACATAGTAACACCATGATTAATAAGACGAGGTTATTGACATAGCGAATGGATTTTTTGCCTTTCGCAGTTTGATAAAAGAGATCCGCGCTTTTGATGGAATAACGATAGGTATTAGCAAAAAGTGGGAGAATCATCGTAAATAACATCAAAGGAATGGCGAAATAGAGGATTCCACTATCAACTGAATAACCATAGTAGTATCCCTCTGTTGGAACTTGGAATGATACGCTAGTTGCAAAGGTGAACAAAAGCGAGATAAAAATCGCAAATGTTACAGCGTATAAAGGAACGTACCTTTTTAGGGTGTAGATGATATATTTTTTCATTCTTCACTTTCCTCCTTTGCCATCAACATTTCAAGTTTGATAATCTCATCATTTTCAATCATGACACTTTCCATTAAAGTTGGATGGAAGATTTCTTTGATTCTCTCTTCATCACCATCATCGGTGATAACAACGAGGGTAATTGAACCGCTCTTCTTAAATGAAACAATGGAAATACCATTTTTGGTAAGGTCTTCCTCACTGACTTCGTTTGGAAAGATAATTTGATATTTTTTAAAGGAAACTCCAAAGTCTTCTTTCACTCCTTCTCTCTTACATTTTCCTTTAGAAAGAAGGATAAAATTATCGCAGAGTCTTTCAAGGGAGAGAAGATTATGAGAGGAGATCAAAAAGACCTTATCTTTAGCGTTATTCACTATCTCTTCCTTAACGACGTCTAAGACAATAGGATCAAGTCCGTCGAAAGCTTCATCGAGTAAAATGTAATTCGCTCTCATCGATAAAGCAACACAGAGGAAAAGTTGTCTTCTCATACCTTTGGAGAAGGTTCCCACTCTGCGGTTAAGTGGCAATGATAATTTATTCATTAATTGAATAAATTTTTCTTTGTCGAGATCAAACAAGGAAGCATAAAAATCCATGTTCGATGACGCATTACCATTAGGAGCGTAAAACGGATTATCGCTTAAAAAGAATAAATTGTTTCTTGCTTCGTCGGTGTCATTTTCTTTCCCATCGATTAAGATTTGACCCTCATCTTTTAAATAGACATCGGCAATCAGTCTTAAAAGCGTTGATTTACCAGCGCCATTTTCGCCGATAAGTCCCGTGATGCCTTTATCGATGTTGAGGGTTAAATTGTTAACAGCGATGACATCGGGTTTAAAGCACTTAGTTAGGCCTTTGATTTCAATCATTTTTTATCACCTCATTCCCCTTTGTTTGTGTATACATTAATGCGATTGAGTGCACGTGAGAGAGCGCTTTCGGCGCGAGCGACATCGATGGTGTGGTCGTTATTTTTCGCTCTTTCGAGTTTTTCTTCCGCGCGTTTTTTTGCTTCAATCGCACGATTAATATCTATTTCATCGACTCTTTCAATAGAATCGAGAAGAATTAGTGTTTCTTCTTTTCTCACGTTGATTATACCAGAAGAAGCTGCATAATATGTAGTTTTATTACCCACTTTGGTTTTAAGTGGAGCGATGATTAGAGTCGAAACAAGAGGGGCGTGGTTAGTTAAAATACCTAAAACACTGTGTGGAGCGCTCACTTCGAGATAATCCACACTTTGGGTTAAATAGGTGCCGGATGGAGTAACGATTCTAATCTTAAACATTATTTTAAACTCTCCGCTTTACGATAAACATCTTCGATGGTTCCAACATAAAGGAAAGCGACTTCTGGAATATCATCAGCTTTTCCATCGAGGATTTCTTTGAAACTTCTCACCGTATCTTCCACTTTCACATAAATACCTTCGATACCATTAAACTGGGTTGCAACGTGGAATGGTTGAGAGAGGAAGTTTCTAATTTTTCTCGCACGGTTAACGATTAATTTATCTTCTTCGGATAATTCATCCATACCTAAAATCGCGATGATATCGCTTAAATCTTTATATCTTTGGAGGATTTCGATAACTTTTCTTGCGACTTGATAATGTTCTTTCCCAACAACCGCTGGTTCAAGAGCGTTACTACTACTCTCGAGTGGATCGACCGCTGGGAAGATTCCTAAGGAAGCGATTCCTCTATCGAGAACGGTTTTAGCGTCAAGGTGAGAGAAGGTTGTGGCAGGAGCTGGGTCACTTAAATCATCCGCAGGGACATAAATTGCTTGAACGGATGTGATTGAACCATCTTTGGTGGAAGTGATTCTTTCTTGAAGTTGCCCCATTTCAGTAGCGAGGGTTGGTTGGTATCCGACAGCGGATGGCATTCTTCCTAAAAGAGCGGATACTTCAGAACCAGCTTGAGAGAATCTAAAGATGTTATCGATAAAGAGAAGAACGTCATTATGTTCGTAATCACGGAAATATTCCGCCATAGTGAGGCCACTGAGAGCGACTCTCATTCTCGCTCCTGGTGGTTCATTCATTTGGCCGAAGACAAGCGCGGTGTTACTTAAAACTCCCGATGTCTTCATTTCCATATATAAATCGTTTCCTTCACGAGATCTCTCTCCAACACCAGCAAAGACGCTGATACCATTCTTTTCGGAAGCGATATTTCTCATTAATTCTTGAATTAAAACGGTTTTACCAACACCTGCGCCACCAAAGAGACCAACTTTACCACCTCTTACGTATGGGCATAATAAGTCGATAACTTTGATACCAGTTTCAAAGATTTCACTTTTAACAGATTGGTCTTTGAATTTTGGAGGATTATGATGGATGGACATTCTTTTAGAATCTTTAAAAGCTTCATCTCCCATATCATCAATTGGTTCACCTAAAACATTAAACATTCTTCCTAATGTTTCTCTTCCGACGGGAACTTCAATTGGTTTTTCTCTTGAGATGACTTCCATTCCGCGAATGATTCCTTCGGTTGGTCCCATAGAAACCGCGCGAACAACATCATCGCCGATATGTTGAGCAACTTCGGCGACTAACTTCTTTCCATTTGGAAGTTTGATTTCCAAGGCGGTTAAAAGTTCGGGGAGATGTTCATCTTTAAAGGAAACGTCAATGATTGGTCCAATCGCTTGGACGACTTTTCCAATAACTTTACTTTCTTTCATATTCATAAATCCTCCTAGATTTATAATGCATTGCTAGCGCCGACAATTTCAGTGATTTCCTGGGTGATTGAGGCTTGTCTAGCTTTATTGAATTCAATTTTAAGGGTGTTAAGAATCTCTTCTGCATTGGTGGTCGCATTATCCATCGCGTTACATCTTGCAGCTTGTTCGCATACTTCACTTTCAAGTAGTTTTGCGTTAATCATTCCGTCTATATATTTAGGAACGAGAGATTCAATGAGTTCCCCTGGGGTTGGTTCTAAGATCACCACTTCATCATCTTCGACCACCTCTTCTTTCTTTAATGGAAGAAGGGTGAAGTCTTTAGCAAGGAAGACAATGGAATTTTTATATTCCGTGTAGATGAAATGGATTTCTCGATATTCCTTTTCTTGATAGGTTTTAGTCACATAATTAACGATTTCACGGATGGTTTTCTTATCGTTGTAATTTGAATAGTCACTAAAACCATCAACTTTACTAAATGTCCCATTCTTAAAATAGATAAGACCTTTCTTACCTAAGATGATCGCATCATCCTCGCTTTTTACCTCTACTTCTGCAAGACGGAAAATGTTGGAATTATAAGAGCCACATAATCCAAGTGTTGAAGAAATAATAATGTAAAGGTTTTTATTTGCTTCTTCATTTCTTTCGTAGAAAGGAGAAACAATTTTCTTTGCTTTACTTAAGACTTTTTCCGTGATGAAAGCAAGCTCATCGATATAGGCGCGATTAGAAAGCATTTTGTTTTTATATTTTCTAAGTCGAACGGTTGAGACGAGTTTCATCGCACTTGTGACTTTATAAGCCCCAGTGACAGATTTGATACGTTTTTTAATGTTCGTTAATTGAAGGGACATAGTTGTTATTCTTCGTTGTTTTCTTTCTTAAATCCTTCGATAAAGGAGTTAAGAGCATTTTTAAGCCCCGCTTCTACTTCGTTAGAGATGACTTTGTCATTCTTAATGGAAGTGATGAGACTTGGGAAATTAGCGTTCACATAGCGATAGGCTTGATCAAGAATCGTGTGAATAAGGCTTGGGTTAAAACTATCGAGATAGTTATATTTCGCCATAAAAAGATCAAAGATTTGGTGTTCCATCGCATATGGAGCGTATTGTTCTTGTTTTAATACTTCAAGCAAAGCGTCACCGTGACGTAAGACTTTGACGGTTGAAGCATCTAAATCACTACCAAATTGGGAGAATGATTTCATTTCTTGATAGGAGGCTAAATCAATTTTTAACGACGAAGCGACTTGTTTCATTGCTTTAAACTGAGCGGCACCTCCAACACGAGAGACGGATAAACCAACATCGATAGCCGGTCTTTGACCTGCGTTAAATAAGTCGGTTTGCAAGAAGATTTGTCCATCGGTAATAGAAATGACATTGGTTGGGATATAAGCGGAGATATCACCAGATTGTGTTTCGACGATTGGAAGAGCGGTAATTGAACCACCACCATATTCTTTCGAAAGTTTGCACGCTCTTTCTAAGAGGCGTGAATGTAAATAGAAGACATCGCCTGGATAGGCTTCTCTTCCTGGGGAACGCTTTAAAAGGAGGGATAAAGCACGATATGCGACAGCGTGTTTGCTTAAATCATCGTAAACGATGAGGACATCTTTCCCTTCATCCATGAACGATTCAGCAATCGCACATCCAGCATAAGGAGCAACATAAAGTAAAGGAGCAGGTTCACTAGCGGTTGCGGCCATGACGACGGTATAACTTAATGCGTCATGTTGACGGAGTTTTTCAACGATTTGGGCGACGGTGGAATTCTTTTGTCCAATCGCGACGTAAATACAGATGACATCTTTCCCTTTTTGGTTGATGATCGCATCAATGGCGATGGCGGTTTTACCAGTTTGACGGTCACCGATAATTAATTCTCTTTGTCCACGGCCGATTGGGGTAATCGCATCGATCGCTTTTAATCCTGTTTCAAGAGGGGTGTTAACCGATTCTCTTTTCATGACTCCAGGAGCGATGACTTCAATTGGACGATGTTTTTTGGATTTAATTTCACCTAATCCATCGATTGGTTGTCCTAAAGCGTTGATGACACGAGAAAGCATAGCTTCTCCGACCGGGACTTCCATAACGCGGTTTGTTCTTTTGACAGTGTCACCTTCTTTAATGAGAGTGTCATCACCTAAAAGAACCGCGCCTACGTGGTCACTTTCAAGATTCATAACCATGCCAAAGACGTTGTTAGGGAATTCTAACAATTCTCCAAGCATGACTTGGTCCAAACCATAGATCAAAGCAATTCCATCACCGACAGTAACGACTGTTCCGACATCACTACTATCGATTTTATGATGATAATCTTTGATTTGCTCTTTGATTAAAGCAGCAATTTGATCAGTGTTAATCTTCATTACTACTTACCTCCTTATTTAATAAATGCTTTTTGACTTCACTGAGACGGTTTTTGAGTGAGCCATCATAGATGTGATCTCCGATGACGATTTTAATTCCGCCAATAAGTGATTTGTCAATGAGGTTTCTAAGATAGACTTTGAAGTTTTCTAACTTAGATAATTTTTCTTCAATTTTCGTGATGGTATTTCTATCTAAATGAACGGTAGAGAAGATAATTCCTTCTTTGATTCCTTGATGTTCATTACAGTAGGTGATGAAAGCATCAATGATATCGAAAAGATAGGAGATATGTCCGTTATCAATGATGATGTAGAAGAAATTTAAGATATACTCACTCATTCCTAAACAAGTCTTTTTCAAGATTTGTTTTCTTTCTTCTTTAGGGAGGAATGCACTATCGAGGACGACTAAAAATTCTTCATTTTCATGAAAGACTTCTTCCCATTTTTTCATCTCTTCCTTATACTCTTCAACTTTGTTTGGTTCGAGAGCGTAACTGAAGAGCGCTAATCCGTAGTTAGAAACACCTTTTTCCATATTTATGCATCAATCTCACGAATAAAATCATCGACGAGCTTTTCGTTATCTTTGTTATCGACATTACGTTTTAAGAGTTCACTTGATGCAGCAAGAGCGACTTCAATCATCTTCTGACGAATTTCTTCTTTCGCATCTTCTTCACTTTGTTTAATGTCGGCTTCCGCTCGTTTTTTCATTTCGATGACTTCAAGTTCAGCTTGTTTTAATATTTCCTGTCTTTGGTTTTCCGCTTCCGCTTTCGCTTCTTCGACAATCTCGGTAGCGAGACGGCGATTGGCTAAGATGGCTTCGTTAGACTGGGAAAGATTTTGACTAGCTTCTTGGTTTTTAATTTCAGCTTCTTTGATATTGCTTTCAACGTAATCTTGTCTCTTTTTGATCATCTTTTTAATCGGTTTATATCCAAAGATAATGACAACGATAATTAAGACAAGTAAGGCGGAAAGCTGCGTTAAAAAGGATCCTAAATTTGGGATTAACTTATTAGAAATATCTTCAGGTTTGATTAGTTCACACGATGATAGCATCGGAACTAATAAAAGCAAAAGAAGTAATTTCTTTTTCATTTAGTTCTCCTTTCTTATTGAGCAACGAAAATAATTAAAATTGCGATTAATAACGCGTAAATCGCCGTGGTTTCAACTAAAGAACAACCTAAGATCATGCTTGTTCTAAGTTTGCCTGACATTTCAGGATTTCTTGACATTCCATCGAGCGCTTTGACGACGACTTGAGCTTCACCAATCGCACTTGGAATAACCGCCATGATGGCAATAGCTGCGCAAAGTGCATTAGTCATAAATCATTAACCTCCTCTCTTTACAGATTCAACTTCATCTAATTCATCTTCTGGAGCTTCCTGAGAAATCAATATCATCGATAAGAAGATAAAGACGGTCGTTTGGATAAATCCAGAGAACAAATCGAAATAGCAATGTAATATCGCGGCAGGGATTGGCGCGATGACATTGAGTCCAACGTTTTTGATAATCGCGAATTCAAGTTGATTGAATCCGCCGTATACGAGACTCATGATGACAAATCCAGATAAGGCGTTACCGAATAAACGAAGGGTGAATGATAGTACTGGCGCCCACATGGATATAAGGTTGATTGGTAAGAATATCGGATTTGGT
>JAFSNY010000040.1 GCA_017447305.1 Bacilli bacterium | reverse complement strand
TTCCAATTTTCTCCAGTTCTTTCCACAATTAATTTTGCTGGAACTAAAGCTCAATGGGGTGCGATTACAAAAGGAGAAGATTGGAATTATAACACCCCTCTCAAAGTAGTACACTGCTCTGATGGCGATGTCTCACTATAATTTTTAGAACATGATAATCAAGACCGATTAGGCTAATTGCTTAGTCGGTTTTATTTTAAATATCAAAAGAAAACAGTATCTATTTTCATATTGATGTAAAATAATAAAGTTATGGCTCTATATTATTACTACGCAATGCTTATAGTCTCATTACTGATACTTGTCGTATATGTTTTCATTTTCCATAAACATTTCGATGCTAGTATCACGATTATGGCGGTCATAATCCCTGTTGTTAATCTAGGACATTTAATCATTGCGAGTTCTAGTGTTATAGAGGAAGCTTTAGTTGGCTTAAGATTAAGTTATATTGGTGGCTGTTTTGTTACTTTAGCCGCGATGTTTTTGGTATTTAGCATATGTAGAGTGAATATCAAATCATGGATCAGAGCGATATTAGTCGTGATGTCATCCATTATATTTATCTCATCATTAACAATCGGACATACAAGTTTATTTTATAAAACCACCCCAACATTATCTTTTACTTCTGATGGAGTAAGTTATATTACCGATAAAAATTATGGTGTGGTGCATACGATATTCTATATTGTTGTAATCGCCTATTATTTAGCGACCATCTCTGTCCTTATCTATTGCTTCTTTAAGAAAAAACAAGTGTCACGTAAAATCCTTGTTTTAGTGGTCCTAAGTGTAACCATCGCCTTCATTGGTTTCTTTGGAGGAAGATTATTTGTTAAATGGATAGGCGCTCCAGAGATAGAATTACTTCCTCTCACATACAATCTAGGAATGGGTTTATATCTAGTTATCGCTTCTAGATTAAGACTTTATGATGCTTCGGATTCAGTCACCGATTCACTCGTAGAAAAAGGAGAAACCGGATTTGTTTCTTTTGATTACAAAGTTAGATATCTTGGAAGTAACGACACGGCGAAAAGGATGTTTGAAGAAATAAATCATTATGTCGTTGATAAAGAAATCAGTGATTTCCCTATTGGAAAAGAATATATCCTCACTCTTGTTGAATCGTTTAAAAACGATCCATCTAACAATAAGTGCTTTGTAAGTCTAGATAATAAAACATATTTACTCCAAATGAACCAATTAAAAGTTGGAAGATTTTACCATGGATATCAATTATTAATCAGTGATGACACAAAGAACCAAGAATTCATCAAACTCATCCAAAACTATAATTCAGAGTTAGAAAAAGAGGTCCAAGAAAAAACTCAAGATATCTTAGATTTACAAAACAAATTAGTGCTTGGAATGGCGACGATGATTGAAGGTCGCGATAATTCCACAGGTGGGCATATTAAAAGAACGAGTGATTGCATGCGCATACTAATCGAAACGATGAAAGAAGAAAACTTCCCAGGATTAACAGATAAATTCTGCTTCAATATCGTAAGAGCCGCTCCTATGCATGACTTAGGGAAAATCACCATTGATGATGCAATCTTAAGAAAACCAGGCAAATTCACTGATGAAGAATATGCAATTATGAAAACCCACTCCGCTGAAGGAGCGAGAATTATCAAAGAAATACTATATGGAACTGGCGACATTGAATTCTTAAACATCGCTGTTAACGTCGCTCATTATCATCATGAAAGATGGGATGGAAGTGGATATCCAGATCACCTTGAAGGAGAAGAAATCCCTTTTGAAGCGCGTATCATGGCGATTGCTGATGTCTATGACGCTTTGGTGAGTAAACGTGTTTATAAAGAAGAATTCTCTTTTGAAGAAGCTAATCAAATTATCATAGATGGATTTGGTAAACATTTCGATCCAGGACTAGAAAAATGTTATCTTGCCGCAAGGAGAAAAATCGAAGAATATTATTGCCAATTTAAGAAATAATTAGAAAGGAATTTAAAATTATGAAAGGTGGATTTATTGCTTTAATTGTTATTGGTTCTATCTTATTGACTGTCGGTGCTTTTTTCGCTATCGGAGCAATCAATACGAGTAGAGACCGTACTATCACTAAGGAATATAATGTCGAACAATATTCAAATATGAATATTGATATTCAAACCGCTGATCTTGAATTCAAAGTCTCAACCAATGGTGAAAGAAAAGTTGTATGTGTTGAAAAGAAGAAACTTTATCATGATGTAAAAGTGGAAAACGACACATTAACCATTAAAAGCATTAACGCTAGAAAATGGTATGAAAATATCTTAAATTTCAACTGGAATAGAATGTCTATTACTGTATACGCTCCCGCGGAAACTTATGGAGATGCAGTTATTAAATCTTCTACTGGAAATATCATCATTCCAAGTGATTTTTCGTTTGAAAACCTAAATGTAAATTTAAGTACTGGGAACGTGAGTATTAAATCAAATGTAATAGATTACGCAAATGTTAGAACATCAACAGGAAACATTTCTTTAGAAATGAAACCTAAAAATCTTGATGTCAGAGCGTCCACAGGCAATGTTAAATTAAACAAAGTGGAAGTAGAAGAAAAACTAGCTATAAATACCTCAACAGGTCATATTCAATTGACCGATGTCAAGGCAAAAGATATGGAATTAAGAGCGAGCACTGGAACAGTTAAATTAACTAACACTATCGTGGATGAAAACATGATTATCAGAACATCGACGGGTGATGTGACATTTAACGACTCAGATGCATCAGTATTAATTGACGTTGAAACAAGCACTGGCGATGTTAAAGGAACATTATTAACTGGAAAGATTTTCCAATTTATTACAAGCACAGGAAGCATCAAACCTGTTGAATCAGTAGCGGGTTCAGGTACTTGCAAAGTCAAAACTAGTACAGGGGATATCGCTCTTTCTGTAAAAGCGTAAGTGCAAATATAAACTTAATGAAAATGTTCTCGAAGCAAAGAGAACTTTTTCTTTAATTTATCTTTAAAATGTATCACATATGTGTTGCAATAATGATGGAGAAAAAGTTATGAAGAGTGAAGTAGTACATGCAAGAGTTCAACAAGACATTAAAATTGATTCAGAAAAAATTCTGAATATTGTAGGAATTTCTTTGAGTCAAGCAATAGATTTATTCTTGAGACAAGTAGTCCTAAAAAAAGGATTGCCCTTTAAGTTAGATAGCGAAGAAAAAGAGTTAACTAATACTGAACAGTTAGCGTATTTAATTAATACAGTTGACGGGAAAGAACCATCTCCAAAAGCAAGGAAGATTATTCATTTATACGCGAAGGGAGATATTGATTTTGAAACTGCTAAGTTTGCTTTGATAAGGTGTTACCAAAAATGAAAGATATCTATGTTTATCCAAACACAAATGTTCTAATTAACAAATTAAATATTAAAACTATCAAGGAATTAGATGATGCTGAAAATGCATTAGTGTCTTTGAATATTGCGAATTTGTTAAGTAACCCATTTGAAATCAAGAATTAGAGAATAAGGGACTAAAACATAACAGCCCTTATTTTTTGTATTAAAATATATTCAAGTAGAGGTACATAAATATGTCATACACCAAAGAAGAGATTCATCAAATCGCTCTTAATCAAAGAGAATTCTTTTTAACTAACAAAACACTCGATGTTAAGTTTCGTATTGAACAATTAAAGAAATTAAAAAAGGCCATCATTGATTATCAAGATGCTTTAACCGAGGCGCTTCATGAGGATTTAGGAAGAAGTGAAGCGGAAGCATATTTCTGTGATATTGGTGATACGGTCATGGAAATAAATGAATATATCAAAGGAGTGAAGAAGTGGAATAAACCAGAACATCATTTCTCTGGGCTCGCTGCATTCCCATCGATGACCACTAAGGTTTATAAAATGCCTTATGGGGTTACATTAATCATCTCTCCATTTAATTTCCCAGTTTTGCTCTCTTTGGGTGTCCTTGCCGCCTCTATAGCCGGTGGCAACACCGCGATGCTTAAAATGTCCTCTAAATCAAAGAAAACGACAGAAGTCCTGAAGGAGCTTATCGATAAAACATTCCCAAAAGAATATGTTATCGCTATTGACGGGGGACATGATGTCGCTGATTTTTGCTTAGAAGAAAGAGTGGATAAAATCTTCTATACCGGTTCTCCAAAAGTCGCTAAACACGTTATGGAACTAGCGAGTAGAAACCTCACCCCGGTCGCCTTAGAACTCGGAGGAGAAACTGGTAACTGGTGCATCGTTAGAAAAGACGCCAATCTTAAAGATGCAGCAAGAAAAATCGCTTTCTTTAAAATCTGTAATTCCGGGCAAGTATGCATTAATATCAACCAAGTTGCGGTAGCGAAAGAAATTGCTCCTATATTCATAGAGGAGTTAAAGAACGCCATCATCAAACAAGTTGGAGAAAACGCTCATCTTAATGATGAATATCCTAAATTAATCACTCACGCCGCTTATTTGAAAATCGAAGAAGAAGCGAAGAAATATCAAGATCGCATCGTTTTTGGAGGAAAAGGTGATGAGAATAAGGATAAATACGACCCAACAATCATTTATCCAGTTGATATCAACGAAGAAATCGTCAATCACGAAATCTTTGGACCTCTTCTCCCAATCGTCGAATATAATGATGATGAAATCGATCAATTACTCGATGTAATCGCAAGACGCGAACATGGTCTAGCCTTATATATCTTCACCAAGAATAAGAAGTGGGCCAAGAAAGTGATGAGAAGTCAACAATATGGTGGTGGATGTATTAATGAAGTATGTCTCCATCTCATGGTCAAAGGCGTGCCATTTAACGGAACAGGTCATTCTGGCATGGGTGCGTATCATGGAATCTGGGGATTTAGAGAATTCACCCATCCTTCAACTGTTTTATTTGGAAAAACACATTTCAATCTCTCACTAAGAGAGCATCCATATACCCCTCAAAAGAAGAAACTATTTTCGAAATTCTTAAAATAGGTTGATAATACTATCAAGAGGTAAATTATGCTTTGGATATGTATTCTTCTTTTAAGCTTAGGCGCTTTAACAATCGTTTTCTATGTCATCGAAAAGATTAAAGCTTATTCTTTGAAAGCTGTCGCTATTAAAGCGGTAGCCTCGCTTCTTTTCGTCGCTTTAGCGGCCTATTCGTCCTTTGTAAAACATGGACACATCATTAATCCATTTATCATTTTAGGATTAATCTTAGGTCTTACTGGTGATATATGGCTCGACTTAAAATATGTCTATCCAAAGGATGACAAAATTTATACGTATTGTGGCTTTATTGTCTTTGGACTTGGTCATATCCTCTTTATCAGTGGGATGCACTTAGAATATCTTGGTGATAATAGTGTGCTATATATCCTAATCCCTATCATCATCGCAGTCGTAGGCGCTATTGCGAACTATTTCCTCGCTATCCCATTAAAACTTAAATTTGGGGATTATAAGTTGATTGTCTTCTTATATTCAGTTATGCTTTTCTCTTTCCCACTTAGTTCACTTAGTTTATTAATCCTTGATGGATGGGATAATACGACACTTGTCATGTTATTCGTCGGAGGATTATTATTCATGGTCTCCGACTTGGTGTTAAGCGGAACATATTTTGGAGAAAATCATGAAAAACCAATTGACTTTATTCTTAATTATTTAACTTATTATTCCGCGCAATTTGTCATCGCGTTCTCATTATTCTTCTTATAGAAGGAGGACAATTATATATGAACAAAATTATTAAAAGATTATCAATTTTACCATTGCTTTTCATCGTTTTAGGATGCTCAACACAAGGTAATAGCCATTCAGAAGATAGCCATCCAGATAATAGCGATTCAGATCAAATAAATGCGGAAAGTAGATTACTTAGAAGCCCGGAAGGACTTAATCATAGTGTTGATGGAAATGAACTCCGTTCCCCGGAATATTTATCTTTTAAAAGTAAGATTAAAAATCTCGCTAGTAGGGTTAGTGAGTCTTTCGCGTCACGTGAATATAAAGAAAATGAAAATGTTACGATATCTCCATTATCCATCGAGATGTGTTTAGGCTTAGCTATCGCTTCCGCGAATGGGGAAACAAGAGAAGAATTATTAGGTCTTTTTGATCTAGATTACGAGACATTTAATCGTTATTACCACGTTTTCTTTAACGAATTATCCCATGAAGTATATGGTTATGAGGACGAATTAATTAGTCAAATCCTTCTCACTAATTCCATATGGTTAGATAATGGTGCTTTGCTTCTCGACAGTGGACTTGACCACTTAAGAAACGATTACTATTGCTATTCTTACGAAGTAGACTTTGATGAAAAGAACGCTGCAAGCAATAAAGCAATTCAAGAATTTATCGAAGAAAAAACCAAGGGTTTAATTAAACCAACCCTTAATCTATCTCCTGAAACCCTCTTCGTGTTAATGAATACTTTATATCTCAAAGATATTTGGAACGAAGGTGGCTTAGATCTTTCTTATATGGATGATAGTTATACCTTTAAAAACAACGATGGAACAATTTCAAATAAAAAACTCCTCACTGGAGGATATTTTGAAGGAAAAGCCTTATCTAATGATAGCGGTCAAGCTTTCTTCACTAGCACATTAAACGGCCTAACTCTTTATTTATTAAAGCCAAATGAAGGAGTGAGCCTCACCTCTTTATTATCTAAAGATAATATCTTAGAATTTACCAATAGGAATAATTACACCTTTAAAGATGAAGATAACATCTATTTTACGAGATGTATCTTCCCAGAATTTGAAGCTGAAACGAACATCGATTTAAAACCAATGTTCGCTAATGATTTAAACATTAATAAAATCTTCACCGATGAATGTGACTTCACCAATCTTACTTATACCCCTGTTAGCTGTTCTGATTTCCGTCATATCGCTAAATTAAAAGTGAATAAAGGTGGAATTGAAGGAGCGGCTGTGACGATGATGAGTTATGAAGGGACGAGCATCGATGAAGATACCAGAATAAAAGTGTATGAAGACTTCCTCGTTGACCATAGCTTCGCCTATGTCTTAACGTATCACGATAGTGTCCTCTTCAGCGGTATCACAACAAATATCGATAAATAAAGAAAAGAAATAGATAAATCTATTTCTTTTTCTTATAAATATATGTTTTTAAATCCGATACTTTTTTGATGGATTTGACGTTTTCAATTTTAAGTTTCCAAAATGTTGCTTGAATATATTCCGCTTTATCTAAGTTAAGCATCTTATCGTAGAACTTAAAGACTACCTCATCTTCCGCGTGAAGATATTTTTCTACCATATCGTCATCACCTTCAAAGATATAACTAAGTCCTCCCACAGCGATATCTTCATAAATATAGAAGTCGCTTAATAATACTTTCTTTTCATCAATTTCTAGTTCTATACGATATAAATCGGGATTATCCTTATTGAGTTTATTGATTGATTTATATTTATACCACCCCCAAATAGGAGCGATGATATCATCATCTAAATCAATATTATCGATAAGTTTTTTCATCCGATTGATGATGTAATCATATGCTTCTTTAAAAGGATTAAAATCATCATTTCTCCATTTGAAAGAATTATAAGTCTTCATCATCTTTGAATCAGTAACCTTATAACTTCCTTCTTTTAAAAGAATATCGATAACTTCTTTCGCTTGATAAGTGATAATTCGCATATCCTAATTATAATCAAATTCGATAATTATTTAAGTAAATATGATATGATGTCTATAAGCGTTTATTGATAATGATGAGGTAAAAAGATGAAACTAGGTGTCGATCTTTCCATTCAAGAAGAACTTGATGAACTTAATCCTAAATACACTTATAAAGGCAAAGAAATAAATCCATACGAATTTTTCTCTAAACATAGCAAGATTTCGACAGTGAGAATTAGACTATGGAATGACCCTTATGATAAAGATGGAAATCCCTACGGTGGAGGCACAAACGACTTAAAAACCTTCCTTAGGATCGCTAAAAATGCTCAAGATAACAAAATGAAAGTGATGCTTGATTTCCATTATAGTGATTTTTGGGTTGATCCAAGTAGACAAAAACTCCCAAAAGCCTGGGAACACCTCACTTCATTTAATGAAGTTAAAGACGCTTTATATCAATTTACCTATAACACTTTGAAAACAATCAAAGATAACCATATCGATTTAGAAGCCATTCAAGTGGGAAACGAAATCACCCATGGAATGGTTTGGCCATATGGAAATATTGAATATGAATTTAACGAAGAAAGAGGTGGAGGATTTTTAGGCCACACGGCCTTATTAAAAGCGGGGATCAAAGCGTGCAGAGAAATCTTCCCAAAAGCCAAAATCGTTTTACACCTCGAACATTCTGGCTCTTATGACATGCAGTCTTGGTATTTTGATAACATCTTCGCTCACGGAGTGGATTTTGATGTCATTGGAGAATCGTATTACCCATACTGGCATGGACCATTTTCCATGTTTGAATCATGCATTAAAAAACTGATGGATAAATATCATAAAGAAGTCTGGGTTGTTGAACTTGGATATCAATATGTTCCAGATGAACATCCACATTACGAAGAAGTCACCGACGCTAAAGAAGGAGATTTTATCATCGGAAATGTTAATGGGCGTATCCCATTTGAGCAAAGTAAACAAGGTCAATCCGATTATATCGCGATGATGTTAAAAATATGTAAAAAGCTTGGTATTGGGATGGTTTTCTACTGGGAACCAACATGGATAGAAATGCCAAATAATGGTTGGGCGAAGGACGCTGGTCAAATCTACTGCGGATTAACTCCAGTGCCTCCATTTAATGTTTGGAAAATAGAAACGCTCTTTGATTTAAAGGGAGAAGCTAATCCAGTCGTGGAAGTCTTCACACAAGATTACGTCGACTCAATCAAATAGATATCTCAATGAATTCTTTGTTTAAAAAAAGAATATTAGGTATAATCTTAGCAGTATGAATAGTGGAAATAATAACTTAAATATTGGCGAAATCGCCCTTATCGTTTTAGGTGTTGCGATTGTTTTATCAGTGCTCGCACTTATATTTGCTGCAGCATTTAAAGGGAAGAAGAAAGGACTTGTTGTCTTATTTTTAATCATCTCATCAGTGATGTATGTTGGTTCATCGCTAATATATAACAACATCATTCCTCTCTCTTTACATTTAGGTTATTTCCAAGAAGTATACGATTATAACTATGACGGGAAAAAGAGTGGTCTTAAGTTCACCATCTCTAGAGAATTTTCCTATACATCTAGTTATGATCCATCTTACGAATTCCGTGATGAATCAAAAGGAAAAGCCATTATCGCAGGAAGCTATTTACGAATCGAATATAGCAAAGACTATTATTACGAATTTGAAATCAAAGATTTTGGCAGAAGCCTTTATTTAAAGAACGGCGAATGCGTCTATAAATACGTGAAGGATATCGGATTTAAAGTTTAATATGAAATATTGTGTTTATTGTGGACAAGCTTTAGAGGACGAATACCTTTTCTGTGTTAAATGCGGAAAGAAAGTCGTTTCTTACGAAGAAAGCGAAGACATCTCAGTTAAAGAAGCAACTGAGGAAGTTTTAGCAAGCGAAGAAATCAAAGAAGAAGATGTCATATTAGATGAAGAAGTCGTCGAAGAAGAAAGCGCTGAAGAAGATACATCAATTGATGAAAATGACCAATCTAATGGAGATATCATAGAGAATTCTGATGAAGAAACATCAGAAGAAGCCGCCAAAGAAGTTAAAGAAACCATCGTAGAAGAAGCAACTGAAGGCATTCCTCTTGAAGAGGAAATTATCGAAGAAACAAATGAAGAAGTCGTGGAAGATTCTTTTGAAACAAATGACACTACCGAAGAGATTGAAGAAGTTGAAAAAACCACTGAAGAAGTAGTTGAAGATGAATTAGAAGAAAAACACGAAGAAGCAATCGTTACGGAAGAGACTCATGAAGAAGCAATAGAAGAAACTAGTGAAGAAAGAGAAGCTAGAATTCGTGAAAGACTTGAAGAAACTGCAGAAGAACGCGAAAGACGCATCTTAGATATGCAAAGACCAACGAAAGTTGTCGTCGAAGAAGAAATTCATGAAGAAGTATCAGAAGCAGTCGAAGAAGACCACGCTGAAGAAATTCACAAAACCAAAAAAGATAGTGGAGTAATCGTTATTATTTTCTTAGTCCTTTCTCTTCTTTCATTAGTGGGAGCGATGACATTCACTAAGACATTCTATTTGTTCTACATTATTTGGTTTGCAGCTATCGCTTTATCATTTACTTTATTTATCATTTCTATCGTAAAGATGAATCTTGCTAAAAGAAGAGGTGGAAACAAGATATTTTATGTTGTTTCATTTGTCACTTCACTAATGTTAATCATCTCTACCTCTTTATCTCTCATCTTATTAATATTGTTTAGCTAATATGTCCCTTTATTTCGATCCTCAAACAAATAAATATCCATATCCAATCGATACCGATAAGCATTACCTCGTCGTTAAGAAAAATGATGGGACTATTTTTGATGAAAACTATCCATATATCGATAACACAAAAGGATTTAGATTTAAATGCTGGTTGACGAGAGTCTTACTTGTTTTAATCGTCTTTCCTCTTTCATATGTCAGACTTGGATTAAAGGTCAAAGGAAAGAAAAATCTAAAAAAATATAAAGATGTTATCAAGAATGGCATAGTGTCCTGCTCTAATCACGTTCATATGTGGGACTATATCTCAGTAATGAACGCAATAAAACCTATCAAACCACATTTATTAGTGTGGGCTCCTAATGTTAGTGGAGAGATGGGCTCAATGGTTAGACATGTTGGAGGAATTCCAATTCCTGAACATAATCTTAAAGCAACAGCGAAATATATGAATGTTATCAAAGATTATCTTAATAATGGTGGATGGCTTCACATCTATCCAGAAGGAAGTATGTGGGAATATTACGCGCCGATAAGACCATTTAAAGTGGGTGCATCATATTTTGCTTCAGCCTCTAATAAACCAATCATCCCTCTAGGCTTTTCTTATAGAAAACCTGGATGGATTAGAAGGGTTATTTTTAAACAAATCGCTTTATTTAATCTAACAATTGGAGAACCTCTATATCCAAATAACGCCTTATCTTTAAAGGCAAGAGAAATTGATTTAACGAAAAGGTGTCATGAAGTGATATGCCGTCTTGCTACTATTGATCCAGAAAATAACATCTATCAACCTTTGTTCAATAATAGTAAAAGGATTGATTATTACACGAGTGAATATGGGATTGGCTATAAAGGGTCAAAATAAAATATTTATTTTTAGAAGAAAGTGTTGTATAAATAGTGCATTAAGGAGATTTATTAATCATGGAAGCATTTTTTAAAAAATTACGTCCAATAGCAGCATTCATCGGGTTAGGCTGCTTAGCAATGTTTCTCATTTTAGACCTCGTTGCTAATATCGGCGCTATCGCTGATGGTGGAAGCGGCTCTATTATGTTTGCCTGGACTATCGAATTACTTCTTGTTGGTGGATTAGGATTTGCCTTCTTTGCCAAAAGAAAAGAATTAGCAAGGGCTTTATTAATCGTCTTACTCGCTTTCTACGTTGTGTCAATTGCACTTGGCCGTGGCTATTCAGCGTATTCTGTTTATGCGGATTTTGATAACAATCCTCTTGTTGCCGTCACACCATTACTTATTCCTGCAGCAGTCTTTGCTTTCTCAGCCTTAGTTTTAGTCCTTTTAGGTTTCGCACTTGCTCGCATCTTTGCTCGTCCATTATTCGGATTCATCACCGTTGGTGCAATGGCAGCCTTTGTCTTCTTTACCTTAATCGCTTTCTTACTTGCGATGATTGGTATGGGAAAAGCTAACGCTGATTATGGAGAAGTCTTCAAATGGTATTCATTTGTTGGCGCAGTTGGAGAATTATTCTTCCTCCCAGTAGCGGGACTCTTTGGAACACTTTGCTACGTTGTCAAAGTAGAAGAATAATTAAAGAAAACTTAAAAAGCATTTTGGATCCCCAAAATGTTTTTTTATGCCTATTAGATGAAAATCAATATATTTTCGATTATAATCTAGAATATGAAATATCAAGTTATTGGTTGGACATCAAATCGAAGTGGAGATTTTTTATCGTTAGATAAAGAAGATATTAATGATGAAGTAAAAGAAGCGATATCCAAAGAAATTCGCCTACATCATTATCTCTTTAATTCCTACGATTATGAAAATAAGGAATCCTGTGTTCCTGTTTTAAATAACTATCGAAAAGTCATCTTACCAAAGGAAGAATTTGCTTTGTTATTCAAGTCTTCTTTTGATTATTTAAAGAATATTGATATCTCCTTATTTTTAGATGAATCACTTATCGATGAGAAGGATAAAAAATACCCCGCAAAAATCAAGACGATTTTAGAAAGAAAAGATTTATTTTCTAAATTTAAAATCTCTCAGAGGTTATTCGCATCAATTAATTCTTTCTTTAGACAAAAGGAATTTAATCATCAAAATATTTATCTATATCCAACTAGTGAATTAAAGGAATATCACTTCTGGATTAATGACCGCATTTTATTCTTTAACGAGCACATAAATGAAAAGATATTTGGGGAAGTCATTAAAATATTCTCATTTAAAAATAAAAATGACTTTGATAATAAGATTGCTGAAATAAAGAAAATGAACCCAAATATCTATTTTGGCTACTCATTAAAAGAAGTGGAAAAATATCAAAACAAAGAATTCGTCATGCTTGGTTTTGTTAAAGCTAGCGCGGAAGATTACCTCATCGACTTAGATCTTCTCATTCGCAGTAGCTGCGATTATAACGAGTTTGGATGCAAGTTACTTTTAAAGCAAAAGTAGGTTACAAATTAATATTATTAACACCTTGAGCATTCAGGGTGTTTTCTTTTTTGATGTTTAAAATGCTTTTCTAGAAAATTATTTTACTATATCAAAATGATATCTTTTAAATTATAATTAATTTAAAGAAAACAATAGTTTATGAACGAATTACAAGAAAAGCAATTATCAATTTTAAAAGAATTTGTTCGGGTGTGCGAGTCGCATCATCTTACTTATTTTTTATGTGGTGGCTCGATGCTAGGCGCGATTAGACATCATGGTTTTATTCCTTGGGATGATGATATCGATGTGATGATGCCAAGAAAAGACTATGATGAATATGTAAAACTTCAATCAGAATATGAAGGCACACCGTATTTCATTCAAACATATAAAACTGATCCACATTACCCCTATAGCTTTGCTAAGTTAAGAGATAGCTCAACAACATACATAGAGGATTTCTTCAAAAATCACCAATTTAATCATGGTGTGTGGATTGACATCTTCCCACTTGATGGGGCTTCAAAAGTAATGAAACCCGCGAAAAAATGTAAGAATAGAATAATGCGCGTATGGCTAAACTATTATCTTTGCTATTTACCAGCGTTATTTAGAAAAGTAAGAAAGCAAACTTTCTTCAAAGATATTTTACTTAATATTGTCGCCTTCCTTTTCTGGTGGGGAAATATCGCTCATTACCGTAACAAACATATGGATAATATTTGTCGTAAATTACCATTTGATTCCTCACCGATGGTCGCCAATCACTTTGGCTTTAATATGGATAAAGAAGCAATGGACGCTTCTATTTTTAAAGAAGCGATTCAAGTCCCCTTCGAGGACATGAGGGTTAATGTTCCTAAACGATATGATGAATATTTAAGAAACATCTATGGTGATTATATGAAACTCCCTCCAATCGGAAAACAAGCTGGACATCACCACAATAAAGGTTTTGACCTTAACAAGGGTTATAAAGAATACATGAAGGAGCATAAAATCTAATGAATATCGCTTTGCTTCTTGCTGCTGGAAAAGGAACACGCTTAGATAGTCAAACTCCTAAGCAATTTCATCTTGTCGATAATAAGCCAGTCTTTTCATATTCTTTAGAAACCTTCCACAAAGTCGAAGAAATAGACGCCATTTACGTTGTCACCTCCATTGAAGGGGTGAGAATCATCAAAAATTACGTAGATGAGCATCGCCTCAGTAAAGTCAAGGATGTCATCTTAGGAGGAAAAACTCGTCAAGAGTCTGTTTACCTCGGACTTTTAGCGATGAGAAAAGAGATCAATGATAAAGATAGAATTCTAATTCATGATGCCGCGCGCGCACTAGTGAGTGAGCGTGTTATTCTAGATAATATTCGCGCGTGCGAAAAAGATGTCGCGGCCGCGACGATATATAAAGTGATGGATACAATGAGTGTCTCTCTTGACGATGAATATTACCATGAGCTTGTTGACCGCACCCATCTATATCACGGACAAACTCCTCAAACTTTCACTTATGAACTAATTAGACATGCTCATGAAGAAGCTTTGGAAGATCATTTTGAAGGAACAGATGATGTTGGGCTCGTTCTTAGACTTCATGAAAAAGTAAAACTAGTCCCAGGCGAAAGAAAAAATTTCAAAATCACAACTATGGAAGACTTGAAACTATTCGAAAGTATTGTTTTAGGGGAAAAAGAAAAAAAGAAAGTTTTTGATTCAAAGAAAAGAAACGGATTCGACTAAAATAGAATTGCGCGACCCCTTATAAAAATTAAATTCGATTAATTCAGGTTAAAAAATATGAAAGATAAGCAACGAGTTTGCTTATTTTTTTATTATTGAAGAGTAATGAAGGATATCGATCAACATAAAAACGAAAACCTTCGTGAAAATTTATGAAAATAAACCTTGAACAAAAAAGAGGGGAATTTGTATAATAAAGTTACCAAAAGGGTAGAAAGTGTCAAAAAGTGGTAGACTAAAAATGTTTTTCGGATATTACGAACATAATCTAGACGCCAAAGGGAGATTAATCATCCCTTCTAAACTTCGTGAAGAGGTATCTGACAAAGTCTACATCCTCAAAGGTTTCGATGGAGCACTTGCGATTTATAAGGAAGAAAAATTCCTCGAGATTGTCGAAGAACAAAAAAGACTTCCATTTACCAAAGCTTCATCACGTGACTATTTAAGAGCGATGCTCGCATCAGCTTGTGAACTCGAAATCGATAAAATTGGACGAGTCCAAATACCAAATATCCTCCTTAGTAAACACGGAATTGGCAAAGAACTCGTCATTATCGGAGTCGGGGATCATATCGAAGTGTGGGACAAAGCAAAATACTTAGCTTACGAAGAAAGAATTGACCGCGAATTCGAAGAAAACGCTGAAAAGCTCGAAGACCATGAATAGTGAACATATCCCAGTCCTTCTTAACGAAGTTATCGAAGGATTAAACATCAAAAATGATGGGATATATGTCGATCTCACACTTGGTAGGGCGGGCCATTCTAGTGAAATCTTAAAACGAATTAATAAAGGTTTCTTGTACGGAATCGATCAAGATCAAGAAGCCATTGAAAAGAGTTATCAAAGATTAAAGGAAATCGGTGATAACTTCGAAATTATCAAATCGAATTTCATCAACATCAAAAATATCCTACAAAGCCGTAATGTCGAATATGTCGATGGCGTGTTGATGGACCTTGGGGTTAGCTCCCCTCAATTCGATGAAGGTGATCGAGGATTCTCATATAACTTTGATGCCAAACTCGACATGAGAATGGATCAAGAAAACAATCCCCTCACCGCAGAAAAAATTGTAAACACCTATTCATTCAATGAATTAGTGAGAATATTTAGAGAATATGGCGATGAAAAATACGCTTCTAGCATAGCTAGTAACATCATTAAATCTCGCCAAAATAGACCGATTCAAACAACCTTTGAATTAGTGGAAATCATCAAAAGAAGTAAACCCGCTAAAGAACTTAAAAAGGTTGGCCATCCAGCAAAACAAGTGTTTCAAGCCTTAAGGATTGAAGTTAACGATGAACTAAACGTCTTAAGAAAAACACTCGTGGATATTCTCCCATTCCTGAGAAAGGGAGGCGCAAGAATCGCGGTTATTACCTTCCATTCTGGAGAAGATAAAATCGTTAAAAAAATCTTCCAGGAAATCTCGATTGAAGTCGGAAATCGACTTGACCTTCCAATTAAAAGTGAAGAAAAAGAATATCGAGAAGTTAACCACAAAGTCATCACGGCAAGCGAAGAAGAACTAAAAGTTAACCATCGCTCCGCCAGTGCGAAACTACGTATATTAGAAAGACGATAAAAAGTCAGAAAGGAGAAAAAAGAAATGAAAGACAAATTAGTTAAGACAGGACGTAAAGGAATTTATTACAAAGCCCGTCGTTTCTTTTTAGCAACTCTCCTTTTTGCCACCCTTGCAGCGACTGTCACAGTCACCGCCGTCATTAGTGTCTCTGGAGGCGCACTCGCCCAAGAAGAAAAGACTCAACAACAAGTTGAGACATCAGAAGAGATAAGCGAAGATAATGGATCACTTCTCCTTTACTAATCAGTCCATTATCGCTTAATAAATTCGTTTATTAGATGATAATCTTTTCCCCCAAAGGTTATCACCTATGGAGTCATCTGTTTCCCCCGATGTGATGGCTCCTTTATTTTTTAGTAGTTTTTCATCATAAAATTAGTAAATTTTAAGTCTATTTTGGTCGGATTTTCAAATTATCCCAAAATTTTACCAGTTTCGTTTGTATATTATTTTAATAATAAATATAATATAAGCGGTATTCAGTATGAGTAGTGACAAACCATGTGCGGCCATCGAGATTACCAACAAGGCGATTAAGATCGTTGTTGGTCATGAAATAAACGGCAAAGTCTATGTCGTTTATTCTTTAATCAAGAACTTAGGCACCGTGAGAAACGGCAAAGCTTTTATTGACCCGCAAAACACTATTTCTAACCTCGAAGCCATTAAATCCATCAAAGATGAATCAGCGAAAATTCAGATTAATGTCGTTGAAGCATTGGTCTCTATTCCACCTGAGAATTTAATGATTTATGAAACCCATCAAGTAACAACTGTTCTTTCAGAAGAAAGCAAGGTTGCTAACATTGATATTCGTAACATCTACACCTTAATTAGAAAAGGTCATTTGGGACTTTCAACCACCAATCAATTTGTTGATATCATCCCAGATCGTTATATCTTAGACCAAGGTCGTACAAGCTTGAATCCTCCTATTGGAGAAACGACAAATACTTTGACTTTATATGCGAGAGTGCACACTATCGATCGTTCAACCATTGAAGGATTTAATGAAATCGTATCAGGCGCAGGCATCTACGTTAAGCGTAATGTCGTCGCTCCATTTGCCGCATGTGAACTCCTTTCCACCATGGAAGAAGTTCCTCAGGATTATATTCTTGTCGATATTGGCGCTAAACAATCTACCGTTTCGTTGGTCGGCAGAAAACAACTCCATTCCTCAGCGATTATCAACTGGGGAGGAGATAATATCACTCATCGCATTCAAGAAAAGTTCTCCATCCGTGAAAATCAAGCAGAAAAAATCAAGATGATGTATGGAATCGATAAAAGAGAAACCAACTTCAGAGCCCCTGTTTGTATCACTCATGAAGAAGATGGAACTGATAAGAAATATTACATCGATGATCTTAATGCCTTAACCAAAGGAGAACTCGATGTCTTCATCTCAAAATTAAACGAGACAATCAATAACCTACTAAATGGCATCAATCCAATATATAAACAACTACCGATGATCTTAATCGGAGGTGGCTCATTACTTAAGGGTTTGAAAGAATATATTTTGCCTAAAGTTCAATCCCAAAGCGTTGATGTCATTATTCCAAAAGTTATGGGAGCAAGAAATCCAGCGCTGTTCAACTGTTTAGGAATGCTTCTCGTCCAAAGCAAATATCAACCAGTCTTTGATGAGAACCACCCAAAAGTTGGACAAGTGACAAGAAATACAAAGTAAAGGAGTAAAATATATGGTCGATAATTATGATTTAGATAATTTTGAACCCGCAGCGAAGATTATCGTTATCGGTGTCGGAGGCGCAGGCAATAACGCAGTTAATAGGATGATTGACGAAGAAATCGCCAATGTTACTTTCTATGTTGCTAATACCGATAAACAAGCTCTTTCCACATCTAAAGCTCCCAATCGTATTATTTTAGGTCAAAGTGTCACTGATGGTTTAGGCGCCGGAGGCGATCCAGAAGTTGGAAGACTCGCCGCCGAAGCTAGCGAAGATGAAATCAGAGAAATCGTTAAAGATGCTCACATGGTCTTCATCGCTGCTGGTATGGGTGGAGGAACCGGAACTGGCGCGGCCCCTGTTATTGCTCATTTAGCGAAAGAAGCAGGCGCTCTCGTTGTCGCAATTGTCACCCGTCCATTCACCTTCGAAGGAAGAAAGAGAATTGTTCATTCCATCGATGGCTTAAATAATTTAAAAAAGAATGTCGATGCGATTATCGTCATTTCTAATGATAAACTCTTAATGATGCAAGGAAACGCTCCGATTGGAAACGCCTTCAATGCTTCAGATAATGTCTTAGCCCAGTCTGTTAAGACTGTCGTTAACTTAATCCTCTTACCAGCGGTCATCAACCTTGACTTTGCCGATGTGAGAACGACACTTCGTGATTCTGGTGTTGCCCTTATTGGCTTTGGTCTTGGAAAAGGTCCAAATAAGGCGAGAGAAGCCGCTTCAGCAGCAATTAACTCACCTTTACTTGAAGCGTCGATTACTGGGGCTAGAAAAGCGATTGTCGCGATAACCTGTGGTCCACAAGTATCGCTACTTGAAGCTCAAGAAACCGTTAACCGTTTAATTGACGCTGCTGGACATGATATCGATATTAAATTTGGTATCTCCATTAATGATCAACTGACCGATGAAATCTTAGTTAGCGTTATCGCCAGTGACTTCGAAAACGATATCGATCTCAGTGAAGTTCCTGTCTATAATCCTCCAATTAGAGAAAAGGAAGGCTCGGAAGAAACTTCCACCTCAACAAGTGAAGGAACTACCTCCGCCGAAGAAACAACCGAAGAAAAGGATGAAGACTTATTACAAGATGATATCCTTCCAAATTTCCTGAAAGACTAAGCGTATTTAATACGCTTTTTTAATAAAATATGAAAAAGAAATTAGTATTATTGTTGCTTCTCCCTCTATTAATAAGTGGATGTGGGAAGAAAAATTCAATCTTAGATTCCAGTAGCGAATCTCCTTTACCAAGCGAAGAATCATCAGAAATAATTGAGAGTTCTATCGATGAAGAATCAAGTGAAGAAACTCCAGTTAGTGAAGAAGAATCTTTGCCAATTGAATCAGAAGAAGAAAGTGTTTTAGAAGAATCTGAGGAAGAATCACTCCCTTTAAGCGAAGAAGAAAGCGTTCCAACTGAAGAATCTCTTCCTGATGATTCTATTGAAGAGTCAATTTCAACTGAAGAGAGCGTTCCTGTCGAAGAATCTTCATTAGAAGAATCCATAATCGAAGAAGAATCTATCGTTACAAGTGAAGAAGAGAGTATTCTTCCTTCCGAAGAAGAATCAATTTCCGAAGAAGAACCAATCTCCGACGAAGAAAGTATTCCTGTTTCCGAAGAGGAATCATTTATTGGATCCGAAAGTGAAGTGCAAGAGTTTTATTCTTACAACAATTATTACGATGAAGACCTCACATGGAATGATTCTGAGGAGTTAATTAATAAACTTCATAACATCATTTCAAGTAACGTTACATCACTTAAATATGAAGGAAACTGGGCGGTTAATCAAAATGCTGATCAATCGCTTTATGACCACGAAATGGTTAACCTTCTTTATTCATATGATGATGACTTAAAAACCCATACGTATGCATCCGGAAGTGGATGGCAAAGAGAACACGCTTTCGCCGCGTCATTAATGACTGGATTTACTTCAGGCGATGCGGTTAAAGTCGGAAATGGAAGAGCGACTGATTTCCATAATTTATTTGCATCAAGTTATTCAGGAAATACCTCGAGAGGTAATAAAAACTTTGGTATCGCTAATCTAGAAGCAGAAGATGGCTCATATCAAAATAAAGGTGCATATTCCTTTGATAGCAAGAATTTTGAACCATCAGAATTCGATAAAGGAAGACTCGCTCGCGCTATCTTCTATATGTGTGTCATGTATAACCAAAATGAGGACGTCACAGTCAAGACAACATTAAACTACAATGATGAAGATAAAGCGACTTATGGACAAGCATCCACAACTGTCTCAATCCCTGTTTCTTACAAACCTTTAACACTCGTTGAAGATTACGTTCCATATAGCAAAGTTACATATACAAACTGGTACTACGTTAACGATGTTTGGGGAAAAGATGAAGATATGCAAGATGTCCTCGTTACCGATGTTCACGCTTTAGTGGAAGAATATGGAAGCGGGGTTGAAGGCTATGCTAGATATTCGATGGATAATTGTCAATTTGCCTTCGGAAATCGCTCCACTTTAGTGGATTGGGGAGAAAGTTATGAGATCGATCTCCTTGAAATGCAACATAATAATTACGTTTATTCCGTTCAAGGCAATCGCAATCCATTCATCGATTACCCAGAACTTATCGATTATGTCTATGGTGATAAGATGAACACTCCTGGAAGATTATCTTCTCTCAGAGCTTCTTATCTCACTTTAGGAATGAACGAAGAAGGAGTTTCACATTACGCACTTACCGAAGCTACTCGTGAATTCGATTCTGGAAGTGAAATTACCAACGAAGATTTTAAAATCTTCGAAGTTAACAAAGATTTAACTTTAGGAAATGAATATCAATCTACATTCTCCTATACATTTACCTCCGCAGATGTGGAAAACGGAAGTGCAATAGTTGAAATTCCAACTCCATTAAACACCATCGCTTTAAAGGTCAAAGTTAATGCTGGATCATTCAATTCTTGTTCTTACAAATATGAGATTATCGGTTCTGCTGCAAGCACGGCGGGATCAGAATTCGTTAATTACACAAACGGAAAAGAAGTTACTCTAGGAGACACCATTTGGACCTTCTCTTGGACTAATCCAAATGGTGCGGTTGGTAGTAAGGACAAAACATATGGTCTTGCCTTTGGCAAAAACTCCTCTTCACGTATGAATTCCTTAACGATTGCAACAAAAGAATCACATACTGTGAATGCGGTTTATATTAAAGGAGCGACCGCAGCTAATGAAAGCGCTGACTACAAGATTTATGTTGGTGATGAATTAGTTGTTGATGGTTCTTTCACTAGAGTCAGTGGCGGCCCATCACTTATCGGTGGAATCTTTGCGACTAGAACTGGTCAAATCAGAATCGTCATCGATGGTAGCGGCGCACATAATGGCGCAATCTACATCCATTCTCTCGCTTATAACGAAAGATAATTACTAATATACATTGATAGATAAAAGATGGACATTAGTCCGTCTTTATTATTAATTCACTCAACAATTTAGTCTATTTATGAATAACATGCTGATAAACAATTGACATTCACATTTTCTTTATGTATAAATATTCATGTTGATTTAATAAATTAAATTAACACCTAGAAGACACGTCCTTAAGAAAACAATCGATAGAGAGTTCTCGATGGTGGAAAGAGAATGACACGCTCTTAACGGATATCACTTCTTTGTAGATTTCTGAACTAAGAGTAAGAATCTAGGCCTGACTATATCAGGATAAAATGAAGCGCTAAGAGAATCTTAGAACTAAGGTGGTACCGCGTATCTATAGATGCGTCCTTAGGTGGATTCTTTTATTTTTATAAAAATGTGGAGGTAGTTATGGATTTTAAAGACACCCTATTGATGAATAAAACCAACTTCGAGATGAAAGGTAATCTTAATGTTAAAGAACCTTTACTCGTTGATAAATGGTATTTAGATAAGATTTATGAAGAAATGAATCTCAATCGTAAAGGTAATAAAGAGTTTGTCCTTCATGATGGCCCACCATACGCAAACGGAGATATGCACTGCGGACATATGCTTAACCGTGTCCTTAAAGATATCGTCGTGCGTTATAAAAATATGTCTGGATATGTTACTCCTTTCGTTTTTGGCTGGGATACACACGGACTTCCAATTGAAAACCAAGTGACTAAATCTGGTATCAACCGTAAAACTACCCCAATTACCGAATTTAGAAAAATATGTGAAGAATACGCTTTAAAACAAGTAGAAAAACAAAAAGCCCAAGTCAAAAGACTTGGAGTTTTAGGCGATTTCGATCATCCATATCTCACTTTAATGAGAGAATATGAAGCAAGGCAAATCGAAGTTTTCTCCATAATGGCGTTAAAAGGACTGATCTATAAAGGACTTAAACCAGTTCATTGGTCACCGAGTAGCGAATCCGCTCTCGCGGAAGCTGAAATTGAATATGCGGATGTTAAATCTCATAGCATTTATGTTGCTTTCAAAGTTAGAGATGGAAAAGGACTTCTTGATAATGATACTTATCTCATCATCTGGACAACCACTCCATGGACACTTCCTGGAAACCTCGCCATTTCCGCTCACCCAGATTTCACCTATGGTTTATATCAAACAAATAAAGGAAAATTTGTCTTCTTAAAAGAGTTTGAAGAAAGACTTACAAGTGAACTTGAATTTGAAGATGTTAAATTGTTAAAAGAATTTAAAGGTAGTGAACTCGATGGTGTTATTACCAAACACCCATTCTATGACCGTGACTCTTTAGTTATCTGCGGAGAACATGTCACTAACGAGGCTGGTACAGGTTTAGTCCACACCGCGCCTGGATTTGGTGCGGAAGACTTTGTGGTCTGTCAAAAATACGGAATCAAGCCATATTGTCCAGTTGATGGTAAAGGATTCATGATGGAAGGTGTCGGAGAAAGACTCCAAGGTTTATTCTATGAAGACGCAAACGATGTGGTTCTCGAAATCTTAAAAGAAAATAATGCTTTGTTAAAGCACACCATCTTTACCCATAGTTATCCACATGACTGGAGAACTGGTAAACCGCTCATCTTTAGAGCGACCGATCAATGGTTCTGTTCTATCGAACCAATTAGAGAAGATTTAATCAAAGCTATTCACGATGTTAATTGGTATCCATCTTGGGGTGAACAAAGAATGGTCAACATGATTAAAGATCGTGGTGACTGGTGTATTTCTCGTCAAAGGGCGTGGGGTGTCCCAATCCCAATCTTCTACTGTGAAGATGGCACACCAATTATCGAAAAAGAAGTCTTTGACCATATCGCTAATCTCTTTAGAGAACATGGCTCTAATATATGGTACGAAAAAGAAGCGAAAGACTTATTACCAAAGGGATATAAGAACGCTCATTCTCCTAACGGAGAATTCACTAAAGAAAAAGATATCATGGATGTCTGGTTTGATAGTGGATCTTCATGGAATGGAGTGTTAAGAGAAAGAGGAACAACTTTTCCAAGCGATTTATACCTTGAAGGTAGTGACCAATATCGTGGCTGGTTCAATTCTTCCCTCATCTTAAGTGTTGCGACACAAGGTGTTGCCCCTTATAAAACTGTCGTTTCTCACGGATGGGTATTAGATGAACATGGTGAACAAATGCATAAATCCAAAGGAAACGGCGTTGATCCAAATAAAATCGCTAACATGTATGGCGCGGATATCTTAAGACTTTGGGTTGCAACTGTTGATTATCAACAAGATGTAAGAATTGGCGATAATCTTATCAAGCAAGTTGCCGAACAATATCGTAAGATTCGTAATACCTTAAAGTTCATTTCTTGGAACTTACCAGACTTTGATCCTGCTAAGGATATGGTCAATACATTTGAAAGAGTGGATCTATATATTTTAGCGAAACTCGAAGAAGTTTCTAATGGCGTTATCATTGATATGGATAATTATGATTTTGCTAGTGCGTTAAGTAAAATCATGACTTTCATGAGCACGGATTTAAGCGCTTTCTATCTTAATATCGCTAAAGACGCTTTGTATTTTGATAAGAAAGTTTCCTTAAGAAGGAAACAATTCCAAAGTGTCTTCTATATCTTAGGTGAGACATTACTTAGACTTCTTAACCCAATCATTCCTTTCACTATGGACGAATTTAACAAGAATATGCCAGGAGATAGAAAAGAAAACGCTCAATTACTTGATTATCCAAAAGCTAGTAAGAAATATGATCCTGACTTATTAAAAGAATACGCTTTATTCAATAACCTTAAGGATGCGATTTATAAAGTTATCGAAGAAGCAAAAATTAACAATATCCTCAAGTCTTCTCAAGAAGCAAAAGTGGAAATTGAAATAAAAAATGACAATTATCAAAAATTATTTGATAATATTAAAGAAGATTTACTCGCTTCTTCTCTCGTCATTTCTTCTTTAGAAAGAAAAGAAGGATTGGACGTTGAAGAAGTAAATGGAGTGAAAGTCAAAGTATCACATAGTGATGGATATTTCTGTGAAAGATGCCATAACTATGAAGATGACGCACTTGAGATTGAAGAAGGATTACATCTTTGCAAAAGATGTCACCACGTTATTAAAGGATAAAAGATATGAAAGAATTTTTTAAGAAAATTAGTAAAAATACATGGAGTATCATCCTTTTTAGTGGACTCGCTCTCCTTTTCTTCGTCTTCGATTTAGTCAGTAAACAAGTCGTTCTTCATAACATGAAAGAAGGAGAGATTATTGGAATCATTCCCAATTTCTTCTATTTCCAATATATCGTTAATGATGGAATGGCCTTTGGTTTAAATCTTAATGTTTTAGGGGCTGTTGCTAACCAAATTATCTTTATTTCCGTTTCCTTAATTGGAATGGCGATTATACTTTTCGCCTTCATCAAATCATATAAAAAGACGAATAAATTAGTTATCGCTTCCTTAGGTTTAATGCTTGCGGGATGTATAGGAAATTTAATCGATCGAATTTTCTATTCTCAAAAGTATTTAGCGTCCTTTGACGCAAATGTCTCTACTCGTGGAGTGGTTGATTTCATCGCTTTTGATTTTGGAAGTTATCAATTCCCAAGATTTAATATCGCTGATTCATCTTTAGTTATTGGAGTTATTATCCTTGTTGTCTGTTTAATTATTGACGAAGTGAAAGACGCGAAAATCAGAAGGAAAAGAGAAGAAGAAAAAATGCCTGAAGGTAAGATATTATCTAAGGATGAGATGGTTTTAGAAAACAAAACCGAAGAAGTCAAAGAAGATACTTCTAAAGTCGAAGAAAAGAAAATAGAAAGCGAAGAATAAATGAATTATTCCTTCAAAATAAGTGAAGAATTAAATGGACTAAGACTTGATAAAGCCTTAGTTTTATTATTAAAAGATAAATCGAGAAGTTATCTATTGTCTTTAATCGATGAAGGAAAATGTTTGGTTAACGGAAAAATCGCTAAAGCGTCATTAAAAGTAAAAATTAGTGATGAAGTAAGTATTGAAATCCCTGAACCAAAGCCTTTAGAAATCAAGTCTGAAAATATCCCATTAGATATCATTTATGAAGATGATGACATCTTAATTATCAATAAACCCCAAGGCCTTGTTGTCCATCCTTCCTTAGGTCATTATGAAGGGACACTTGTCAACGCGATTTTACATCACTGCAATACGTTAAGTGGGATAAATGGAGTGATGCGTCCTGGTATCATTCACCGTATCGATAAAGAGACGAGCGGACTCCTTTGCATCGCCAAAAACGATCACGCTCATAAATTCCTTTCTGAACAACTTAAAGAACATACGATGAAAAGGGAATATTACGCTCTTTGTAAAGGTCTAATTAAAGAAAATAACGGCATCATCAATCTCCCAATTGGAAGAAATAAAAACGATAGAAAAAAGATGGGTGTAGATAGAGAAAACGGTAAGGAAGCAATCACCTATTTTAAAGTTGAAGAAAGATTTAAAAATCACACTCTCATCAGCTGCAAATTAAAGACAGGAAGAACCCATCAAATTAGAGTCCATCTCTCATATATTGGATATCCAATCGAAGGAGATAAACTCTATTCCAAAAGAGCGAACAAAGTGTATAACGAAGGTCAACTTCTTCACGCTTATCGTTTGACATTAATCCATCCAACCACTAAAAAAGAGATGACATTTCAAGCACCTCTTCCAGATTATTTCATCAAAGTCATCGAAGAACTTAAGAATAATTAACCAAGCATCTTCTTGATATTTGCGAAATTGATCTTAGCAACTTTACCAAGTTCATCTTTCCCAAATTTATTCACAAAGTCGATCAAAAAGAGGTCCGCTTTTTTGCTCGCTCCAAGAGGGAATTTCATCTTGTATTTCTCTTCTAATTTTCTTTTCTCAATAAGAAATTGATAACGAGCGATGACACTAGCTAAAGCGACACATGGAAAATATGATTCACCTTTGGTTTTAAAGGTCACTCCATAAAGTGGATTATCGTCCTCACTTAGATAAGAATAATATGTTTCTTCTTTACAGAATTCATCAACGTATATTTCTTTAACTAAGCGATGCTTTTTCTTCATGTTTAAAAGCGCGCGGTTATGCATTTTAGCTTTCAAAGAATTGAGGTTCTCACCTTTATTAATCATCTCGTTATATTTATCGTTATGTAGGGTAAGTTTAGATACGTCAAATCTTTTAATTAATGTTGGTCCAATTTCTAAGATAAAGTCATCGGTAAGTTTCTTTGAATCATGAATTCCTAAGGAAATTAAAGTAGAGATATCTGAACGAGAAACATAAGCGGCAACAACAATCATCGGGAGGAATAAATCTCCAACTCCAACTTCATCGCTTCCGATTTGATCATTCCTAGTCAGCCACTCTTCTTTTTCTTTCTTTTTGATTTCCATGACTTTCGCATCATTATCCCAAATCTTTGCTTCATCTAGCGCTTTTGCGCCGATAAAGATGGCTTTATATCCCTTTTTAGATTCGTAGATTGTGATTGTCACTTCATGGACATGAGCGAAAAAGACGATGTAATCTCCATTGTTTCTTTCTTGATAATCTTCATAAAAACTTACCATTTGAAGGTATGTTTCTTCGCTGATTTTTAAAGAGACGATATCTTGATTCATCAAAGTGAATTATAGCATAAATGATTACTACATTAATCATTTTCTTTGCTATTATTAAATATATGCAGAATATCTATGATACTTTTCAGTTTGAGTTAATTAAAGATTCCCTTTACAACCTCGCAAAAACAGAAAGAGCGAAGGAAGAAATCGAATCTTTAGAAATGATTAAAGATGTTAATTATCTAAAAAAGATTTTAGATGAGCTTAAAGAAATGATGTCTTTAATCCAAAGATATGGTGAACTCCCTATCTCCCCATCTTTAAACGCGATCAAATTAATTGAAGAAGCAAAAAGAAGTGGACTTCTCACCCCAAGAGAATTAAACATGGTCGCAGAAGACGCTCTCACTTCTCATAAGATTAAAAACTTCTTACAAAAAATAGAAACCCTATATCCGTTATTAAAAGAGATTGTTGATGGTTTCATCGATTTAAGCAACTTAGAAAAAGAAATCCATCGCGTTATCAATAACGCTTTAGGAATTAAAGATGATGCGACTCCTGAACTCGCTGCTATAAGAAAAAGAATTATCAAATGTCGTGACTTATTAGAAGATAAGATGAACACCATCGCCTTATCATATTCCCAGTATCTTAGCGATGATAATGTTACCCTACGTGACGGACATCTAGTTCTTCCAGTTAAGACCGTTAGTAAGAGTAAAGTTCCAGGTATTATTTACGATGTCAGTGACTCAGGAAATACGACCTTTATCGAACCACTTGAAATCGTTCAAATCAATAACGAAATGACATCCTTACGTTTAGAAGAGCAAGAGGAAACCAGAAGAATATTAAAAGGATTAACCAACCTTGTTTTGATGATGGAAAACGAGGTTTTAAACAACAATGATATTATCGCAAGATTAGACTATTTAAGCGCGAAGGCACTTTACGGCTTAAATGTTAATGGAGTGGTCGCGACTATTTCAGATACCCAGATTATCGATTTAGTTAAAGCGCGTCACCCATTAATCGATCCTACAAAAGTCGTTCCTAATTCATATCATCTTGATGAAAAGGTCAGAATTATCATCATTTCTGGACCTAACGCAGGTGGTAAAACCGTGTCGCTTAAAACCGTTGGTCTTTTAACCCTCATGAATCAATGTGGATTACCTCTTCCATGCGAAAGAGCGATATTATCATATTTCAATCATATCTATATCGATATTGGTGATAATCAATCATTAAGCGATAACCTTTCGACCTTCTCCGCGCATATGTCTCATTTATCTGAGATTATCGAACATGCGAAAGGGAAAGATTTAATTATCATCGATGAACTAGGAACAGGAACTGACCCTAAAGAAGGTGAAGCGCTTGCGTTTTCTATCACTAAATATTTAGAAAAGAAACATTCCTTTGCCTTAATTTCATCGCACTTTGATGCATTAAAAGAATATGCTTTCTTAAGTGAAAATATCGATAACTCCTCAATGCTCTTTAATGAGAAGGAACTCGAACCTACCTATGTCTTTAGACAAGGTATTCCTGGAAAGAGCTACGCTTTAGATGTCGCAAATCGATATGGAATTAAAGAAGAAATTGTCGTTGAAGCCAAAGAATTCCTGGCTAGTAAAGGCGAAAACAAAACTGACGAATTAATAGCCGCGTTACTTAACAAGATTAATGAAGCCTCACTTTTAGAAAGGAAACTTAAAGAAAAAGAAGCAGAGATTTCTAAAAGGGAAAGACAATACGAAAACGATAAACGTCAACTAGAAGAAAGAAGGAAAAAACTTCTAGAAGATGTCGATAGAGAAAAAGAGAGATTAATCGAAAAAGCCAAAAAAGAAATCGATGAGATTATCTCGGCATTATCCAAAGGTGATTTGAAGCTTCATGAAGTCATCGAACTAAGAAAGAAGATTGAAGAGCTTGAAGATGATGAAGAAGTGGAGACATATGATGAAGAATTATCTGTTGGAGATTATGTTTCCTATCCAAGCCTCGATTTGACTGGAAAAATTATTTCCATTAATGGAAATAAAGCCAAAATTACTTCCGATAGCGGCATTACTTTTGAAGCAAACACGAATAACCTTAGGAAAATTGACGCTCCAAAAGAGGTTCATGTTAAGGTGAGAAAGATTAATACTGACTATGATAACAACATCTCTTTATCAAGTGTCCCAGTTGAACTTAATATCATTGGAATGAGGGTGGATGAAGCAAAGCCAGCCCTCGTAAAATATCTTGATGATTGTCGTCTCCGTCACATGAAGCAAGTGAGAATTATCCATGGCTTTGGAAGTGGCGCGTTAAGAAAGATGGTCCATGCCTATCTAGACACCCAAAAGGATCTCACCTATCGTATTGGTGGAGAACATGAAGGTGGTGGAGGTGCGACCATTATCCTTTTTAAATAAATAATGATGAAAGAAAGATTAAAAAAGTGCATTGAAAATTTAAAACATCTTCCTGGTGTTTATTTGATGCATGATGAAAACGATACAATCATCTATATTGGAAAAGCTAAGGACCTCCAAAAAAGAGTGTCACAATATTTTTTACGTCCCCAAACGGGAAAAGTATTGAAGATGAGAGATTCAGTAGAGTATTTTGAAACGATTATCACCCAAAATGAAAAAGAAGCTTTCGTCTTAGAGATGAATCTCATCCAAACCCATTATCCAAAATTCAATGTCTTATTGATGGATGATAAACATTATCCATATATTGCGATTAAAAAGAAAAACGACCCATATCTTACGATTAAAAGAAACAAAAAAGATCGTCATTATGATTATTTTGGACCATTTCCAAGTGCCTCTTTAGCCAAAGAAATGATTGTTTTACTAAATAAAATCTTCCCAACTAGAAAATGTCGTAACATTCCATCAACACCATGCTTATATTTCCATATGGGTCAATGTCTCGCCCCATGTATTAAAGAGATAAGTGAAGAAGAAAACAATAAATTAGTCGAAGAAATCAAATCATTTTTACGCGGAAACAACCATAAAATCCGCGAAGAGATGAGAAATAAGATGAATGAAGCAAGCGATAATCTCGAATTTGAAAAAGCTGCGGAATATAAGAAGGTGATTGATGCGATTGACCATATCAACACCATTCAAAACGTCGAAGTTAACGATAGAGTTAATCGCGATATCTTTGCCTATTCTTCCCGTGAAGGATATATCGCTCTAGCCATCCTTTTATATCGTAATGGCGTCCTTCTAGGAAAGAAAGTCTTCGTCTTAGAAGCATTTGGAGAAGAAATGGAACAAGTATCAGATTTGATTTTGCAGTTTTATCTTGACCATGAAGCCCCAGATGAGGTAATCATCAATTCCGATGAAGTCGTGGAAAATCTTAGAGATTTATTAGAATGTGAAGTTATTTCTAAGAGCAAAGGCAAGATTCATGATTTAGTCTTAACCGCGAAAGAAAACGCTTCGAACGCTCTCGATGAATATTTCTTAAGTGCGAGACTTGATGATGATAAACTTCTCCTTCTTGAAGAACTTGGAAACTTACTTCATATAAAAACCCCACTTCATATTGAACTATTCGATAATTCCCATCTCCAAGGTAGTCAACCTGTCGGAGCGATGGTGGCGTTCATCAATGGTGAACCAGCAAAAAAACTATATCGTAAATTCCATATTCATCACGAAGAATCACGTGATGATTTAATGAGCATGAAAGAAGTGATATCAAGGCATTATTTACGTAGTAAAAACGAGAATAAGAAGCTTCCAGATCTCATCTTAACCGATGGAGGATTAATCCAAGTCGAAGCGGCGATAGATGCTCTTAATAGCATCGAAGTTGATATCCCTGTCTTTGGTTTATATAAAAACGATAAACACCAAACCGAAGGATTAATTGATAAAGAAGGTAATACGTACCCAATTATTAATAAATCTTTGTTCTTTCTCTTAACAAGAATGCAAGATGAAGTTCATCGTTTCGCGATTACATTCCATAAGGAACTTAGACTCAAATCCCAAACTGCTTCCATCTTTGATGGAATTAATGGTCTAGGAAAAAAGAGAAGAGAATTATTAGAAAAAGCTTATCCAGATATCAATTTATTAAAACAAGCAAGCATCGAAGAATTAAGTCAACTTCTTCCATACGAAGTCGCGAAAGAATTATATGAAAAACTTCACTCTTAAAGTGGTACAATAACAAAAAATTATGTTTAAACCATCTTATCTAGGAAATAATCCATATCTATTCATTAGTTATGCTCATAAGGATAAAGAACTTTTATCTCCTTTTGTGAACGCTCTTCAAGATAAATATCACGTCTGGTATGACGATGGATTAATGCTCGGTGAGGAATGGACAGAAGATATCATCGAGCACATCAAAAACTGCGCGATTTTCATTTTCTTCGCCACGAACAATTCTTTAAAATCAGATTACTGTAAAAAAGAGATTAATTTTGCTAGTTCTAAAGGTGTTCCTTTTATCAATATTTTTATTGAGGATGCGAAGATTCCTGATTGGTTTGAGTTTTCCTACAGCCACGTCCAAAGATGCGAATGCTTTATGAATAACAAAGAAGAATTTATCGCCTATTTAGAAAGAAAACTTCCTAAAGAATTATTTGATAAACTTCAAGAAACTTCAGTAGATATCAAAGAAAAAGAATCAAAGACAAAGAAGGATGCTATCAAAGATAATAAAGAAGAATTCGTCATGAAAGGTGATGTCTTAACAAAATATTTAGGACATCAAACCATCGTTAATCTTCCTTCTAATATCATTAAAATTGATGACCTTGCTTTTAAAGATAACCCCTATATTAAAAAAGTCGTCATCAATGATAATGTCAAAGATATCGGTTTTGGCGCTTTTTCAAATTGTCTTTCTTTAGAAGAAGTAGTGCTTCCAACAAATCTTAGAAAGATAAGCGGCGAAGTTTTCTCTAATTGCACATCATTAAAAGAAATCATCTTTCCGTCTTCATTAGAAGAAATCGATGAATCCGCATTTCTTGGCTGCGAATCATTAAATAAAATCACCCTTCCTGAAGGATTAAAAGTAATCTCACCATCATTATTTGAAAATTGCCTTTATCTTATGGATATTACTATCCCCGATAGTGTCACCCAAATCCTGCCTTTTGCTTTTAAAAACTGTAAGAATCTTCAAACCATCAAATTATCAAAGAATCTTGAAGATATTGGAGAAGGGGTTTTTGAAAACTGCTCTTCCTTAACATTCATCGATTTGAATAACTCAGTTAAAAGCATCCAACCTAACGCTTTTAAGAATTGTTCTTCTTTGAAGAAAATTGATAAAACATTTAACGTTTATTATATTGGAGAATACGCTTTTACTAACTGCGCATCCCTCATGTCATTTGTCTCTAATGCTTCAATTATCTGCGCTTACGCTTTTGATGGATGCTTATCACTTAGAAATATCATCATCAGTGAGAACTTAACTCACCTTAGTAAAAATGTCTTTTCTACGGGAAACGCTATCTCTCTTTTATATGAAGGAAGTAAGAAGAAGTGGAAACAAGTTAGAAAAGATCCATCATGGAACAATAATTCCAGATGTGTTTTATTTGATAACACATATCAATATCTCGGAATGGAAAATGACGATTATTTTTCAGAAAACAAAATCATCTCCGAAGAAGAATTCTATAAAACCCGTTATCCAAATGAAATAATACTAAATCTATTCAAAGTTCTTTTTGAGGAGATTAAATCGCTTAATCTATATGAATATGATTTTAGTAAAAAATGCCTGATTCTTTATTATCCTAGTAAAAAGATGGATGATTCAAAACTAGGGCATATCACCATCAATTCATCCTTTAATTCATTAAAGATCTCCTTTGTTATGGATAAAATTAAAACGAGATCATCAATCTTAGAAAAATGTGGAGATATCCCATTTTGTAAATATTATGTTGCCTCAATTAAAAACGCTGATGGCATCAAAGAAGTTATGCGTATCATCAAGTCGATAAAGCATAAATAAACGAAGAAAAAAATCTACGAAAAAACCTCTTACAGGAGGATTTTTTATTTTAGACTTGCAATAGTTATTGTTTACATTTACCATAAAACCGAAAAGGCCTCAGCCTTTAAGAGAGGGAATATGAAAAACGAATTTATAGTTAACATTATTCACCGTCCTGAACTCGCCCCAGAATATGCGGCTAAAACCTCAGGAGCGGACCCAGAAGCCGTTGTTAAAGAATCGTTAGGGATCTTCTTATTCCAACAAGAAGCCGCCCATAAAAACGGATTAAAAACAACAATCCACATCACCTATGCATCATTGTTTAATGATCTTATCGTGAAAGTGGCAAAAGAACATCATGAGAAATATGGTGATGAAATCGCCTTATCTCTCCTCGGACTCCCATGTCCTGAATTTAAAGAAAAATATAAAACAGAAGACTTCTGTATTTGGATGTTTTCTAAAGAAGATAAGAGAAGAATCGTTGATGATGTCTTCACGCTTTTCTATAAAAAATTCGGCTTCTATCCCGAAAGCACTGGTAGCTATTTCTTAGATGCATACACGATTAACTACATCAAAGAAAAATATCCAAGTGTCAAATGCGCGGTCGCGACGTGTTGGGAAGAAGGAAGCAAAGCCTACCATACTTGTAACAATTCATGGTATACCTTCCTCGATGGTGGACCATGGAATCCTTGGATTCCAAGTAAAATCAATTCTCACTGTCCAGCAATGAATAAGGACGACGACTCTGGTATTGTCGCTATCCCACATCTATCCCGTGACTTACTCGCTTGTTTCGACGGCAATGGTTCAAACTTTGGAACTCACCCTCAAAACGTCATTCGCGGAATGATCTACTATAAAGATGAAAACGGATGGGAATACCCATATTTATATAACCTCATCGATCAATATCGTCATTTGGGTAAATATAATGACGGATATTCATACAATATGATGTTTGTCGGACCAGGTTGGTTAAATAAGAAAGGCCGCTGGGAAGCACCTTATGAATTACTCGCAAAATCATATGAAGATGCCATGGCTTATTACGGCAAACTCAAAAAAGAAGGAAACCTCATCGATATGACGATGGCGGAATTCGCTGATTATTACCGTAAAAAACACCCGGATTACAACATGCCAGAAAACGCCTTATGGAAAGATATCCTATATGGCAGCAACAAACAATATTTCTGGTACTGCGACCCATACATGAGAACATGTCTTGACTTCAACCAGGGTGGTGCGATGATTGATTTACGCGCCTACTCTGCAAGAGTCCCATTTGAAGTTGGAATTGGAACCGACCATGTTTATGATGCGACTTACCCATACTTAATCCAAGCTAATTATCGCGCGGGTTTCTTCACCCACTATGCTGGCGCAGGTACAACAAAATCATGCAAAGTCACATATAAAGGTGAAACCGCTGACTTATGCTTGACTCGCACGATGGCGAAATACAGTAAGGTTGGAGAAGATACGATTATCACGACCAACCCAGTTGAACTCCTTTTAGGAGGAGAAAAGATCATCGTTCAATCGATTTTCACCTTCGAAAAAGGTAAAGGAACATTAAAAGTTGAAAGAAAGCTTTTAAGCAAAGTTAGTGAAGAAGTGATTTTCCAAGAATATATGACTGGCGCCTTTGGTAATAACGAATATCAAAGCGATATGTCCAAATTAAAACTTCGTGTTGACGAAGAATCTATGGACTATTTATATAAAGGAAGAAAAATCACCGTAAGAAACGGAAAAGAAGCAGAAGTGATCATTCCTGATATTCAAACATCAATCTTACTAAGCGGTAACGGAGATGTCCTTGAAGTAGAAGAAGGAATTGCTTTCTCACCTGTTTATCATTTATCCATGAGTAAATCACTTAAAGAAGGGAGTTTAATCACATGTCTCAATCTAAGAAAGGCCGCCTAAATTATCGTTGCCCCGCATGTTTTATGCGCGAAATCGATATGGATATGTTCTATGACGAAGAACACGATGAATATTACTGCTTAAGATGTGGTTATAAAGGCGATGAAAAAGACGTTTTAAGACTTAACGAACAAGCAAGATATCGTTACAAAATGCTCAATCGTCGCGTGACTTCCTTTAATGAGGATAACGAACCACTTAGTAGCGAAGTATTTGACGCGAAAAAGGAATAATATGATTCTCGGAATCGATGTCTCAACATATTTAGAACAACAAAGATTAACTCATCAAGTCTATAGGAAAGACGGAAAAATCATCGACCCCTTTGAGATATTCAAATCTCAAGGTGTCACGCATATCAGAACTCGTATTTGGAATAATCCTCATAATGAAAAAGGTGAAGATTATTTAGGTGGAACATGCGATTTAGATAATTTCATTAATCTATATCGTCATTTAAAAAAATACGACTTCAAATATCTCGTTGATTTCCATTATTCAGACTTTTGGACTGATCCAAGTAAACAATTCATGCCGAAAGCGTGGAAGGATTTAACATTCGAAGAACTCCTCGATGCGGTATATCTTTTTACTCGTGATTCTCTTAAAAGAATCAAGGACGAAGGAGTGGATGTCACTCACGTCCAAATCGGTAATGAGATTACGCATGGAATGCTTTGGCCACATGGTGAGCTTCGTTATAAAGAAGAAAGAAGACCATCTTTTAGAAAATTATCCGCTTTGCTTAAAAGTGGAATAAACGGAGTGAAAGAAGTATATCCAAACGCAGAAATCATCATTCATCTTGAACAGAGCTACGATCAAGCCTGTTATGATGAATTCATCTATGAACTTAGAGAAAATGGAGTTCAATTCGACATTATGGGTAGTTCTTATTACCCATTCTGGCATCATGGATTTGATGAATATTTCGCAAATCAAGACATGATTAAGAATAAATATCATCTCAAAACGATGACTTGCGAAGTTGGATATCCATTCACCCTTAAAGATTATCATTTAAAAAATGATGACAAAGCTAAACACCTCGTCATCAACGAAGATAATCTTAAAGACTTTATTCATTATTTGCCTTCCCCAATCTCAAAAGCGGGGCAAGCTTCATTCATGAAAGAATTCCTCGCCTTAGCGAGAAAACATGGACTTGATGCGGTATATTATTGGGAACCACTTTGGGTGCCAGGAGAAGGAATATGCTGGGCGAGCGAGGACGCACAAAAATATCAAAATCTCAAAGTCAAAGATTCAAGAAATGAATGGGCAAACCAATGCATGTTTGATTATGATGGAGAGGCAAACCCTATTTTGGATGAATACAAATGAAAAAGACTTTAGCGAAATTATTGTTTCTATCATTATTACCAATAAGTTTATCTTCCTGCAATGGAATTAAAGGAGATACCTTAGGGTATTTTGATTATGGAATCTATCCTCAAAGTCTCATCACCTCAACGGAAATCATTAATGATTTAAATAATCTCACCGAGTGTGATGAATATGGTTATTATCATTATAAAGGCAATCTTTTTGTCCCAGAAATCGGTCATCCTTTAAACGATGGAATGAAATTCAACGATCCGGGAATTAGAATCGTGGAAGGGGAGAAATATTGGTTCAAAGTAGAACCAGTCACTTGGGACATTATCCAAATTGTCGATAATTTATATTTTGTCACCAGCAATATCATCCTAGACTGCGATTATTTCTCCGATAACCTACTAACATATAAAGACTCCCATATTAGAGAGACAATTGATTATATGATATATGATCGTCTATTCTCTGATAAAGAATATGAAATATCCGACACCATCGTCGAATATGCCTCCTTCGAAGAGAGTGATCCATTAAACGCGGTGGATAAACTATTTATTTTATCCTACGTAGATTTAAGTAATTCCAGTTTAGGATTTAACGCTGATAACCGTAGAATCAAGGTTAGCGACTACGCATTATGTAAGGGTGCGGACCATAGATATTGGACGAGAAGTCAAGCTGTAGTAACAGATAACACGAACTATATTTACGCGGTTGATGACTCGGGAGCGTTTGTCACCGTCGATAGCAAAGAAAAACTTGGGATGAGACTAGCGTTTAAAGTTGAAACATCCCCACTTGTCTCAGAAGTATAAGTAAATAATTGAAGAATTCCGGCCTCGCCGGTTTTCTTTTTATAATATAAAAATGTTGCGCGCATAAATTAAAAGTGTGCTAATATAATTGTAATGTTAAATTTCAAATAAATTATTTGAGGTCACTTTTATGAAAAAAAATCGTTTTTTATTGCTGTCGTTAGCCTCACTCTTAGTGGTAGGAGGTTTAACAACCTTTATTCATCGAGGACATTTCATCGAAAGAGATAACATCACTTACGACCAAGATACTCCATCGAAAATTGAACAACCTGACTTTGTAAGAGCAGGGGACGCAGAAGAGATTCCTGATGTCGAAAAAGTCGTTCTCCATTATCATAACGATGATGGAAAATGTGGACTTGATACGACAACACTAGGAACCGCTGGTGGACGTTCTTTTTACATTTGGGTCAATGGCAAAAATGGAAAAGAATTCTTACCTGATGAAGTTTCTAATAATGGTCAAGACATGATGTTAACTGTCGATTTCTCGAAAGAAGAATTCTCGATGTATGCGGGAAAGAGTTCTCTTCTCTTCATCATCAAATATCGTATGATCGATGAAAAACAAGGAAACTGGGGAGGACAAAGTTCAGATACTGAACTCTCCTATGAAGAATTCCCACCTAATGATGCAAAAACCGTCGAAGTATGGACAATGCATTCCCAAGGTTCGGATATCGCTATTTATAAAACCGAAGCTGAAACAAAAGTGGACGGAGTTAAAACCGCCTACTTCACGAACTGGAAGACCATTCACTGCATCAACTCTGCAGAAGCTGGCATTTCCTATTCTGTTTACGCTTTTGATGAAACATACTTCAAGATTAGCGCGAAAGTTCGCGATAATAAGAACAACAAACGTTGGTATTTGATTAAGGAAGGTGAATCTTCACTTAGTGAATTCGACATCACTTTTGAACATTCCGTCCATATCAATATCGTCTACTGCATCGAATCACTTGATAAAGCAAGTGTCACCGGTCTCATAAAAAAGACCTATGTCACCTATGATAAGCTTTATGATGATACAAGATTCGAAACATATTACACCTATGATGGTGATGATTTAGGAATGACCTATACACCAACAGAGACCACCTTCAAAGTGTGGGCTCCAACCGCTGGTAATATGTCTTTATTCCTTTATGATGTTGGCGCGACCACCGATTACGGCGGAAGTAACAAATATAAAGGATATCATATGAATTATGTTGGTCATGGTGTGTGGTCAAAGACCATCACTGGTGATTTGAAAGGTAAATTCTACACATATTTCGTCGATAATACCTCTGGTTCCTTCGAAACGATGGATCCATACGCCACCGCTTGTGGTGTTAATGGTTTAAGAGGCTATGTCTACGATAAGAATGACACCAACCCAACAGGATGGGATGAACTTCCAACCAAATGGGATGGTAGCGATCTTGATATTGCTACACCTCAAGATTTAACTGTTTATGAAGTTCACGTCCAAGATTTCACTGGAGATGAATCATGGAACGGAAGTGAAAAACCTGGAACATATAATGCCTTCGTTGAAAAAGGCACTCACCTTGCTGACAATCCAACTGTTTCCACAGGTTTTGATCACATAAATGAATTAGGCGTAAACGCCGTTCAAATTCTCCCATTCTTCGATCACGATAACGATGAAACCAACGCCGAAGATTATAACTGGGGATACAATCCACTTAACTATAACTGCGTTGAAGGTGCTTATTCATCAGATCCAACTGATCCATTAGCGAGAATCAGTGAAGTGAAGAACATGGTCTTAGAATTATCAAAGACTGATGTTCACACTAGAGTGATTATGGATGTTGTCTATAACCACGTTTCAAGAGCGAGTGCTTCTTGCTTCACCAGATTAATGCCAAAATATTATTTCCGTTACACTGAAAGTGGTGAATACGCGGATGGTTCTGGCTGCTCTAATGAAATTAGAAGTGAAGCAACAATGATGAGAAAATACATCGTCGATTCCGTGATGATGTGGGCCAAAGAATATAAGATTAAAGGCTTTAGATTCGACCTCATGGGCTTAATTGATGTCCAAACGATGAAAGTCTTAAAAGAAAAAATGTATGAATTTGATCCAGATGTCGTTTTATATGGTGAAGGCTGGTCCCTTGGATACAATGGTAAGGGAGTTCCAGGCGCGAACACCGCCAATGTCGGATCAATGTTATATGAATCAAATACCTCTAAAGGTTATGTCGGTGGATTTAATGATGCTGGCCGTAACGCACTTAGAGGTGGCAATGATGGCGGATGGGGTAGTGATAACGCCCGTCCAGGTTGGGGATTCTTACAAAAAGGTGATGATTGCTCCGCAGAAATTCGTAACGATGTTGCGAACATGCTTTGGGGAATCAACTCCAACGGTATTGGAAATCCAAAACAAACAGTGAACTATGCCTCATGCCATGATAACTGGACCGTCTTTGATCAACTCTATTACACCTTAGGTGACGCTGGTAATGGTGTTGCCCCAAGTTATAAGACCGTCATGGATACATCCGTTGTTGCCCATTCCTTAGTCATGGCTTCTAATGGTATTGCCTTCATGCTTGGCGGTGAAGAATTATTCAGAACCAAAGAACTTAACGAAGATGAAAGAGCGGAAGTCAATCCTTCCACCTATGAACTCCTCTATGATCGTTATTGTTCACATAACTCTTATAACGCTCCATTAAGCGTTAACTCCTTCAAGTGGGGAAACAAAGTTTCCGCTTATGGTGTTAATACTTCTGCATACTTTGATAACTTCAAAGCAGCTATTAAATTACATCAAGATTTAAAGAAAGTTCCTTACAAAGAACCATATCCATACACCCAAACATCCGCTGGTACAAAGATCGATAACATCTCTTGGGCTGGAAATAGCAAAACTGGTGAATACAATGGTTCCGCTGGATTCCAACTTGATGAATATTTCATCTTTGCCACTGGTAGACAATGGGCCTACGTGGGAAGTGATGCTCATACATGGACCAAATTATATGAATTTGGTGAATGGAAACATGGCGATTATGGCAATTCCGTTGATTTAGGTAATTACGCTAACAATACCGGTGCTGCCATCGTCATCTTCAAACGCAAATAAGGGAGGAAACAATGATGAAAAACGTAAAATCTCTAATCTTGCTTATATCAACAGTCTTCTTACTCAGTGCTTGTGGTGGAAATAAACCAAAACCAAGCGAATCTTCAACACCTGCTTCGGAAGAAAGCGTCCCAGTCTCTGAAGAAGAAAGTATTCCCGCACCTGTTTCAGAAGAGAGTGTTCCTGCTGAAGAATCTTCTGTTGAAGAAAGCATTCCAGCAGAAGAATCTGAAGAAGATTCTATTCTTCCAAGCGAAGAAGAATCAATTCCTGTGGAAGAATCAAGTGAAGAAGTTCCTGTCTCTGAAGAAGAGAGTGTTCCTGCACCTGTTTCTGAAGAAGAAAGCGAACCTGCAACAAGTTCAGTTTCTGAAGATGACACAAGCGGTCTTGATCCAGAAGATATGAACCAAACATTTAATTTCTATTTAGATTATTCACATACAGACACCCCACTTTACACGATGAGGTGGTGGGCCTATCATCCATTAGGAAAATGTCCAGAAGAAGCGGTATTAACGGACGCTGATGCAGCGGATCCTCTCTTCCCACATTTCCTTGGATATTCTCGTTATCCATCCGCGGTTGATGATTCCAGCATTTGGGATTTCGCGACTGATAACACCCTTTCGGCCACGGTTAACCTTTATGGTATTTGGGTTGCTATTGACTAATTAGGAGGAAAAATAAATGAAGAAAAGTTTATTTAGTGCACTTCTTATCACCATCTTAACTCTCACCTCATGTGGAGGTGGAAAAAAGCCTTCGGAATCATCGATTCCTGCTTCAGAAGAAAGCACACCTATTTCTGAAGAAAGCATTCCAGTAGAAGAATCCGAGGAAGAAAGCCTCCTTCCAAGTGAAGAGGAATCAATTCCTGTGGAAGAATCAAGTGAAGAAGTTCCTGTCTCTGAAGAAGAAAGTGTTCCTGCTGCTTCCGAAGAAGAAAGCCTCCTTCCAAGTGAAGAAGAAAGTGTTCCAGTAACATCAGAACCAACAAGTGAAGTAGCACCTGCTTCTGAAGAAAGCACGGAACCTGCACATCCATTCGATGTTGATTTAGGACCTGCTCCAACTTACGAAGAAGATTCCATCCAAATCCATTACTTTCGTAAAGATGGTAAATATACCGGTTGGGATTTATGGCTATGGGAAAGAAATGGCAATGGCGCTGGCTTTAACTTTAATGGTCAAGATAATTGGGGCGTTATCGCTTCATATCCATTATCAACATGGCCAGATCCAGTTACTAATGACCTTGGTTTCTTAGTGAGAAAAGGTGGAGATAGCTGGAGTAGCAAAGACCTTGGTGGCAATGATATGTTCATCGAATTCCGCAACTTTGAAAAAGATGCGAAAGGTGTCTACCATATCTACCTCATTTCTGGTTCCGCCAATATCTATATCGATACTGAAGGACATATGAAAGGTGCGATTTCAACCGCTATCTTTACAAAAGCAAATAAGATTACCCTTCGTGGTAACATTAAATTCTTGTCATATTCAATTATGGCAGATGGTGTTCAAATCTATGAAGAACACGATTTAAATAATGGTAAAGGTTCACTTTATAAATACGTCACCTTACCAAGCGATTCAATCGCAGAATTTGGAAAGACTTACACAGTTCGCATGGTCTTTGAAAATGGCGATATCGGCGAAGCCGTTATCGATAAGAGCACTCTTTATAATGATAAAGATTTCTGTGCCCCATATAATTATGAAGGCGATGATTTAGGCGCAACTATCGAAGATGGACACACCACCTTCAAAGTCTGGTCACCAGCTTCTAGTGATATTAAAGTCCGCATTTATGATAGTGGAACACCTGGAGAAGATGAACACGAAGAATTCACCATGACCAAAGGTGAAAAAGGTGTCTTCTCTTACACATCCGACGCTGATTTAAGCGGAAAATACTATACTTACGTTGTTACTAACGCGGCTAATAATGGTCGCGAAATCGTTGATCCATACGCTAAGAGCGCTGGTGTTAATGGTATTAGAGGTATGATTGTTGACTTTAGTCAAACTAACCCAGATGGCTGGAACTTAATTAATGTCTTACCATATGACCGTAAAAATACCGTCGTTTATGAAACCCATGTTTCGGATGTCACATCATCCGATACTTGGACTGGTACTGAAGACTACCGTAAACTCTTTAAAGGTATGGCGGAAAGTGGAACAACTTATACCGCTGATGGTGAAACAGTTCCAACCGGATTTGACCATATCGCAAGTCTTGGTGTTAATGCTGTTCAAATCATCCCATTATTCGACCAAGCTAATGATGAAGAAAATATGACCTTCAACTGGGGATATAATCCTCTTAACTATAATGTTGTTGAAGGTGGATATTCCACAGACCCATATGATGGTTATGTGAGAATTAGAGAGTTCAAAGAACTCGTTCAAGCATATAATGCGAGAGGAATGAACATCATCATGGACGTCGTTTATAACCACGTCAATGGTGCGAATGGTTCAAACTTCGATGTCTTAATGCCTGGTTATTATTTCCGTTATAACAGCACTGGCGCCTTATCTAATGGTTCCGGCTGTGGTAATGAAACAGCATCCGATCACTACATGATGAAGAAATTCATGATCGATAGTGTTTGCTTCTGGGCAAAAGAATATAAATTAGGCGGTTTCCGTTTCGATTTAATGGGCTTACATGATATGGAAACGATGAATGAATTAACCGCTGCGGCTAAAGAAATCAATCCAGATATCGTCATCTATGGTGAACCTTGGACTGGAGGAGATACTCCTCTTAGCGCCGCGCAACAAGCCAAACAATCTAATGCTTCTAAGTTCGTTGGTTATGGTCAATTCAATGACCAAGGCCGTGACGCTTTGATTAAAGGTGGACTTAATAGCTCTACGTCCCTTGGTTGGGCCACACAAAAAGGTGCTGAACCATATTCAACCGACCTTAAGAAGATTGGGGATGCTTTAAAAGGTATCACTTCTGGCGCAACCACAGATCCAAATAAGACCACTAACTATGTTACGTGTCACGATAACTACACCTTATATGACCGCGCAATTGCAACTGGTCAATTCACTGAAGCAGATGAAGAAGAACTCGCTAAACTCAACGTTTTGGCTAACTCAGTTGTCTTCTGCTCACAAGGTACATCCTTCATGCTTGCTGGTGAAGAATTCTTAAGAACTAAGGGTGGAGATAGCAATTCCTATCGTTCATCTTATGAAGTTAATGAACTCGACTACGAATTGGCCACCAAACATAGCGACATGATTAATGACTATCGTTACTTAATTAGCATGAAAGTTCACGCAGATCAATTCGCTTTAGAGGAAGATGATATCAAAGAAAAAGTCGAAGTTGAAACTTCTAACGATTACATCAAACTCACCATCAGCGAAGGTGGAGAACCATCTATTATAGTTTTCTTCAAGAATGCTTATGGTGAAGCTGTTAATGTCGAGATTCCAGCAAACTTCAATTTGTATTGGAGTACATTACACCACAGCGCTGAAGTGACATTCGATGGAGGATATCAACTAGGTAATTACGACACCGCAATCTTTTATGCGGGTGAATAATTGACGCGATCGAACATATTTAAAAAAGGCGACCTTTCGGTCGTCTTTTAGCATGCTACTTTTTAAAGAATTTATAGATGATTTCGCGGTGATATGTATCGCCTTTCTTTGTCACCATTAATTTATGAGGATGATCTTCAGGCTCTAAGGCGATTCCTCGATGGGTTTTGCATGTCTTAGTGTTCACAACTTCACATTCATCTGGATAGTTATCGGAATAGATGACGATGCCTTCCATATCAGAGGTGATTTCGAGTTTATAATGTTGATTTTCTAAGATAACTGGTTTCTTGCTATCATCTAATACGAAGTAGTGGTCATATCCAAGTGTTTTGCTATTGACTAGATATGGATCTTCGATATCTCTCATGATTGGTTTACGTTTATTAAAATCTAAACACGGAATGATATCTCTTTCTTCCGTCATGATTAAATCTTCTTCATTAGGGTGAACGAATCTCTTCGCAGGGATTGTTAACAAGAGATTATTTAAGTTTTCATCTCCTAAACAGAAGTATGAGTGATTAGTCATTGAAATAAGAGTATCTTCACTTGGAATTGCTTTCATATCGCATAAAAGAAGGTTTTCCTTCGCGCTTAGATAGTAAGAGACGATATATTCTACATTTCCTGGAAGACCATCTTTCATCTTTTTCTTCTTAAATAAATAACGGATGGAGAAAGCAGTTTCATTATTGTTCATCACTTTTCCGCTAAAAAGGAACTTAGAAACACAGAAATCTCCTCCATGAAGAGTGTTCTTACCTTCATTAGTGAACATTTGATATGTTTTACCGTTGATTTCGACTTTTCCATCTTTCACACGTCCAGCGATCGCTCCGATGGTCTTACCAAAATAGATATCGCTTCTAGCGAAACCTTTTGAGGTTTTTGGGGTAAGTGTCATAATCTTTCCATCAAAGAAAATCGCATAGATGGACGCTCCATAGCAAGAGAAGTATACTTTTAGTCCAAGTTCGTTATCTGCGACGATAATCGGGATTTCTCCAAGACGAGTGTATTTAATTTTCATAATAATTTCTTTTTCCTTTTCTTATGATAAAATAACAACAGAAATTAAGAAAGATTAACATGAATAAAAAAGTCACAGCCATATTATTAATCGCTTCGATTATCTGTGTATTCTTTGCTATTTTCGCTTTAGTGACTTTTGGCTTTGGAGTAATCTGGGTCATCGCTCAAGAAGATTGGAATAGTGTTCTTTCACTTATTTATTCCTTCTTCCATCTTTTAATCACTATCGTTGGAGCCTACCTCGCTGTTTCAGCGTATAAAAAGAATAAATCAATTGTCATGCGCACTCTTATGTATGCGAATGATTATAAGGAAATAGACCCATCTAAACTCGCAAAAGCGGTATGTATCATCCTCTTTATTTTAGGTGGATTCGCGGGTATCTATTTTGGATTATCATATATCGTTCCTGGTCACGCACCTGGATGGGGATGGCCGATGATGTTTAGGCTAGTGATGGTTAATGTCGGACTATATTTATTCTTATTATCAATATTATTTTTCATTTTCCCATATGCATATGACGTCGATAAGGACGTGGAAGAAAGAAAGAGACTTAAAAATCTTAAACATCAACAAGAAAAAGAAGAAAGCATCGAAAATGATGAAACTAATACAACAAAGGATGAAAACTTATGAAGAAAAAATTGCTATTTTTATTACCAATTCTCTGTTTAACATCATGTGGTAAAACTCCAACTAGCGAATCTTCATCAACACCTGTTTCAGAAGAAAGCGCACCTATTTCTGAAGAGAGTGTACCAGTGGAAGAATCCTCAGAAGAATCCTTCATTCATAGTGAAGAGGAATCTATCGAGCCTTCCGAAGAAGAAAGCGTTCCTGTTTCTGAAGAGGAGTCTCTCGCTCCAAGTGAAGAAGAAAGTTTGGCTCCTTCTGGAGAAGAAAGTGTTCCTGCGGCATCTGAAGAAGAATCGATCGTGGAGTCAGAAGAAAAAAGTGAACCAATTGAAGAAAGTGAAACAATCCCAAGCGTTTTATATTACGTTGTTGGTAGCTTTAATGATTGGGTGACACAAGATTCTAATTATGTGATGACACCAGATAAAAGCGATGCAAATCACTTTACTTTCGCTCACTTTGAAATGAACGCCGGAACAGAACTAAAATGTGTTTCTAGCAAAGGTACTTGGTACCCAGATGGAATGGGAAATAACATCAAAGTCCCTGAAGATGGTGTTTATACTGTTCATTTACGCACTAATGCAAGCAAAGATAAGATGACCACTCTTGAAAAAGAAGCAGAAGAAGAATCTACTACTGTTTCTGAATCTGAAGATGAAGGAGAATTACCTCTTCCAAAAGATGCAAGCACTGGCTATACCTTTGAAAATGTCTCTAATGCAGATGGTTCAATGTCATATGAAATCTTCGTACGTTCCTTCTATGATTCAGATGGTAATGGTATTGGAGATCTTAGAGGTGTCGATTCAAAGATTCCATATCTTGCGGATTTAGGAATTAAAACGATTTGGTTAATGCCAATTCATCCATCTCCTTCTTATCATGGATATGATGTCACTGATTATTATGCGATTAATCCAGATTATGGAACATTAAATGATTTTGATAGTTTGGTTGCTACTGCATCAACATATAACAT
>JAFSNY010000039.1 GCA_017447305.1 Bacilli bacterium | reverse complement strand
TTAAGGTTTCTTGAACCTTCTCTAACACTGACGACATCACCAACGCTTAAGAGAGCGGATGGAATATCGACTTTCTTGCCATTAACTTCGATATGTCCAGGGTTAACGAGTTGTCTTGCGCCTCTTCTCGTGCGAGCAAAGCCCATACGATAGACTAAGTTATCAAGACGGGATTCGAGTAATTTCATGAAGGCGAAACCTGTAACTTCTTCAGATTTAAGAGCAATCATGAATAAACGACGGAATTGTCTTTCATTGACACCATACATTTCTCTGAGTTTTTGTTTCTCGATTAATTGTTTGCCGTATTCAGAATTTTTCTTTTTACGACCTGGAGCGCCGTGTTGGCCTGGGCCATAAGGACGTTTTGCGAGTTCTTTTTGTGTTTCAAGAACTGAGAAACCTAAACGACGAGACTTTTTCCATGTGGATCCAGTGTATCTCATGTGATTTTTTCCTTCCTTTCCTTTATTTCTTTTGCAAAATAATATCTAGGTGTAAGTTCCTTACCTCGGGTGTTTGGCTCATTGCTTCACCTCATAGCTTTGGCTACTTCATACCAGATCGATTACCAAACGTCAGACAGGTAGTACTTACATGCTTCAATTACATGCCTTATTAATATATGTTTTTTTAAAACATTAGTCAATTCTTTTTTCGAGATTTAAATATTTTGTTCTTTAGAGAGTATATTATTCGCTAAAAATGAGTGCCTAAATCATATGAAAAATTTATACTACATAAACATAATTTGACTTGGAAGAATTCGTTATTATTTTTTGCGCTTATTTTTCTTTTGCTTTTTGAGGATAATTAAAGCTTTCTTAAACTTTTTTATTAATTAGTTTAATTATTATCGCTGAAATAATAAAATAATAGTACGTATTTAATACGAAGAATTAAATATCAAGGAGTTATTATGGCGTTAGTTGTTCTTATTCAAACCTGGCTAATCATTTTAGTCGCAGTCGTGGGATCTATTTTTCTCATCGCGTTATTCATTTTGCTTTATGTCATTGTCTTTTCAAGAAACGCTGCTAAAAGGACGGTTAAAGATTTAGAAAAGAAATATTCTTATCTCGATGCTTTGTTAATCGGACAAGATTCTCAATATATTCATCGTCTAGAAATCGTTTCTAGAACAAATCTTTTATATGTTGATATTTATAATGAATTCTCACGCCGCTTCAAATCCATCTATGAAATAGATGATAAATTTGCTGAATCTAAAATTAAACAAGTTAAGACCTTAATCGCCAATAAACAATATAAGAACATTAAATTAGTTATCGAAAACGTTAAAAACGCTGTTCAAATTTTAGAAGATAAAGTCAATGAACTTGATCGTGATTTATATGACGTTATCAAACCTGAAGAAGAAGCTAGACAAGCTATCTTACGTTTAAAAGAAAGCTACCGCGCTGTTAAGCAATTATTCTTTAGTTTATCTAGTGACCTTGAACTTATTCTTCCTTCATTTAATAAAGCTTTTGATAAACTAGATGAAACTTTTGCAAAGTTTGAAACACATATCGATAGTGCGGAATATGATGAAGCTAATGCATTACTTCCAGTTATTTCTGGCGTTGTTGCTGCATTAAAACAAGCCTTGGAACAAATGCCAAACTTCTGCATTTACGTTACTAAAATTCTTCCTCAAAAAATTGAGGAAATTACTGAAAAATACAACACCCTCGAAGCCAATGGATATCCATTATTCCATCTTTCTTTTAGAAGCAAAGTTGATGACTGGAATTATCGTTTATCCGCGATAAAGAAACAATTAATTGCTCTCCACGTCGCGGGTATAGGTGAGGAGTGCGAAACCATCCAAAATGAAATCGATGCTCTCTCTTTAGAGCTTGATAAAGAAGTGGAAGACAAAGAATACTTTGTCCTAAATAATAGTGAAATCTATAAGAACGTTCTTGATTTAGAGAAGAGTTTCCTAAAGATTTGTTCGATTCTTCCAGAAGTAGAACAAGTCTATATCGTTGAAGAACTCCAACAAGAGCAAATGAAAATTCTTAAGGAAAACATCAACAGCATGGGTGTTTCTAAAAGAAGTCTCGACGCCTTTGTCCATTCCTCAACCCCTCAACCATATTCCGTTTTACGTTCTAAATTAGAACAATTACACGCGGATTATGATGTCGCATATGTTGGACTTAATAACTTCAGGAGTTATCTTGAGTCATTAAAGACATCTTCTGAAGAAGCATATAACATGATCTTCGTTTATTATTATCGTCTAAGAGAAGCTGAATTCACATTAAGCATGATTAATCTTCCAGAATTCGCTAAGACATATGACGAAAGAATTAATGAATGTTATGAACTCCTCAATGAAATTGATAGAACAATTAAAATCCGTCCAATCGATGTTGCTTTGATTAATCAAAAAGTCGAAGAATTGAAAGTTAAAGCCTCTATCTTACTTGATGATATCGACTGCAAAGAAAGAGAATGCAAGCTCGCTGAAAGCGCGATTGTATATGCGAATAGAGATCGTGTCCATCAAGAAGAAGTCCATCAATATCTCACTGCTTTAGAAGAGAAATTCTACGAAGGACAATTTGAAACCGTTTATCACGAAGCAGATAGTTTATTTAGAAGGAGCCATGTCGAAACTAACAATGGCTAATCGCATCATTTATTTAGATAACGCAGCGACAACTAAGGTTGACCCTGAAGTTTTAAAATCATACGAAGAAGTCGCTCTTCATCATAATGGCAATTCCTCATCCATCCATCAAGTTGGCATGGACGCTTCTTCGTTGCTTGAGAAAGGAAGAAATCAAGTTCTTTCTCTTTTAAATGTGAGTAGAACTCATCAATGTATTTTCACAAGTGGAGCGACAGAATCCAACAATCTTGCGATTAAAGGCATCGCGTTTAATTATCAAAATCGCGGTAAACACCTTATCACTACAGTCATTGAACACCCATCAGTCCTCAATACTTTCAAGCAATTAGAGGAACTTTTCGGGTTTGAAGTAACATACCTAAAAGTGAATGAAAAAGGAAAGGTAAATCCCCTCGATTTAGCAAAAGCGTTAAGGAAAGACACTATTTTAGTCTCAATTATGGCCGTTAATAACGAGACGGGAGCTATTCAACCAATTGAAGAAATAGCGGACATTTTAAAAGACCATCCAAAAGTCTATTTCCATAGTGATATTGTTCAAGGAATTGGAAAGGTTGATATTCCATTTTCTAAGATTGATTTAATCACTTTTACATCTCATAAGATTCATGGCTTAAAAGGATGTGGATGTCTTATTAAAAATAAGTCCATTTCATTAACACCATTAAACTGTGGTGGCGGACAAGAAAACGATGAGAGAAGTGGAACCAATGATGTCGCAGGAATCATCTCTTTCGCTAAAGCCTTAAGAATTACCTTAGAAAATCAAAACCAATGGAGATATCATATTAAAAACTTAATTCAGCCTCTTGTTGATTATCTCAAAAATAACACCGAATTATATCAATTAAACTCTTTGCCTGAAGAAAACCCATATATCGTTAATTTCTCGCTTAAAAATAAGAAGGCCGCGGTGGTTGTTGAAGGATTATCCAGAGAAGGAATTATGGTCTCTAGTGTTTCGGCTTGTCACTCAAAAGGAGAGAGGATGTCATACGTTATTTATGAAATGAGCCACGATCCAAACCTTTCTCATAACATGATTCGTATCTCCTTATCTAAAGACAACACTGAGGATGATATTACTCAATTAATCAAGAAACTCGATCAAATAGTGAAAGGAATCAGATAAATATGAAATATGACCATATCATGGTGAGATTTGGTGAACTAAGCACCAAAGGCAAAAACAAAAATGATTTCATCAATACGCTATTTAAGAACATCATCCGTGCCTTAAAGGAATTTAAGAACCTCAAATATGAAAAGCGTTATGATCATATCTACATCATACTTAATGATGAAAATCCTGATGACGTTCTTCTTCGTTTACAAGATGTGTCTGGAATCTACGCTCTCTCACTCGTCTATAAATGTGAAAATGATTTAAACCAAATCAAGCAAGCTTCCTTAGAACTTATCAAGCAAGAAGAAGGCAAAACATTTAAAGTTAAATGCAAAAGAGGAAATAAACGTTTCCCAATCATTAGTGATGAAATTACGAGACATGTCGCTGGAAATATCTTATCAAACACATCCTTAACTGTTGATGTTCATAATCCTGATATCACCTTATCAATTGAAGTCAGAGATGAGGGGACCTATATTTTCACCAAAACCATCTTAGGCGCAGGTGGATATCCATTAGGTGTAGGCGGAAAAGCAATGATGATGATTTCTGGTGGAATCGATTCTCCTGTTGCCTCATACCTAATGATGAAAAGAGGAGTGACTATTGAGTGCATTCATTTCGCCTCTCCTCCATATACCTCAGAGGCTGTCATTTATAAGCTTAACGACCTTCTTCACATCTTAAACAAATATCAGCCAAGAATTAGGCTTCATATCGTTCCATTTACTAACCTACAACTAGAGATTTATAAACACGCTGATGAAAGCTATGCAATCACGATTATGAGAAGGATGATGTTCCGTCTCGCGACCATCCTTGCAAAGAGAAGGAATTGCCCTGTTGTGGCGAGCGGAGAATCACTTGGCCAAGTTGCCTCTCAAACCGTTCAGTCGATGAATGTCATTAACGAAGTAACGAATATACCAATTATCCGTCCATGCGTGGTAATGGATAAAACCGACATCATTAAAATCGCTAAACGCATTGGAACATATGAGATATCGATTCGTCCTTATGAAGATTGTTGCACAATCTTTGCGCCTAAAAATCCAAAGACGATGCCGCGCTTGGACGAATGCAAGGCAATAGAAGAAAAATTCGATTATCAATCACTGATATCTGAAGCAATCAACAACGTCGAAGTTAAGATTATTGAAGAAGATAATCAGGATGAGTTGTTATAAAATCTATAATTGAATTAACTGTTCATAAAAGAGGTTTACATGAAAATTGACATCAGTACTGCAAAAGCAAATCTCTCTAAATTAATTCAGTGCTTAATTGATGGTAAAGAAGATTACATTATTATTACAAAGTATGGCAAACCACTCGTTAAGATGACCCAGGTTTGCAAAAATACATCAAAAAGAATTGGCGCTGCAAAAAAAAGAAATGCAAGGATTCGACATCTCTTTGGAAGAATTTAATAGTATTCCAATTGAATTGTTTGGCACTGAATAAAATAGTATTGAGAAATCAAAATAAAAACACCAGCGATGCTGGTGTTTTATCATCTTGAGTAATTAAGCGCTCTTTTTAGCTAATTTAACTAAATCAGAGAAAGCTTTTGGATCATGGATGGCGAGTTCGCTAAGCATCTTACGGTTAACGTTGACGTTTGCGAGTTTAAGACCATGCATGAATTTAGAATAAGAGATATCATTCATTCTGCAAGCAGCATTGATACGTCTGATCCAAAGTCTACGGTAATCTCTCTTGATATTTCTACGATCAACATAGGCATATCTGAGGGAGTGCATAACTTGCTCTTTCGCAGTTTTAAAGAGTAAGTGTTTGCTTCCGAAGTAACCAGAAGCTCTCTTAAGAATTCTTTTACGACGGGCGTGTGTAACGGTTCCACCTTTAACTCTCATCTTCGGTTACCTCCTAGTCTTGGACGAGATATTTGATTCTCTTGTAATCGCTCTTACTGATGGAGCTTTGTTTTCTCAAATGTCTCTTTTGTTTGTGAGTCTTATGTGGGGCTAAGTGTGATGTGTATGCGGAATGTCTCACAAGTTTTCCGCTGCCAGTTCTTTTAACTCTTTTGGTAAGAGCCTTTTTGCTTTTCATTTTTGGCATAAATCTTTCCTCCTACTTTCTTATTTCTTTAATGGCGCTAATGTAGCGTATAGCCAACGTCCTTCCATGTTTGGAGCTTTCTCCACTTGGCAGACTTCAGCTAGTAAAGAGATGAATTTCTCTAACACCTCCATACCGATTTCGGTATGGGAGAGTTGTCTTCCTCTAAATCTCACACCAACTTTGACCTTATTACCCGCTTGCAAGAATTTCATTGCGGCGCGTGCTTTTGTTTCTAAATCGTGTTGACCGATTTGAGGAGTTAGTTGTACTTCTTTAATCTCGACAATGTGTTGATTCTTCTTAGCCTCTTTGGCCTTCTTTTGTTGTTCAAATTTGTACTTTGAATAATTTAATATGCGGCAAACTGGTGGGTTGGCTCCTGGGGCGACACAAAGCAAATCCATATCATAAGAATTCGCTTTTAATTGTGCCTCTCTAGAAGACATAATTCCTAATTGCTCGCCATCGGGTCCGATGAGTCTAACTTGTGGGAAACGAACGGAATCATTAACAAGATCTCCGCCTCTATTGTTTCCTTTCTTTTGATTGTCTGCGATATTTATCATCTCCTTACATAATAAAACGGGTGCGCATGACACCCGTTAACAAATACCTAGCCCTAAGTATTAATAGCGTTAGCCAACCAACATTTGTCGATCTGGCGAGAAGCGGGTGCCTCTGCTTTCTACCAATTTATACGCGACAATATTAACTTATTGTTAAATAATAGTCAAATACTTTTTTATTAGATAATCTTGATTTCCTTTTTGACCATTTTTAGGAAATCGTCAAATGGAACGGTAATTTGTTCTTTCTCACCATATTTACGATAAGTGACAGTCCTATCTTTGACTTCATTATCGCCAATGACGAGAGTGTATGGAATCTTTCTCATTTGAGAATTTCTCATACGATAACCAAGTTTCTCGTTATCATCATCCTTCTCAACGCGAATATCTTCATCTTGGAGTAATTTATATAACTCGTTGACATAGTCAAGATGATATTCGTTATTAACAGGAAGAAGATTAACTTGAACTGGTGATAACCAGGTTGGGAACGCTCCCGCGTAATTTTCGGTAATGATACCAATGAATCTTTCAATCGAACCAAAGCATGCGCGGTGAAGCATAATTGGACGTTCTTTTTCTCCATTTTTATTGATGTAAGAACAATCGAATCTTTCTGGTAAATTCATATCGAGTTGAATCGTGCCGCACTGCCAGATACGACCCATTGAATCTCTTAACTTAAAGTCGAGTTTTGGACCATAGAACGCTCCATCACCAGGATTGATTTTGAAGTCTTTTCCAGTTGCCCTACAAACTCTTTCTAAGATTTCCTCAGATTTGTTCCAAATCTCGATATCTCCGATATATCCTTCTTCAGGACGAGTAGATAATTCGATTTTATAGTCTAAACCAAAGATGGAATAAATCTCGTCATATAGTTTTAAAATTGACTTAATTTCATCTTCAATTTGATCCGCTCTAACGAAGGTGTGAGCGTCATCTTGAGTGAAGCTTCTCACTCTGAATAATCCGTTAAGTGCACCACTAGCTTCATGACGATGGACATGACCAAGTTCCGCATAGCGGAGTGGTAAATCTTTATAGGAGTGGAGTGAATTCTTATAGACAAGAATGGCTCCTGGACAGTTCATTGGTTTAACCGCGAATTCCTTTTCATCGATTAAAGTCGTATACATGTTCTCTTTATAATGATCCCAGTGACCTGAGGTAATCCAAAGTTCTTTACTTAAAAGAATTGGAGTGTCAATTAACATATAGTTATAACGACGATGAATCTTTTTCCAAAGATTCTCGATTTCAGTTCTGACAATCATTCCATTTGGAAGCCAGAATGGGAATCCTGGACCATATTCGGAAAGAAGGAATAAACCAAGTTGCTTACCGAGTAAGCGGTGGTCTCTTTTCTTTCTCTCTTCGATGTCACTTAAGTGTTTAGCGAGTTCTTCAGCGCTCCACCAAGAAGTGCCATAAATTCTCACTAATTGTTTGTTTTTAGAATCGCCTCTCCAGTATGCACCAGCGAGGGATAAAAGCTTAAAGTGTTTAATTAATCCGGTGGACATGATATGTGGTCCACGACATAAATCGACGAAATCACCTTGTCTAAAAACAGTGATGTCTTCATCAATTCCTTCGATTAATTCAAGTTTGTAAGGATTATCTTTAAATATTTTTAAAGCTTCGGCCTTACTTAATTGTTCTCTAATAATGCGATCATCTCTTTTTGCGAGTTCTTGCATCTTCTTTTCAATTTTAGGGAAATCATCTTCTGAGATTGGTTCCTTAAAATCAATGTCGTAATAAAATCCTTCTTCAATGGCTGGACCAAATCCAAATAAGGCATCTGGATATAGTTCATGAATCGCCGCAGCGAGAAGGTGAGAAGTAGAGTGATTTAATACTTCAAATCCTTCTTTGCTATTCTTTTCAATTTCGATGATTGAACCATCGTGTAATTGTACTTTCATAGTTAAAATCTCCTCCGCAATACAATAGCGGGCTTCTTTTGTATTCTTAAATATTTGATAGTGAATCAAGTTGATTCAGTAATTCGATAAATTATTGGAGCATATCGATGAGATCACGTAAGCCATGAACGTATTCATGCTTCATGTTGACCGCATCTTGGATTGGATAATCAACAACAGCGTTGTTCTTCATTCCAACAATCTTGGATCCTTCTTCTTTAATAACGATATCGATAGCACGAGCGGATAATCTGGTTGCCAGGATTCTATCGTTAGCGGTTGGTGAACCACCTCTTTGTAAACGACCAAGAACTTCAGTTCTAGCGGTGAATCCAGTTTCCTTTTCAACTTCAGCGGCTAAAGCGTTGATATCGAGTAAGTTTTCAGAAACGATGATGATGGCGTGGTTCTTGTTTTGTGCTTTCATCTTTCTAAGTTTTTTGAAGAGTTGTTCTTTCTTTAATGGATGTTCAACACAGATAACACCTTCGGCGCCTTCGGCTAACGCTGCATACATTGCAAGGTCGCCACAGTGTCTTCCCATAACTTCGATTAAGGAACAACGTTGATGGGATGAGGATGTATCTTTAAGTTTATCGATGCAATCACAAATAGTGTTCAAAGCGGTGGAAAAACCAATGGTTTGATCAGTACTTCCGACATCGTTATCGATAGTGGCAGGAACACCAACACATGGGAATCCAGCTTTTGCTAAATCATTTAAACCACGGAAAGTACCATCTCCACCGATACCGATTAAGGCATCAATTTCAAAGTCTGTTAAGACATCGATGGCTTTCTTAATAACTTCTGGTTCTTTAAATTCTGGCAAACGTGCAGAACGGATAATTGTTCCGCCTCTATTAATGATGTCTTGTGTGAAGTCTTTGTTAACTTGGTGGATGTCACCTTCAACAAGGCCTCTAAATCCATCATAGATAACATACATCTCCTTGCCGTAATATAGACCGGCACGAATGCAAACTCTTAACGCTGCATTCATTCCTGGAGCGTCGCCTCCACTTGTTAAGATTGCGATTTTTCTAACCATAACATTCTCCTTATGTAAACAAATCGAAATACAAAAACATTTTATATTTATATAAACGAAAATTAAAGTAAAAACACGAAATATATAAATAATTTCGTAATTAGTTATTGATTATAGTATTTGTATTGCTTTGTCGATGATAATTAATCAAAGCCCAAACTAAGGACACTAGTGGTGGTATTGATATAAAGAAAACTGGGGCAATTAATCTTTCAGAAATGTTTAGATGATAATTATCTTTAAAACAAAGTATTAATTCAGAAGGGTTGTCAAATTTATTAACGATGATAAAAATTATCAAATTAAATAGGATTGATATAGTTACGATTGAACCCACAATTATGGTGGACTTAATCGAATCTTTTAGAAAAGTCTTTGAATCTGAATCTTTATACTTTCTATAGATAAAAAATAGTGGAAACGGAAGTAACAATATCGATATTAGACAATTAAATAACCCATTAAAAAATGCATAATTAATTGAACTAAGACCCGTTAGACTTAAAAAATACTCGATTTTAATAAAGTAGATTAGATATGGAAGCATTAAGGAATATGCAATTGATTCAAAAATATAATTCTTTTCTTTTTTAATTCCATTAACGACCAACACACTTAGGAAAAAGAATAAGTTTATTACCAACATGAAATATAAGAATTCCATAGCAAAGTTAGTTGCAAAAGAAGAGCAACCCAAAGTATTAAAATTCATCATCAGTGGAAGGATGATTAGCAAATTATTTTGACCTTGAAAAAAGCGATATTCAAAAATGTCGAACCCTAAAACATAAACAATACAAACGAAGCTAAGAACAATTAACAAAGCTTTTAAAGCTATTTCAATTTTATCTAAAAGCGAATAACTCTTTTTAGCGATATTTTGTATCTTAAATTTGTAATTTCTGAATACTGTAAAGATCAAAAACACAAAATTGACGATGAAAATAACTTGAAACAATGATGGTATTCTTAGAAAAGTGTGATACCCGATTAATACTGAATCGATCTCGTTAAAATTCTCAATGTTGCTATCACCCCAAAGTGCAGCGGCCAATGCTTTAGCGAATCTCCTTAACAAAACGGAGACCATGATCACTGAAGAGAATGCAAAAAATAATAAAGAGAAACGATTTTCAAAATAGTATAGTCTTGTTTTCTGCTCGATAGACATTTCCTTAACTGAGTAGTGATATAAGAAAGAAAAATATGGCAAAAAATATCAAGGCGAAAACCGCTAAAAATAGTACTATAAATACCTTTGATTCGTTGTTTGATAATCTACATATAAAGTGAATGATAAATCCCACTAAAAATAGTGGATAAGTAATGCTAGTTCTCTTCTTAATCAAATTAGAAATTTGAAGGATCATGAAAATCGTTGATACGACAATACATTCAATCGCCATTGAATCTAGGATAAAATCATACACTTCACTTTGGTGTGCATTATAGACATTAGATCCAATCGCAAGGCTATAGAATAATAACTTATAAACATCAGGCAAACCATCGTATTTAGATACGCTTCTTATCAAAGGAAAATGCAAGTTATAAACCGAGACGATGATAAGTAAAGTTGTGAAAAGCAATAACGAAATTCTCAAAATGAATTGAGTTTTGTTTTTTAGCAAAAGTTGAAAAAATTTATTCATTATTCACGCCCTATTCTCAACCAAGCAAAAAGGATAAAAACATTCCAAACAACAACGATGATAAGTGTTCACTTTTTACAGAATGATTCTTCATAAAATCGATGATTTTTGAAATCTTTTACCTCTTTTTTATTAGTGTATCATATTACGTTAGTCTACTAACACAACTTTTTTAGAGATGAAGATATTATTTCTCCACAAATTTTTATGTGGATAATTCTTAAAAAAATGTGAAAAAACGCACTTGTATCAAAGATACAATAAAAACACCCTATGTGGATAAGTGTATCCGCGTATATGTGGGTAACTTTTATTTGTTGAAAGATTTATCTTTCTAGTTAAAAATATCACTACTTTATGATTATCCTCTCACCAAACGACATCTTCCAAGTTAAAAGAAAATCCCTCATCGCCGATTACGATAAGGAAACGATTTTTAACTTATATCAACCTCTGATTGGAGCATCTGGTAGCGCTCTTTACATGTCCTTACTTTATGAGGCAAAAAACCAAAAGATTACCAATGTTTCCACTCATGAGCAACTATTAGTGAGAATGCAAATCTCGACCCAGGAGTTTTTAAAAGCAAGAGGCGCATTAGAAGCGGTGGGATTACTTAAAACCTTCCTCTCAGGCGCTGCTGAAGAAATCAAAACTTACTATTACGAGATATACGCTCCAAAAACTCCAAAGTCCTTCTTCGATAATACACTCCTATACGGAATGCTCATTAAGTATATCGGAGAAAAAGACGCTAACAGACTAAAGTCAATCTACAACGAAGATGTCGATGAAGAAAAAGGAGTGGAAATCTCTAAGTCATTCGGAGAAGAATTCCATCCAGACTTCGACGATCCAATCTTTGCTAAGACACTTAAGGAATCGAAGAATCGTGGAAGGAAAACCGCAAAGATCGACTCCGAATTCAACTATGATCGTTTCTTTGAAGCTTTAGCGTCTATCTCACAAATTACCCAAGATAGCTTAACGAAAAAAGAACTCAAAGAAATCGAAAGACAATGTGCCCTTTATGGTGTGGATGAATTAAGCGCGGCGAATATCGTTAGTCACTTATATGATCCAAGCCTACCTAAAGGTAATCGTATTGATTTTAAGAAGATGGCAACCATGCTTCAAAATGAAACCAATTACAGCTTCTTATCATCAATGCATCGAAAAGAGACTGCAAAGGTGACTAGTGATAGTGACCTAGCACATAAGATTAATCTGATGGAAACTCTTTCCCCCAAGGAGTTTCTGACCATCCTTCAAGGCGGGGCTACCCCTGCAAGCAGCGATCTTCGCTTAATCGATGACCTCAGTGCAAAATTCCATCTTACCCCCGGTGTAATTAATGCCCTCATCGATTATGTCCTAACGGTCAACAATAATATCCTTTCTAGAGCTTACACCGAGAAGATCGCTGCTTCTTTAGCTCGAGAAGGAATAACCACCGTTATTGATGCGATGAATTATCTTAAAAAGATAACAAAGAATAAACGAAAGAAAGAAACCAAGGAAGTCAAATCCACGACTAATGAAACTAAAGAAGAGATAGTGGAAGAATCCGAAGAAGATGATGTTTCTTGGGATGAACTAATGAATGATATCAGAGGAGGCGAACGAGATGGATAATGTTAAAGACAAAATTAGAGATTTAAATATCCTTTCATCTCTAGATGATGAAGAGATGTACATCAAGATGAAACAAGCATATCTTGATTGTCCAAAAGCCATTAAATATCTCAAAGACTTAGGAGTGCCAGATGATGTAATTGAGAAAAACATCGTCAAAGTCTATGACCTTGTTAAGGATTTAAATTACTGTTCAAAATGTCCAGGCATTGAAAATTGTAAAAAAGACAATCCTTTGTTAATCACCAAACTCGTTTATCACTTTGGCTTTTTAGAAAGGGAATTGACCCCTTGTAAAAGAGTTTTGGACAAAGTGGAAATCGAAGGTAAATTCAGAGTGAGAGATTTTGATGACGCTTGGATCGCTAACGACTTGAGTTTAATTGATCAAACGAAAGCCAGAAAAGAAGTCATCAAAAAATACGTTAACTATCTTAAAGATGTCTCCGATGAATGGATTTTCATCAATGGTGAAGCAAATACCGGAAGAAGTTATTTAGCCGCGAGTATTGCTGTTGATATCGCTAGACAAAAGAAAGGCCCTCTTTGCTTTATGAATTCCGCTTTAAGATTTAAAGAGCTTAACGACCTCTCCTATAGCAACAAGAGAAAGTTCCAAGAAATGCTCGATTTATATTCGACATGCCAAGTCTTAGTTATCGATGATTTCGGTAGTGAATATAAAAATGATTTCGTTAGAGACGCTATCCTCATGCAAATCATTATCAAAAGAAGTGCTAAGAAGTTATTTACCATCTTTACTTCCGACTATTCAATCGAGCAAATTGAAACGCTTTATTCCGTAAATAAAATCGCCCAAATTCAGGCGGAAAGAATCTTCAAAATCATTCGAAACGAATGTAAAAAAGAAATTAGTTTAGGTGATGTTGGAGTGTATTAATCACCTTATCGATTTGACGATATAAATCCTCTTTATCTTTATTATTATTTATAAGGAAATCAACAAGGTGAGAATAATCGTCAAAAGCGTTATTGCGATTAATAATTAACAAATCATGATAAGAGGACTCGTTCCTCTTTTTTAATCTTTCTTTTTGAATATCTAAATTAACATCTAAAGCGATGATAAAATCAAAGTCTTCTTCCATCTTAGATTCATATAAAAGAGGCACTTCAACAAAGATTAATCCACCATGTTGTACGTTAACCCATTTATTAATATATTTCCTCACGAGAGGATGAACGATTTTTTCTAATTTAGATTTATCTTTAGGATGCTTGATGAGATGTTCCCTTAAAACAGCCTTATCGACATAATTTCTCTCAAATGAAATATTAAGTTTTTCACTAATTAATTGATATATATCTCCATTCGATTGATAAAGTTCCTCGACGATATCATCGGATGAAATGATTGGATAACCAAGTGATTTGACATACTCTAATAACGCACTTTTTCCCGCGGCCATTCTACCAGTTACTCCGATAACTAATTTATCCTTCTTTTCTACTTGACACATCGGGCAGAATGTCGTTCCTCTGCCACCAACTTTAATGAAGTGGAAGACGTGTCCACATTCTGGACATTTCTCTCCTTTGTGTCCATAGCAAAGAAGCTCGGTTTGGAAGTTTCCATCGATTCCTTTTCCTGGGTGATATGAACGGATTGTGGATCCGCCCGCTTTGATGGAATTATTTAAAACGAGGATGGAATCATCTAATATCTTTTTCCATTCATCTTTAGTGATGGAATTAACTTTTCTAAGTGGGTGAACTTTACTTCTAAATAGTGTTTCATCAACATAGATATTTCCTAAACCGGTCATAATCGTTTGATCTAAAAGAACACTCTTGATTGGTAAGGCCGATTTCTTTGTTTTCTTAATTAGATAATCGACATCTTTTATATCAAATGGTTCTGGTCCTAATTTAGATATTTCTTCTTCATTTTTATAGGACTTTTCATTTGATAATTTCATAATTCCAAAGCAGCGAGAGTCATCATAGATAATCTTTCTATCATCATCTAAATAAAAGATAACTCGCGCATGTTTTGTGCTTGGTTCATCTTTATGATATTCAAAATATTTCCCTTCCATACGAAGATGGGAAATAAAGACAATTTCATTAGTTAAATGGAAGATTAAATATTTACCAATACGAGAAACATCTAAAAACATCTCTCCTTCCAAAGAAGATTTAAAAACATTTGGATCTCCAAGGATTGTTTTCTCTCTTAAAATATCAACCCTTATAATCTTACGATTAACAAGTTGAGGTTTAAGAAGGTTTTTAATCGTTTCTACTTCTGGTAGTTCAGGCATATCTTCTCCTATTTAGCATCGTACCAATCTTTGCCAAATCCTCCATCGACTTCAAGACTAACATCAAGCTCCATCGCATGTTCCATTGTCTCTTTAACAAGACCATAAACTTTTTCTTTTTCTTCTTTAGGAACTTTAAAGATAAGTTCATCGTGGATTTGGCAAACCATTTTAGTTTGCAAATTGTATTCTTCTAATAGTTTATCAACTTTTATCATTGCAAGTTTAATTAAATCAGCAGCGCTTCCTTGAATAGGAGCGTTCATCGCCGCTCGTTTAGCAAATTCTCGTGTCGCATAGTTAGAATCATTAAGCTCTCTTAAATATCTTCTACGACCTAAAATCGTGGAAACATATCCATCTTTGGTCGCATTAGCGATAATGCTCTTAAAGAAATCCATAACTTCTGGGAAAGAGGCGTAGAACTGATTAATAATCGCTCTTGCTTCAACAACGCTAGTTCCAATTTGTTCGGAAAGTCCCCAATCTGATATTCCATAGATAATTCCAAAGTTCACCGCTTTGGCTTGTCTTCTTTGACTAGCGGTTGGTTCTCCTTCGAGGTGGAATACTTTTTTCGCGGTCGCGGAATGGATATCTTCTCCAGATTCAAAGATCTCTTGTAATCCTTTACATTTTGATAAAGAAGCAAGGATTCTAAGTTCAATTTGTGAATAATCTAATGAAAGGATTTCTATATTATCATCAGGATAGAAAAATGCTTTCCTAATCATCTTTCCTTCCTCGTCACGAATCGAGATATTTTGTAAGTTTGGTTCGCTTGATGACAAACGCCCAGTGGAGGTTAAAGCTTGATTGAATTTCGCATGGATTTTTCCGTCCTTTAAAATGTGAGGCTTTAGTCCATCAATATAAGTGGAAACAAGCTTAAAGTATTTCCGATATTCCATAATTAAAGGAACGATTGGATGTTTATCGATAAGGTCTTTTAATACTTCAACAGAAGTGGATCCTTTCTTATTATTTGGAAGTCCTAATTTATCAAAGAGTAGTTCTCCTAATTGTTTTGGAGAATTAAGATTGAATTTATATCCAGCGAGTTTATAAATTAATTCTTCATATTCCGCCATCTTAGCGCGGTATTCATCTCCAAAAGAATCGAGGGTCTTTGAATCAAGCGGAAAACCTTCAATTTCCATTTTCGCTAAAGTGTTCGCAAGAGGCATTTCTAAAGTATTAAATAAGTCTAAAACTTCAGTCTTTTGCATCTCTTTCTTCACTTTTTCGTATAGCATCCTCGAATAAAATGCAATTCTTAATGGTCTTTGAGGATTGAATTCTTGTAATAAACTTACTTCCTGAGATTTAGGAATATCAACACCAAAGAAATTCATGACGCTATTAACATCACTCTTTGGTGAAGGATCGAGTAAATAGGCAGCAAGAAGTAAATCAAAGATGCAGCCATCTATTTCAATGTCGTATCTTGATAAAGCAACCTTAACTGCTTTGAAATCATAACAATATTTCTTGACGTCTGTATCTTTTAATATCGCTTTCAGGTATTCATCTTTAACGACATCTTCAATTCTCATGTAGATGTGACGACCGTTAACATTAATTGCGATACCAATAAGAGCGTCTCTCGTATAATCTTCGCCTTCTAAGTCGATAGCGATCGATAGTTCTTCAGGTTTTTTAATATCAGCAAAAGAGGTTAAAACTTCCGCTTTTAAATCGGTGATTGTTTCATCAGCTTTTTTCCATTTAGGAGCGACTTTGGAAATGAATTGTTTTAGTTCATATCTCTGCGCAAAAGTGTTGATTTTTTCAAATGAATAACCATGATAAATCGTATCTTCGATGCTAAATGGAAGTTCAACATCAGTTTTAATAATCGCAAGATCACGACAAAGTCTTCCCGTCTCTTGATTCTCGATTAAACTCTTTCCAATTTTTCCGCCAATCTCTTCTGCGTGAGCGACGATATTTTCAAAGTTTCCATATTCTTGGATTAATTTAACCGCTGTTTTTTCTCCGATACCTGGAATGCCAGGAAGATTATCAGATGAGTCTCCTCTTAAACCTTTATAATCGATGATTTGGAGAGGTTCGAACCCATATTCTTCTTTGACTAATGAAGGAGTCATTACTACGACATCGGATAAACCCTTACGAATAACATTGATAGAAATCTTATCACTGACAAGTTGGATAAAGTCACGGTCAGAAGTGTAGATATAAACATCATATCCTTCAGCTTCGGCTTTCTTTGCGACTGTGCCTGCAATATCATCACCTTCAACACCTTCTTCTTCGAAGTTATAGATATTCATCGCGTTTAAGAATTCTCTAACGATAGCAAACTGTGGCACTAAATCTTCAGGTGCTGGTTTACGGTTAGCCTTATATGTTTCCATGGCTTCATGTCTAAAGGTTGGCTTACCCGCATCTAAAGCAACAAAAATAGCTTCTCCTTCCTTTAATGAAGAAAGAATCTTATTAATCATATTGGAGAAAGCAAAAATCGCGTTGGTAGGAGTGCCATCTTTACATCTCATAATCTCGACGCCTGGATATGCGGTCGCGTAGTACGCTCTAAAGAGAAGCGAATAACCATCAATGACAATTAATTTAGGCATGATCTATTTCCTCCAATAAGCTAACACTTTCACCAATAAAACTCTTTTCACCTTTGTTATCTTCAAAGTGACCACTGATAGCGATGATATTATTTTTGTCCGTAATTCTTATCGCATCTTTATAAACCATTGGGAAGAAGATAACTTCCATCTCTGAGGTTTCATCAAAGATTTTAACAAACGCCATCGGAGATCCCGCTTTGGTATTGATAACTTTCTTATTTCTCACAATGCCAGCGACTTTAAATGTTTTACGATAGTTTTCTTCTTCTAAAAGAAGAGCTTGTTCAATAGTGTATATATTTTCTCTTTCAATAATCTCTTTCTTATAACGAAGTGGATTATCAGAAAGCATAATTCCAATTGCTTCATATTCTTTATCAAGATTATCAATTGGGTCATCCTTGCTCTCGACTAACGCTGGTTTTTCTAAACCAAGAGATAAGGATAATTGACCATTTTCATCATAAGCGAGTTCAGCGTATTGCAAAGCAATTTGAATAGAATTTCTTAATGATGTTCTTGAAGGATGAAGTTCGTCAAACGCACCTGCGTCAATAAGTCTACTAATTTGTGATTCGTTAATCTTATGTATAAACATCCTTCCAACGAAATCGAAGAAATCACTAAAGTCGCCATTTTTTCTTTCTTCCACAATCTTTTCACTGGTTAGGATGTTAATTCCTCTAATAGCGTTAAGCGGGAATAAAATACCCTCATCACAAATCTCAAAATCGAATGATGAACGATTGATATTTGGCGAAACAATCATGATGTTGCGTTTCTTCATCTCTGAAATATACTCGTTAAATTTCGTGTCATTTGTGGAACTAGAACTCTTTAAAATAATCGAATAAAATTCGAGAGGATAATAAGCTTTAAGATACGCCATCTGACAAGAGAGAAGCGCATAGCCATAAGCGTGTGATTTATTAAAACCATAGAAAGCAAATTTTTCGATTCTATCATAATAATCAGTTGCTTCTTCCTTAGAATAACCATTATTAATGGAGCCATTGATGAAGGCTTCCTTCATACTAGAAAGAAGTTCGATTTTCTTTTTTGAAACTGCCCATCTAAAGTTATCAGCGTCACTCATCTTCATACCTGCCATTGCAACAGCGAGTTCGCTGATTTGTTCCTGATAGACGATAATTCCATAAGTTTGACCTAAAATCTTTTCTTGGTCTTTGCTCATCTTAGGAATTGGTTCTAATCCTGCTTTACGTTTGGAATAAGATTTAATCTCTCTCATTGGTCCAGGTCTAAATAAAGCAAGTAAAGCGGCGACATCATTAAAAGTAGTGGGCTTAATAATCTTAATCGCATTTTTCATTCCTGATGATTCAAGTTGGAAAATACCCATTGTTTGAAGCGAACGGATTATTTCATAAGTTTTTTCATCGTCATAAGGCAGATGGAATAAGTCTAATTTTGCATCAGGATGTCTTTCGTTAATAAGTTCAACACAAGAAGCGACAACACTTAAATGTGTAAGACCTAAAAAGTCCATCTTTAAAATGCCTTGTTCTTCTAAATAACCCATCTCATATTGAGAAATGATGTTATCACTTAAATCATAGGTAACTGGCAAGATATCGCTGATTGGATTGCTGTTTAAAATGATACCTGCCGCGTGAAGTCCAGACTGTCTAATAAGTCCTTCGATTTTACTAGAAAAAGAAACGATTTCTAAGAAGTATTTATCAGAATCGACTAGCTCTTTAAAAGCTGGAATCTTCCGATAAGATTCACGGAGACTAAGCTTTGGATCCGAAAGTGTTTTCGAAAGCAAATCGATATGTCTAGTAGGATAATCATAAATACGTCCTATATCGCGTAATGACTGTTTAGCTAAGATACTTTGATAGGTGATAATGTTTGCGACTTTATCGCGTCCATATTTTTCACGGCAATATTCAATAACTTCATTTCTTCTTGAATCCATAAAGTCAATATCGATATCTGGCATCGTCTTTCTCGCAGGATTAAGGAAACGTTCAAAGTTGAGATTATTTTCAATTGGATCAAGAGGAGCAATACCTAAAAGATGAGTGACTAAAGATCCCGCAGCAGAACCTCTAAGTCCAACGAGAATATTTTGACTTCTCGCCCAATTGACATAATCTTGAACGAGTAAAAAGTAGTCATCGTAACCCATTGAATGAATGACATCTAACTCGTAATTAAGTCGTTCAATATAGAGCGGATTATCAGCTAATCCTTTTTCTTTTAAAGCATCGAAACAAAGTGTTTTTAGATATGTATCGGACTTAGATTTGGTAAAATGCAGCATTTCTCCTCTTTTTTTATGGAAGTTAAATGTCGACATTTCAATAATCTTACAAGTGTTCTCCATCTCATCCGCTGCATAGATTCTTTGATAATCTTCTAACGTTAAAAAACACTCATTTCCCGTTTCGCTCTTTTTGGTGATTTTCTCATCATTAGCGATTGCTTCAACAATCGTTAAAACAATCGCATCATCCTTGTTTTGATATTTGATATGAGGGAAGGCGACCTTTTCATATGTATGCTCTTTCGCGAACTTTCTAATCGTTCTGACATATTCAAGCTCATTTCTCTCTTTAAGTTCAACACCTAGATAAAACTTCTCAAACATCTTGGATAATTCGTTGACATAACGCGCTAAATCGGTTTCATCGAGAAGAACATCTTCAAACTTATTTTTAATCTCACCTAGGGATGTATCGACGATAGAAAGAATTCCATTTTTATGTTCAAGTAGGGTATTTTTATCAAACGATTTATTTTGGATTGAAGATGATATTTTACAGAGGTTGATATACCCTTCTTCATTTAGTGCATAGAGGCCATAATGGTTACCTTCAAGCTCGATTTCCATTCCAACAACAAATGGATGTTTAATCTTTTCCATCGACTTAATAAACTCGGGAATTCCATACATCACTCCAAGGTCAGTGATAGCTGCACCAAAATACTTATTCTTCATCACGGAAGAAATAATTCTTTCAGTGGTCAAACCACTTTTCAAAAAGGAATAAGCACTATAAATATGAAGTGGAGCAAATCTCATATAAATAAGTATATAGAATTATCTATAATAATTCATCAAAAAACATGAACTTTCTAGTCCATGTTTTTCTAAATTATATTCTTTCTTATTCGAAGAGTTTATCTAGTTCTTCGATAAGTCTTGGCAAGTCATCAAGAGTGTTTAGCTTGCAGCCAGATGCTTGCGCGTGTCCTCCGCCTTCAAACATCGTTGCGACACCATTGATAGCCTTTTCTTTACTGCGTAACGATACTCTCCAACAAGGTTCTTTCGTATCTTCAGTAATAGAAGCCCAAGCATTAATACCTTCAATATTGGAGAAGAGGTTGACATTCTCTTTTCCTCTTTCAGTGGTAATCTTGAGTTCTTGTTGGATATCTTTATCTAAAACGTAATACGCCACTCCGTTTTTACTAACGAAGAAGTGGTTAAGGATATAAGCAGTGACCTTAAGGTCATCAATCTTCTTTTCATACATCTTTTGATAGACGTGAGAAATGTTGAATCCTGATTGTAAAAGTTCTTCACAAACCGCGAAAGTATGAGAAGAAGTGGAAGAATACTGGAATCTTCCTGAATCACCAACGATGCCAGAATATAGATACGCTGCTGCGTCTTCACTTAAAACGTAACCAAGTTTCTTCCAGCAAATGAGCATATTTGCAACAATTTCTGCCGCTGCGGCTTTGCTCGTATCAGTTAAGGATACTTTTGCGAAAACTTCGGTTTCTGGATGGTGATCAATTTTAATCTTATATTTAGCTTTTTTAATTCTTGGATCAGCGATACGATTGACATTTCCGACATCGACAACGATCCCTAAAAATGGTTTGGCGAACCACTTGTCATTTAAAGAGTCCATCACTGGATAAACACGCGGGGTAAAGGTCACGTGATTGTCACCGACAACTTTAACCTCTTTATCTGGAAAATTATCCTTAAGCCAAGTCGCTAAACCCATCTGGGTTCCAAGCGCGTCAAAGTCCGGCATAATATGACGGAAAACAACAATGCGGTCATATCTTTTGATCGCATTTAAAATTCGATTAAAGTAAGGTTTATACAGTTTATTTTGTTCTAAGACAATCGGGTTAATCTTCATTTTATTCACCTTTAAGTCCCATGTGATAAGCATCTCTTGCGATCATCACTTCTTCATCGGTTGGAATGACGACAACCTTTATCCTACTAGTTGGTTTAGAAATGACACCTGCTTTGCCTCTTAATGTCGCATTGACTTCTTCATCAACTTCAACACCTAAAGCGTCATGGAGAAGTTCACAAACAGCCTTTCTAGTTCTTGGTTCATTTTCACCGATACCAGCGGAGAAGATGATTAAATCGCAGCCACCTAAACGGACATAGTATTGACCGATAAAGTCAGCAATTCTTCTATTGAAAATCTTATTGGCTAAGATGCATCTCTTATCTCCTTCTTCCGCATGGGCGAGAATATCTCTTGAATCAGAATATCCACCGACACCTAAGAATCCGGATTTCTTATTAAACATTTGATAGACATCTTCCGCGCTTCTTCCTGTCACTGTTACAACATAGTTGAAGACACTTGGGTCCATATCGCCAGTTCTTGTTCCCATCATGATTCCACCTAAAGGTGTAAGACCCATTGATGTGGCAACGCATTTTCCATCTCTAATCGCGGTGATGGAAGAGCCGGAACCGATATGGCAAGAAATAATTCTTGAATGTTTAACTTCAGGGATATATTTAGCGCCTTCGATAGCTAAATAGTTATGGGAGGTACCATGGGCGCCGTAACGACGGATATCAAAATTCTTAGTTAATTCATATGGAATTGGGAAGGTATAGTCTTCTTCATCCATACTTTGATGGAAAGCGGTATCAAAGACCGCGACTGCTGGAGTGTTTGGCAAAACATCACGGAACGCTCTAAAACATGTTAAATGTGCAGCGTTATGAAGTGGGGCAAGAGGAATCAATGATTCAATCTTTGCCTCTGTATCAGCGTCAAATGGCATGGAATGAGAGAAATATTTTCCACCTTGAACGATTCTATGTCCTGTTGCCTTGATTTCATCAAAACTCTTAATAATCTTTAATTCAATTAATGAATCTAAAACGAGTTTAGCCGCCACCGCGTGAGATGGGATTGGAAGATTTTTGACAAGTTTTTCCGCACCATATTTAATGGTAAAGATACCTTCATCTAATCCGATTCGTTCTGCATTACCAGAACATAAAACAACCTCTTCAGGCATTTCATATAATTTAAATTTTAAACTGGAACTACCAGAGTTAATTGTCATTACTTTGCTCATATGTAAGTGACCTCACTTTCATATAAATTATTCCACAATACGCATTGAAATTAAATTGTTTAAGAAAGAAAAATTTCATACGCATACGCGCTGGTGCATTATTCTACTTTTATTATTTCAAACACGCGTGTAAAATATAATATAGAATAAGGAGCATAATTAATATGGCATTTGGATTGTTATATGATTACTTAATGGGCCAGACGATTGAGGCCTATAATTATTTTGGTGCGCACTTCATCAAAAACGCGGAAGGCGTTGATGGGGTCGTCTTTAGGCTTTATGCCCCAATGGCGGACGATGTCTCAGTTATTGGTGACTTCAATGATTGGGATCTCACAAGACACAAATTACACAAAGTTGATGATGCTGGTGTTTGGGAAATCTTCATCCCAAATCTCTGGAATTATCAAAACTACAAATATCACTTCAAGAACGCAAAAGGAAAATATGTCGATAAAGCTGACCCATTTGCTTTCTATAGTGAGCATCGTCCAGCAACATGTTCAAGATTATTCAATATCGAAGGATTCATGTGGCATGATGAAGAATTTTTAAGAAATAGAAAGAGAAACTTCGACCGCCCAATGTCCATCTATGAGATGCATGTTGGTTCATGGAAAGGCCAAGTCGATGGAAGAAACCTCTCCTACGAAGAAGTAGCGGATTATCTCATTCCATATGTCAAAGAACTCGGATTTACTCACGTTGAAATCATGCCAATCACTCAATATCCATTTGATGGATCTTGGGGATATCAAGCAACCGGATTCTATTCCGTTGATTCAAGATATGGAAATCCATTCCAGCTCATGTCCTTCGTTGACCGTCTCCATCAAGCTGGTATCGGTGTTATTTTAGACTTTGCTCCAGTCCATTTTGCTAAAGATAAATTCGCCCTTGCTGAATTTGATGGAACCAAATTATATGAATATAACAACGAATGGAGGGTATCTCCATGGGGTTCATATCAATTTGATTTAGGAAAAGATCCAGTAAGATCATTCTTAATGTCCGCGATGGATTATTTCCTCACCTATTTCCATTTCGATGGAATTAGAGTCGATGCAGTTAGCAACATCCTTTACTATAACGGCGATAAATCCAAAGGCCAAAATGATGGTGCGGTTGAATTCGTCAAACGTTTAAATGGCAAGATTCATTACAAACATCCAGAAGTCATGATGATCGCTGAAGACTCCACCGATTTCTCTGGCACAACTAGACCAATCGAATATGGTGGACTTGGCTTTGATTACAAATGGGATTTAGGTTGGATGAACGATACCTTAAAATATTATGCTCTCGATCCTATTTATAAAAAATATGACCACAATAAATTAACCTTCTCGATGGCGTACTTCTATAGTGATAACTTTATGTTACCATTATCCCACGATGAAGTTGTTCACGGAAAAGGAACCATCATCAACAAGATGTATGGTGATTATGACACTAAGTTTGCTCTTATCCGTAACTTATATTGCTATCAATGGGGACACCCAGGAAAGAAACTTAACTTCATGGGTAATGAACTTGCTTCCTTCGATGAATGGAATGAAGCTAAGTCCCTTCCATGGGAACTTAAATCTTTCCCAAAACACGATAGTGTCTCTCGCTTAATTCGCGACTTAAATAGAATTTACGCTGCTTCTCCTGCTATGCACATGGAAGAACATAACCCAGAAAGATTTAGATGGTTACAAGCGGATAACGCTGATCAATCAATCTATGCTTTCCAAAGAAGCTATGGTGATGACTTATTAGTCTTCGTCTTCAACATGACTCCTAACTATTATGAATTTGTCGAAATTCCAGTGATGGAAAGAGGAATGTATGAAGAAATCTTAAACACCGATAAGGATGTTTATGGTGGTAATAACCAATATAACGGAATGTGGTGTGAAGCCTTCGAAGGTGGTGCGGAATATAAACCATACCACATCACAATTAAACTAGCCTCCTATGGAGCCTGTATCTTCCGTTTACATCGTCCGGAGCCAGAAAAGAAACTTGAAGAAGAAGCTCCAAAAAAGAAGAGAACAACGAAAAAGTAATAAAGGATTAACCACATATGTTTAACAATAAAGAAAATTTTAAGGCGGAATACGCCAGAAGAATGCTTGAACGTTATGGTGTCAGCGTTGAAAATTCCCACATCACCGAAAGATATGAAATCTTAGGTGAAATGGTGAGAGATTACGCAAACGTTGACTGGGGAGAAACCCACGATGTCGCGATTGGAGAAAACCGCAAGACATTAATCTATTTCTCCATGGAATTCCTTATCGGAAGACTCCTTATTAACAACATGCAAAATATGGGTATTTATCAAGTCGCTAAAGAAGGCCTTGAAGACTTTGATATTAATATCCACGAACTTGAAGAACAAGAATCCGACGCTGGCCTTGGTAATGGTGGTCTTGGACGTCTCGCCGCTTGTTTCCTTGATTCCATCGCCTCATTAGGTTATGTCGGACACGGTAACTGTATTCGTTACGAATACGGTTTCTTCCGTCAAAAAATCGTCGATGGAAAACAAAAAGAACTTCCAGATCAATGGTTGACTAATGGTAATGTTTGGGAAGTTAGAAAACCAAAATACGCGGTTGAAGTTCAGTTCTATGGCACTCCAGAAACCTACCTTAAGAGTGATGGTTCCTACGGAATTAAAACAACAAACGCTGTTAGTATCCGCGCAGTTCCATATGATGTCCCAGTCGTTGGATATCGTAACCACGTCACTAATACCTTACGTCTTTGGAATGCTGAACCATCTTCCCAAAACCTTCCAAAGAGCATGTCCTTTAATGAATATTTAAGTGCGTTAAAAGAACTATGTCATGGTCTATATCCAGATGATTCAACCGAAAGTGGACGTATCTTAAGATTACGTCAACAATATTTCCTCGTTTCCGCTGGTCTTCAATCAACATTTAAATCATATTATCGCCACCACGGAACATTAATTGGTATTTCCAATCAATATGTCTTCCAACTTAACGATACCCACCCAATTCTCGCCATTCCTGAAATGATGAGAATTATGATGGATGAATATGATTATGGTTGGGATGAAGCATGGAACGAAGTAACTCATGCTATGGCCTACACCAACCACACCGTCATGGTCGAAGCCTTAGAAAAATGGCCAGTTCAATACGTCCAAAATCTCATTCCTCGTTGCTATATGATCATCGAAGAAATCAATCGTCGTTTCAATATTGAAATGACCAAAAATAATGTCAACGAACAAATGAGATGGGCGATGAACATCATCAAAGATGGTCAAATCCATATGACAAATTTAGCGATTTATGCTTCCTTCTCCGTCAATGGTGTCGCTGCACTTCATACAGAAATCTTAAAGAACATCACCTTTAAAGAATTCTATGCCTATATGCCAGATAAATTTAATAACAAAACCAATGGTGTCACACATCGTCGTTGGCTTGTTAACGCTAACCCAAGATTAGCTAATCTCATCTCAGAAAAGATTGGTGATGAATATATTACTAATCTTGATAAGATTAAAGACTTCGAAAAATTCAAAGATGATGAAGATGTTCTTGATCAACTTTATGACATCAAGCAAGAAAACAAAGCCAAACTTGCTAATTACATCTATCAAAAGACCGGCATTGAAGTCGATGTTAATTCAATCTTTGATGTGCAAATCAAGAGACTTCATGCTTATAAGAGACAACTCTTAAATATCTTCCATATCATCTACTTATACCAAAAGATGAAATCTGATCCATCCTTCAGAATTTATCCGCATACATATATCTTCGGTGCGAAGGCTGCGCCTAGTTATGTGTATGCGAAGAAGATTATCGAACTCATCCTCGCGGTCGCTGATGTCGTTAATAACGATGAAGAAACAAATAAATATCTTAAAGTCGTCTTCATTGAAAATTACGGCGTTACCCTTGCTGAACTCATCATCCCAGCCGCTGATGTATCCGAACAAATCTCTACCGCTGGTAAAGAAGCTAGTGGAACATCCAATATGAAATTAATGATGAACGGCGCTATCACCTTAGGAACGATGGATGGTGCGAATATCGAAATCGTTGAACGCGCTGGTAAAGAAAACGCTATTATCTTCGGTATGTTAACGGAAGAAGTGGAAAGACATTATGCAATGGGTGATTATTCCCCATGGGATGTCTATAACGATGATTATCGCATCAAGAATATCCTTGATTCATTATTCAATGGTCCATGGTGTGCTTATCGTCAAGATCGTTTCAGAATGATCTTTGATGAAATCATGAATAAGAATGATCAATACTTCATCCTCTTAGACTTTGATTCTTATGTCAAAGCCCAAGAAAAAGTCGATCAACTCTATCGTGACACTCGTAAATGGCAAAAGATGTGTTTAATGAATATCGCCAATAGCGGATTCTTCACCTCTGACCGTACCATTAAACAATATGCGACAGAAATTTGGAAACTTCCAAAGGTCACAAGATAATGAAAATAGAGTTTCAACCTTTGTTCACCAAACAACGTGAACTTGATGAAGAAATTCAAAGAAGACATAACGTAACATATGAGGAAACCCTGGAAAGACGTTTCCTCTCTTTATATGTCGAAATCGGCGAACTCGCTAACGCGACAAGGTGTTTTAAGTATTGGTCCAATAAACCAAGCGAACCAAGAGATATGGTGATGGATGAATACGCGGATGGCCTTCATTTTCTTCTATCTATCGGAATCGCTCTTGGAATTAAAACAACTAGTTTCAATCAAAAAGAAACCACCGAAGATTTATCAAATTTATTTATCGAAATGTATCATGATATCGACCTCCTTCATGAGAAAAAGAATGAGGATACATATCAAAAAACATTTGAAACCTTCCTTTTAATCGCTTCGAAATTAATGATGGATAAAGATGATATTTACTCATCTTACCTCTTAAAACTCGGAGAAAATTATCATCGTCAAGAAACGAATTATTAATTATGAAAAAAACTATTTTACTCATCTTACCTTTAATCATCTCTTTAGGTGCTTGCAACAATAAAAAAGATGATACTTCTAGTCAAATCTCTATAGAAGAATCTTCTATTCCATTTTCAAGCGAAGAATCTTCTTTTGAAGAAAGTATTCCTGCTGAGGAGTCTATTGAAGAATCAATTCCAGTTGAAGGATCTATAGAAGAAACCACAATTATTGAGGAGTCTATCGAAGAGGTTATTGTTTCTGAAGAAGAGAATGCAATCCCATCTGAAGAAGAACCAGTAGCGGAATCTATCGAAGAGTCCCTCGAAGAAAGCATCCTTCCAAGCGAAGAAGAAAGCGTTTTAGAAGAATCCGATGTTATTAGTGAAAAAGAAATTGATTCCGAAACAGGTATTGTCAGTGAAGAAACATTTGAAGAACCTGTTTCTGAAGATAGCGTTCCTGTAGAGTTTTCTATAGAAAGTGAGCCAGTAGAAGGCGGCACTCATGTTTTATTATTTGAAGATGTTCCTGCTCCAAATAATGGTCAATATCCTGCACCTGGTGAAGTTACTTCAACAAGTGGAGATCGTTTCTACCTCGATACAGTCATGAAAGGTGGAGGAGACTACGCTAATCATATCCAAATGAAAAAAGAAGTCTCTTACATTTATAACCTTACCCCTGTTCAAGGAACATTAATGTTCAATGTCCTAAAACAAACCCAATATTATAACAACGAAGATCATGATTTCACCGGAGTTCCTACTGTCTATGCTGGAACATCTATCAATAGTGTTGATGAAGTTTTAACCCCAAAAGTGGGCGAAACTAACGATGGTCATATCTCCTATGTCTATGAAGCTGGCGCATATACATATTATAAAATCGCTAACGAATCGAAATATGCCCTCTATGTAAATTCATTCACTTGGGCGTATTAATCAAAGATTAAATGAAAAAAGAAGAGTTTATTTCGACTCTTCTTTTTCTTCTGGACGAATCTCTTTTAAGAAATCTTCTATTTCGTTTTCTGAGATAACTTTTATTCCTTTTTGCTCAAGGTATTCAGTTGTGTATCCGCGTCCTTTAATTTTACGATGGGTAAATCTTCCATCATATATTTCATGCACTCCACACGAAGGTGAAGTTTCTTTTAAGATGGCGACTTTGATACCGAGATAGAGGCAGATGTTATATGCCATTTCAGCTCCAAAAGAGAATTGACGAGTGACATCTCTTCCTTTTTCACTCACTACGCGTTCACCTAGTCTTTCGCTTTTATCGCGAGGAATGCTTAATCCACCTTCAACTTCGGGGCAGAAGGGGATGAGCTCAAAATCTTTCAATAATTCGTCAATGAGTGAGGATTTATTGTTTGTCCCGTCATATTTGACGTTATCACCGACTAGGCACGCAGAGATCAAAATCTTTTCCATAGAATTTCCGAGAAAATTATATATTTTCTAAGTAGCCATATCAAGGTATAATTTCGTTATGAAAAAATCATTTATCTATATTTATAACAACAAGGAATATCCTGTTGAAGTGACATATAAAATGAAGAAGTCTATCTCTTATCGATTAAAAGATGGAGTTTTCTTTGTAAACGCGCCTTATATGGTCACTCAAAAAAGAATCAAAGAAGGATTAGATAAATTCGCTAAAAAGTTAATTGAAAGAGATAATCTTAATAAGTCTTTAGAGAACGATAAAAGACTCTTCCTTTTTGGGGATGAAGTAAAAATAGAAGGGGATGTCGCAACTTTTTCTTCTGGAGAAAAGATGACCTTTGTTTCAAGAGAAGATTTAATTGATAAATTAATATGGATTTATTCCGATTATATGATAGAGAGAACAAGATATTATGAAAGCTTAATGTCAATCGTTCCATCTTATAAAGTGAAGATTAAAAAGATGAAATCGAGATTTGGAAGCAATTCCAAACAAACACATACAATATCTTACGCAAATCACCTATATTCTTATTCAAGAGATATTCTCGATTCTTTAATCGTTCATGAACTCGCTCATCATTTCTTTTTTGACCATTCAAAGAATTTTTATTCCGTTGTCTATAAATATTGTCCGAATTATAAAAAGGATAATGTAAAATTAAAAAAGAGGATTTTTAAATGATTATTCATCTTTCTTCCCGTCAAAACGATAAGATTAAACACGTCATCGCTTTACGTAATAAAAGAATACGTAAAGAAGAAGGCCTTTTTGTCAGCGAAGGAAGAAAGGCTATGGAGATGGCTAAGGAAAGCGGACTCCTCGTTGAGGTTTACACCACAAAAACCTTAAAACTTCCTAACGATATCATGCAATATATCATTAACGAGGACCTTCTAAACAAAATCTCTTTAAACGTTAATCCTGAAGGCATCGTCTTCATAAGTAAAATGCCAAATATTGAAATTAAAAAGCACGATAAATATCTCTATTTAGAAAATATCCAAGATCCAGGAAACTTAGGAACTTCGATACGTACCGCCCTTGCATTAGGATATGACGCTATCTTTTTAAGTGATAATTCGTGTGATCCATTTAATGATAAAGCTATTGCTGCTTCTAAAGGCTCGCTCTTTAAAATGCCAATTCATCATCTCCCTCTTTCTGAATTCTTGGGAAATAGAGAAATCATTGTTTCGACTCTTTCTGATGATTCAATTGATATTGATGATTGTTACCCTACTAAACCATTCATCTTAGTGCTTGGCAACGAGGCCCATGGAGTGAGTGAAGATACACTCGATATCGCTACAATAAAAGTCAAAATACCAATCTCAGGAATTGACTCCTTAAATGTCGCTCAAGCGGGAGCAATAATGATGTATGTGCTTAATCAACACTTTGAAAAATGAGGCTTGAAAGTCTCTTTTTTCATTATCGAGTATGAGGAAGTCATATCATTACATTGATTAAAAAATCAAGGAATGATAAAATTAACAGCGCATTAAAGAGGTGACCCCTATGGAAAATGAAAAACTTGATGTCATCGCTAGAGAAGCGGAAGAAGAGATTTCTAAAGCGGAAAATAGTGAGCAATTAAACGAAATCCGTAACAAGTATTTATCAAAAAAATCGTTTCTTATGTCTTTGATGAGCACTCTTGGAAGCATGGTTGCGGATCAAAGAAAAGAATTTGGTGCGAAGATTAACGCTGTTAAGCAAAGAATCACCGAACGTTTAGATGAAAAGATGAAAGAGTTTCAAAAGAAAGAACTTGAACTTAAACTCAAAAAAGAATCCATCGATATTTCTCTTCCTGCAAGAGAGTTTAATGTTGGAGCGAAAAATCCATTCCATGTCGTTAAAGATGAAATCGTTGATATCTTCTTAGGAATGGGATATGAAGTCGCGGATGGTCCAGAAGTGGAACTTGATCACTATAACTTCGAACTTTTAAATCTTCCAAAAGATCACCCTGCAAGAGATATGCAAGACACTTTCTATATCACAGAAAATCTTCTTTTAAGAACCCACACCTCTCCAGTTCAAGCAAGAACGATGGAAAAGAAAGCGGGAAAACCAGTCAAAATTATTTGTCCTGGTAAAACATATCGTCGTGATGATGATGACGCTACACACTCCCATCAATTCGCTCAAATTGAAGGGTTATTAATCGATAAAGATATTAATATCGGTCACTTAAAAGCGACCTTAGAACTCTTTGCTAAAAAGATGTTTGGTGAAAAACGTGAAATTAGATTGAGACCATCATATTTCCCATTCACTGAACCAAGTGTTGAAGTTGATATCACCTGTGCTTCCTGTGGAGGTAAAGGCTGCCCAGTCTGCAAAGGAACCGGATATATTGAAATTCTCGGTGGTGGAATGGTCCACCCTAATGTTTTAAAGATGAATGGATATGACCCTGAAGTCTATTCCGGCTTTGCCTTTGGCATTGGTATTGAACGTGTCGCCATGCTTAGATATGGCATTGATGATATTCGTAAATTCTACACTGATGATATTCGTTTCCTTCATCAGTTCATAAAGAAAGCATAATAAAGGAGGAAGAAAACAATGTTAGTTAGTTATAAAAACTTAGCCAAATTAGTTGATTTACACGACATTGACGCTAATATGTTAGCGGATCGTTTAACTTTCTCCGGAATCGAAGTCGAAGAAGTTAAAACTCTCGCTAGTGGAACAAATCTTGTCATTGGTGAGATTGTTAAATGTGAAAAGCACCCAGATAGCGACCATCTCCATGTTTTAGATGTCAATCTTGGAGATAAATACGGAATTAACCAAATCGTTTGTGGCGCTCCTAACGCAAGAAAAGGATTAAAAGTCATCGTCGCTCGTGTTGGTGCTATCCTTCCAAAAATCGAAATCAAAAAAGGCGTTATCCGTGGAGTGGAATCCAATGGAATGTGCTGCTCCTTACTCGAATTAGGAGTGGACTCTAAATATCTTAGACAAGAACAAATGGATGGAATTGAAGAACTTCCTAGTGATGCTCCAGTTGGAGAAGAAGATGTTTTAGGATATTTAGACCTTGATGATTCAATTCTTAATCTTAAGATTTTAGCTAATCGTCCAGACTTATTATCTTTATTAAATATTGCTAGAGAAGTTGGAGCGATTTTTAATCGTAAAGTCAACGAACTAGAAATTAAAAAACTCGAAGATATGAAAGTGGAAACCAAAGTGGGCTCTAATACCTTTAGATGTTCACAGTTCTCCGCGAAAGAAGTTAAAAATGTCACCATCAAAGAATCACCAAAATGGATGAAAGACTTCTTAATGAGTATGGGAGTTAGATCGATTAACAATATCGTTGATATTGGTAACTATGTGATGTTAATGACCGGTCAACCTCTCCATATGTATGACGCTGATAAACTTCCAAAGAATGAACTTATCGCTAGAGATGACTTAGATATCGACTTTGTCGCTCTTGATGAAAAGACTTATAAAATCATCCCTGGAGATATCGTCATTACCTCAGATGGTAAAGCGATGTGTTTAGGTGGAGTGATGGGTTCCTTAGAATGCGCGGTCGATGAAAATAGTAAAAACATCGTCATCGAAGCCGCTTCCTTTGACGCTGCTTCTGTAAGACATACCTCTAATCGACTCGGTTTAGTTAGTGAATCTTCGCAAAGATTCGTTAAAGGAACAAATCATTTCCAAGCTGATGATGTCTTAGAATTCACCGCGGATTTAATCAAAGAACTTTGTGATGGAAAGAAATTCTCTAACATTGCTACCTATCAAAGCGAAGAAAAGAAAGAACAAATTATCAATAGCAGTGTTACTCGTATCAATAAGAGACTTGGCACAACCTTCACCTACGAAGAAATCTCCGATGCCTTAACTAGACTTCGCTTTGAAGTGAAAAAAGGAGAAGGGGATACCTTCACTGCGAAAGTCCCTCTTTTTAGACTTGATGTCACCTGTGACGCTGATTTAAGTGAAGAAGTCATTCGTTTATTAGGATTTGAACATGTTAAATCCATCCTCCCATGCCTTGATACCACCGTTGGAGCGCTCTCCGATAGTCAACTCAAGGAAAGAAGAATCAAAGAATACCTTCTTTATAATGGGCTCGATGAATGCTTAACATATTCTCTTGTCAGTGAAAAAGAAGATAATCTCTTCGCTTTAGTTAATGAAGATGAATCTTATAAACTCATCAACCCATTAACTGATGATCATGAATATTTCAGAAAGAATATCGCTCATTCACTCTTAAAAGTTGCCTCATACAACGTTTCTCGTCAAAATAAGGACCTCGCTTTATTTGAAATTTCAAATATCGTTACAAAGAAAAAGGATGAAAAGCATCTCGCTATTCTCCTTGTTGGTAATGACAATACTTGGGGAAAGATGAAATCTATCCCATATGATTTTTATCATATGAAAGGTTTATTAGAAGGAATCTTTGATCTATTAGGAATTGAAGCATCCCGTTATAGAATTGATAACCTTAAGAGTCACACTGATGAGCTTCACCCAGGTAGAAGTGCGGACATCTATGTCCAAAATGTCAAAGTTGGATCATTTGGAGAACTTCATCCAAATAAATATAAAGACTACGATTTAGGTAAAACAAAAGCGGTTCTTCTCGAAATGAGATTAAACGATTTATTTGACCTAAAAGTTAGCCTCATCAAAACCAAAGGATATTCCAAATTCCCTGTCGTTGTTCGTGACCTTGCTTTAGTTGTCGACAAAGACGTCCTCGCTAAAGATATCGTTAAAACGATTAAGACAAGTGGAAAAGGCTTAGTAAGAGAAGCGGAAATCTTCGATGTCTTCGAAGGTGAAGCTCTTGGAGAAAATAAAAAATCCATCGCTGTTTCCATTACATATGGAAGCGATGACCATACCTTAAGTGAAAAAGAAGTTTCGGACATGGAAGAAAAGATTAAATTTGAATTATCCAAAACTTATCACGCTGCGTTAAGAGGATAATATGCAAATTAACACCAATATCTTAGAGGAAGGAAAAACCTATCATTATTCCGAAGATTTAGATTTTTCGAGTGAAACGCTAAATCCTATTTTGATAAGGAAAATTAAGGACTGCCACGCCGAAGTAGATGTTACTCCTTTATATTTTGGTCATGTTCGAATCATCATCAATATCAAATCTAATGTCATCTTACCTTGTAGTTACACTCTTGAAGATGTCGATTACATCATCAAAGGAGGGGAAGAATTCATCTTCACCGATGAGAAGGAAGAAGATGATGAAGAAGCGGGAATGATATATGAACCAAAACCAATCTTCTCTTTAGACCCATATATCTTTTCTCTCCTTATTGCTCTAGTTCCACCTAAAGTCGTTAAAAAAGGCGCAAAATTACCTGAAGGTGGCAAAGGATATGATGTCATCAGTGAGGATGAATATTATCAAAGAAAAGCCACTCAGGTTGATCATCGATGGGATAAATTAAACGACATCGAACTTGATGATGGCGATGAATAAAAAAAGAAGAACTTCGGTTCTTTTTTTTCGACACTTTTCCCCGATTTGTTGACTTTAATTACCTTTTTATAGATAAAAAAATGAATTGATTGAGAAAAACACCTCATTAGATTAATATATCTATGCTTTCAATTTTGGAGGAAATATATAATGAGCACAAACTCTTCAAGGAGTCACACCTTTGAGGGTAACACTGTTCCTAAAGCTACGCGATTAATTTTCCCATGGTCGGGTATTTTTAGGGATGCATGTTACGCTTTAATTGGTACATTCCTCATGCAGTATGCGATTACCGCAGGTGTTTTATCAACGAACTCAAGTGACTTCAAAGCCCAATATGGTGTCATTACCATCGCGATGATTATCGCTCTTGTCTGGGATGGCATTAACGATCCATTAATGGGATTCATTTTGGAAAAATGTCACTTCAAATCCGGTAAATTCCGCCCATGGATTTTATGGGGTTCTCTTGGAAATGCCCTCGTGGTTGCCTCAATGTTCTTTATGCCGTTTATCTTCTCTGGTTTAAGAGGTTGGGGATATGTCGTCTTTATGATTATCATGTACATTCTTTGGGATGCCTTCTTCTCAATGAATGATATCGGTTATTGGTCGATGCTTCCAGCGTTAACTAGTGACCCACAGCAAAGAGCAAAACTCACCACTCATACAGCTATCGCTGCCTCTATCGGTACCTTCGTCATGAACATCATGATGTTCGTCCTTCCAGGTGCTGGTCTTGGATCAACAATTCAAGTGTATATGATGGCCGCTATTGGGGTTGCCGCTTTATTCTTTGTTTCACAGCTTCTCATTTACATCTACTGTAAAGAAAAATCACGTGACCTCGAACAAGAAGAAATCAGTGAACATTCATCGATTTTAGACTTATTCCGCGTCATTAAAAAGAACAAACAATTATTATTTGCTGCGTTAGGTATGGGTTTATATTACCTAGGTAGCTTTATCTTAACCGGTATTGGTCAAAACTATTTCTACATGGTTTATGGTTATGGTGGTGGAAAAGGAGGAATGGTTGCGACCGCGATTGCGGCAATCTATGTTCTCGCGACCGTCTTAGCGCAAGCCTTCTATCCAATGCTAGCTAAGAAGTTTAAGAGAAAACAAATCTTGACCGTCTCAGCGATTATCATCTTTGTTGCTTATCTTGCCTTCTTCTTAATCGCCTTCCCAGTCTTTGGAGATAAACCAATTGCTTGGAATACACCAGATGGTAGCAATATTTTCTGGGTCTTTGGTGGAAGCATGTCATTGCTTTATGTCATGTCCTTCCTCTTCTTTGGAGCCTCAGGTATCTTCTATCTCGCTGTCTTAGTTATGTTCCAAGACGCGATTGACTACGGAGAACTCATGACTGGAGAAAGAAAAGAATCCATCTGCTTTGCTTGGAGACCACTCGATGTTAAATTAGCCTCAGGTTTAAATAGAGGATTACAATACTTAGTCTACGCCTTAACTGGAACCGCGCTTGCCATTAACACTATTTCCAATATGGAAGGTGATTATAACGCTTATCTTAACTCCGCTGATTTTGCAGCATTAAGCAAAGCGGAACAAGACGCATATAGAAACGGATTCCCTGCAACTGTCGATGATGCAATTTCCGTTGAAAGATGGCAGTTAATCCTCTTTGGCGTTATTGTTATCGGCGTTATTCTTCTCGTCTTTGCCGCTTCATACATCCTTCTTAGATTCTGCTATAAACTTGATGAAGATAAAGTTAAAGAAGTTTTAGCGAAGCTAGAAGAAAAACATAAATCAGAAGAAGTGGCGGACACTGATAAATTAGCCTTCGAATCGATCGGCGGTGAACCAAGCGCTGCTGCGTCAGAAGGAAATAAACCTAAAGAAGAATAATTAATCTTAAATTAAGAGCGGGAAATCCCCGCTCTTTTAGTTTATAAACAATAGACTAGACACTGTCTAAAAATAATCGATTTCCATACAAAAGATAATTTTTATGTGCTAATATAGTTAGCACGTAGGAAAGAGTATGCCAGTTTGTAAAAATTGTAACGCCCGTATATCAAAATTCGATAAAGATAGATGTCCTGTCTGTGGTTTTCCTAACCCTATCTCAACCGAGAATAGTGAAACCGTGGAAATAACTTCTAATATCTCTTTAGAAAAAGAACTCAAAAGAGGCGTGAAAATTAAAAAGAAGATTACAGTCTTCCTTCTTTCTATTCTTCTCCCATTTTTTGGAACCCCTTTTTATTATCTTGGATATTTAAAAAAAGGCTTAATTTGGCTTTTAATTAATGCTTTATTTATCGGAAGTGTCTTTTCTATTTTATTCTTCCTTGCTTTCACTAATCTTGATAATAAGCTACTATTATCTTTAATTATCCCATTGTCCATCGCTTATTTAGCCAATATCGCAGTTGGAATTAAATATTTAATCATGAATGATTATAAAGACGCTAACGGGGAACTCGTTCGATAATGCAAAGATATTTCTCCTTATCAAGAAAAGAAATCATTTTAGATGAAGGTGACATTCACCATATTACTCATGTCATGAGGAATAAGGTGGGTGATTTTTTTGAAGTTATCTTTAATGAAAAAATCTATAAGATGAGAATCACATCCCTTCGTCCTTTAACATATGTAGTAGATGATATCTCTTCCTTAAATAATGAATTAAAGCACGATATCACTCTCTTTTATTGCTTAAGCAAGGGAGAGAAAAATGAATTCGTCATCCAAAAAGCTACTGAGCTAGGAGTTAAAAGAATTGTCTTATTATCCTCTCTTAGAAGTGTAGTGAAAATGAACGATGATGATTTCAGCCGTAAAAAAGCCCGTTATGAAAAGATATTAAAAGAAGCTAGTGAACAATCTCATCGAAATATCATCCCAGAAATCATCGGAATTATTCCTATTAAGAAAATACCTGCTGAATTATTAAATGATCATAATCTCATTGCTTATGAAGAAGAAGCGGGAAATACATCAAAAACATACGAATTATTAAATGAAATCAAAGAGGGAGAAAGTGTCAGTGTTCTCATTGGTAGTGAAGGTGGAATCGATAAAAGCGAATTAGAAATTCTTCATTCCCAAGACTTTAAAAACATTTCTCTTGGAAAGAGAATCTTGAGAACCGAGACCGCCGCGATGTATGCTTTAAGTGTCATCTCCTTTATGTTAGAAAGATAATTATGTCGCAAACCCTTTATCAACTATTAGAAAGCAAAAAGAAAATGAGGACTTCCTTTGAAAGAAGTGAAGAATATTCTTTCTTTTTGAAATATCGTTATATCCTTGATAAACTCCCAAGGTTTGCTTTCTTATATAATTCTGACCATAACGATTTCAATATCATGAGAGCGAATATCATCATCCGTTCTTATCTAAATAAGAATGTCTTTGAAAAAGAAATCGCATCTCTAGAAGCATATCAAAAAAAGACCAACGAAATCGATCCTGCTGCGTTTAGCAAAACAATCATGGAAAAAACTCTCGACTTAGAGTTTTATCAAGATGGAAAGAATCGTATCTTCATCGCTTTCTTCACTAAAGTTCTAAATAACATCTACGTTAATGACCCAATGAAATTCTTGTTTGAGCCATATAACAAAATTAGAACCTCTTTCACTGAATCATTAATTGATCCGTTTGATACATATGGTTATAAACTATATAACTCATCATTTACACGTCTCGTCTTAGTCAAAGAAAGCCCAAATCATAAAGAAGCCGCCTTCTTCCATTATGACACTGATACGATTTATTTCATCAATGACCAAGGAAGATTAGACGCAAAACTAGTGTTATTTGATAAATACATTCATCATCCACAAAAGACCCATATGTTAGAAAGAATATCAGAAGTAGTGGATGCTTATTTTGCCTTCGACCGCGGAAGGATGATTGAGACATTACATAACAATAAATTCATCTCTGGAAAGTTGATGTCCATTTTAAGAAAGACGACTGGTGGAGATGATGAAATTTAAAATTATTTCTTTGGGATGTAAGGTTAATTCATACGAGTGTCAATCACTCGCTTCTTTATTAATTAAGAGGGGTCATGAAGAAGCAAAAGACCACCCAAATGAAGAAGTGGGAATTGCCATAATTAACACCTGTTCAGTCACCGCGACCGCGGATCAAAAATCACGTCAGCATATTCGTAAATTAAGAAATAATTATCCAAATGCGATTATCTGTGTCATGGGCTGCTATTCACAAAAAAGCCATGATTTTATCATCAATGACATTAAAGCGGATATCGTTGTTGGAACATCAAATCGTCACTTAATTCCCGACTATATTGATGAATTTCATAGAAATCATCAACAAATAGACGCAACTGAAGATAAAAGTCGCTTCTTTTCTTATGAAGAACTTGGTATTACTTCCTATAACGAAAATGTTCGCGCATATTTAAAGATACAAGATGGCTGTGATAATTTCTGCTCTTACTGTATTATTCCTTTCACAAGAGGAAAATCTCGTTCTAGAGATCCAAAAAACATCATCGATGAAGCTAAGTATCTCATTGAAAAAGGATATAAAGAAATCGTTATTACCGGTATTCATGTCGGAGGATACGGAAACGATTTAGTAGGTTATAAATTCTCTGATTTAATTGATGACCTTTCTTCATTAGAAGGACTGTATTCTTTACGTATCTCTTCAATCGAAGAATCAGAAATTGATGAACGATTAATCACTCTTGTTAAAGAAAGAAAGAACATCGCTAAACACTTACATATCCCTCTTCAAAGCGGTTCCAAAAGTGTTCTCCAAAGAATGAACAGAAAATATAACTGTGACGAATTTTTATCGACACTAAGAAAGATAAGAAAAGAGATTCCTGATATTGCCTTGACCACAGATGTTATTGTTGGTTTCCCAGGAGAAAGCGAAGAAGAATTTAACGAAACATATGAATTTATTAAAAAATGTGATTTCAATATGCTTCACGTTTTCCCATTCTCCGCTAGAGAAAACACTAAAGCGATTAGAATGCCAAATCAAATCGCTCCAGATGTCAAAAAAAGAAGAGTTAATGTTTTGTTAGACTTATCAGAAACATTATGGGATGCATATACGGAAAGGTTCGATGGTCATGAAGTTGATGTTCTCGTTGAAGAATATGACGAAAAAACCTCTATAAATAGAGGGCACACCACCAACTATCTAGATATTTCCTTCAAAAACAAGGATAATCTCGTAGGAAAAGTAGTGAAAACTACATATAAAAAACAAGAATAAATCAGTATTATTTTAAATTTTTTAGAACTTGTCTAAAGTTTTATTGACACTCCTTATGTATAAGAATATAATTTCCTCGTTGTTTAGGAGGACGAACTAATATGGCAGTTCCACAAAGAAGAATTTCTAAAACTAAGAAAAGATCAAGAAGAACCCATTTCAAACTCGAAGCCGCTGGTTTAGTCACTTGCCCAAATTGTGGCGCAATGATCAAATCCCACCATGTTTGCCCAAAATGTGGTTATTACGCTGGCAAGGTTCAAATTGAAAAGAAATCTGAAAGCAAATAAAGATGGTCGAAAGGCCACTTTATTTTTATAATAATGGTAGAAAAGAAGGAATGATATATGAAATACAACAAGCTTATTGATCATACTTTGCTTAAACAAGATGCTACTCCTGAACAAATTTTAAAGCTTTGTGAAGAAGCAAAAGAACACGACTTCATGTCCGTCTGTGTTAACCCTGCCTACGTTCCACTCGCTGCAGAAGCGTTAAAAGGAAGCGATGTTAAAGTTTGCACAGTTATCGGATTCCCACTTGGAATGAATCTTCCAAAAACGAAAGTGGAAGAAGCTCAACAAGCCATTAGAGAAGGTGCGGATGAAATTGATATGGTCATCAACGTCGGAATGCTTAAAGCAGGTAATGATGACTATGTCGAAGCGGAAATTGCTGAATTAAAAGCGGTTGCTGGAAAGAGAGTTCTTAAAGTTATTATTGAAACATGTTTATTAACTGATGAAGAAAAAGTTAGAGCATGTCTCCTTTCCAAAAACGCTGGCGCTGACTTTGTCAAAACCTCAACTGGATTCTCAACAGGCGGTGCGACTGTTCACGATGTCAAACTTATGAGAGAAACCGTTGGACCAGATATGGGTGTCAAAGCTAGTGGCGGAGTTAGAACCCACGAAGATCTACTCGCTATGGTCGAAGCTGGCGCAAATAGAATTGGCACTTCAAACGGAGTAAAAATTGTATAATTTTATATTGCAATAGGGATTTGATAATGGTATATTCTCTATTGCGTGTTAAAAGAACCGCTGAAGGAGGTGAGCAAAAATGCCAAAGATCGTCGTTCGTGAGAATGAATCCTTAGATGATGCCCTCCGTCGTTTCAAACGTCAAGTTAACAAAGCGGGAGTCATTCAAGAAGCGAAGAGAAGAGATTTCTATCTTAAACCAGGTTTAAAGAGAAAACTCAAATCTGAAAACGCTAGAAGAAAAAATCGTAAATAATTACGAAAACGGTGATCAAACACGCCTTGGTCACCTCACATCGCGGGGTAGAGCAGTTGGCAGCTCATCAGGCTCATAACCTGAAGGTCGTAGGTTCAAGTCCTTCCCCCGCAACCAATTGTCCACAAAACGCTGATGCAATCAGCGTTTTTTTAATGGTTGCAGAGACGGATTACACCGACCTCCAGGTTATAACTAAAAACCTGTATCGCTATTTTATTGCTGTAGCAATTGCCTTAATGGTTTATACTATTTTTTGTTTAACAAAGGATAACTAACCTATGGAGACAATGGATAACGAAAGTTTTGTAATCAAGAATTTTAAGTCGATCCTTTATGGAAAAATCGCTTATTTCGGGAACTTTTTCCATTGTTTTCGTATTGAAAGACTTATAAAGAGTTTTTTATTTGCTAAATCTTGGATTGATTCTTCCTCCAAAGATAGTCTTCCCCCAGATTTTCACAACGAAAAGCACAAAATTATGATGGATGTTATGAGAATTGATGATTGCGTTAATGAAAAAAATGGAAAGAAAATAGCGAACGCGTTTCAAAAGGAAAATGCTTACATGAAAAAACTTATGGGAAAGGATTACAGGAATAAATACAATGCAAGCTTATATTTTGTTCCGAATACTTTTAATAACGAAGATTTTAACTTCACAGGTTATTTAAAGAACTTTGAAAGAGTGTTGATAAACCATTCTAATAAAGTGGATTCATATAGGAGCAATTATCCTAAATGCAAAACTTGCGTTCTATTTGTTTGCGATGAGTCTAATAGCTATGTTCAAGTAATTGATAAAGAAGATTTAAATAGAAAAGAACCATTAGGAAAGTATTACCCTCACAATTGTTTCATTGATAGCAAATTCCTTAGTATTATAAAGAACGTAAAAGCCGAATATGTAGTTTGGATGGGCCGTTGGAAATATTTAACTGTTAACGGAAGGCGGATAAAAATGCCGAAAGCGGCTATCTACGATATTAAAAACTTAAAAGAAAAGGGCTTTGAATATAACCACGACATGATGTTTAAGGTTATGGAAGAAACCAAAATATAAAATGATTTTATGTTAAAAAGGAGAAAGGTATGGCAAAGATAGAAAAACCAAGAGTGTTTATTTCATATTGTTGGAGCAATCAAAAATATATTGATAGAGTTGTCGAGTTCGCGATGAGACTTAGAGGTGATGGAGTTGATGTTGTTCTTGATCAATTTCACATGAAACTTGGCAATGATATGAATAATTTTATGGAAAAATGCGTAAACGATTCAACGATAACTAATGTTTTGATATTGTTGTCTCCTGATTACAAGAAAAAAGCTGATTCTAGAACAGGTGGAGCTGGAAAGGAAACTCAAATCATCTCCGGTGAAGTATATTCGAATGTTGAAAACACCAAATTTATACCTGTTTTGTTTGAGAAAAGAGGAGAAGAAGTAGATTCTTGTATTCCTACATATCTAAAACAAAGAAGATGGATTGATTTGTCAGAAGATTCAAATTTTGAAGAAGGCTATTTTGAATTAGTAAAAGCACTTTACGGGAATGAAAAATATATAGAAAACCCGCTAGGAACCAAACCAGAATGGGTTGATGAGTCGAACCCAATGAATGCAGAGTCGCAGATAATTGTCAACACATTCAAAGCAAACAAAAAGGAGATTGGTGATAAGCGTGCGCTGACTATTTCTTTTAATCAACTTTTAGACAGTTTTACTAAAATTAGTGAGAATATTGAGTATTTTGACTTTTATAACGCTTCAGAATTTGAAAAAAACTACAGCCTTTTTGATTCTTTTAAAATCCCATATTTAGCATTTCTGTCCGAAATAAAATATAAAGATGATGTAGGAAACGCTTTGCACTGTTTTTTCGTTGATGTACTTAAAGTCACAAATGAGATGAAAACCTCTAAACAGTCTTTCTTTTCTTTAGCGAAAATCGTTTTGCATGAATTGTTTGTAGAAACAATAGCTCTACTTTTAGCGAGCAAAAACTACCAATCAATCTTTTATCTTACCAATACCCCTTATATTAGTATTGGTAACTATTCTGTTTCGGCAGAACTTATGTATTTTAAGGATGCTTTTTATTGCTTGACATACAACAATCTTTACAATGTCTCGGAGAATTTAGGTAGGGAACTTCATCAAGACAAAGCAAAAGGAGCTTACTATTATTCTGGGTTTTCAGAATATTGGAGAAGGCATATCCAAGCAAAATATTTAAGTTTTAATGAATTTATTGATGCCGATTGCTTGCTGACTAATATATCTATTTCATTAACTGGCAATTATTGGTTTGCTTTATCTCATTGCTATCTCAACGATAACAATGTGTCATTTATAAAGAGAATCGCCCTCTCTTTGAAATCGAAATCTCTTTCGAAAGATTTTTACACATTGTTTGGTTGGGAAAATGAAGAAGACATAAAGAAAAGTATAGAGGCTTTGGATAAGTATTCTACCAACAATGAATTAAGGCTTGCGTATTCAGGAAGATTTTATGGAATTCCTCTTATTAGCGATTATTTGAAGAAAGATGATGTCTGCAAACAAAACTAAAATAAAAATAGTCTGGTCCTCAGATTTGTGAAGTATTCAATTTGTTCGCTGATTGCCCTTGTTAACCACATACTAGTGCATTACTATGAAGAAATTGAATAGTAGTGTATCACTTTGGTAGTGAACACCCCCGTTTTTTCGACAAAGAGTACCAATTTGGCAGTCTGCTCCCAATTGATAATTTAGGCACTAAAATAACCAAAAAGTGCCTTTTTTCATGCTTTTTTGACAAGAATAGAGGTAGTTCAAATCCTCTCTCCGTAATAATTGGTTCAACTAGAACACGATTTGTTTCAACTAGAAAACTATTTGAACTTTAACTAGAACACGATTTAACTGTTAATAGTTTTCAAGTTAAATAAAAAAAGAGGCATTGCCTCGGTATAGAATTAAGGACAACTATTATTTATGAGATAAAGCTGTGACCATTGATCTGACAGCTTCTTTTTCTTTATCGGTAAGCACTCTATATTTACTTAATAATTCCATTTCTTCTTCGGAAACATGAGCTACTTTGTCATTGTCATCAAAGAAATCAGACAAAGAAATGCCAAAAGCTTCACATATTTTTTCTAAAGTATCTACTGTTGGACAAGTTCCACGAGAAAACATGTTAGATAAAGTTGACTGAGTTAGGCCTGATTCATATGCAAGCTTGTAGGTAGACCAACCTCTTTCCGCTTGCATTTTCTTTATTTTTTCTAATACGTTCATGTGAGCATTGTAATACACATCTGCGTTGCATATAAAACCCACCTGAAATATAATTAATATACATTTGGGAAGTATTCCAAACGTTAAGGTGGAGTGATTCGTGTGAGTAACAAAACAATTCTTATTAATTGTGATTATAAAAAAGCAGTAAAAGAGATGGTTGATAAGCATCTTTTTGTTGATGCAATTATTACTGATCCACCTTATTGCGTAAGCAGAACTCACCAACTTGGTTTTTCTAACATGGGAAGATCAGGAATGAACTATGGCCAATGGGATTATGGATTCGACCAAAAAGAATGGATAAAAAAATGTGCACCTGTCGTTAAAAAAGGTGGCTGTATGATCATATTCAACGATTGGAAAAATCTTTCTTATCTTGTTGAAGCACTTGTTGAAGAAGGCTTTGTAATTAAAGACCTTATTAGGTGGGAAAAGAAAAACCCAATGCCTCGCAATGTTAATAGTCGATATGTAACGGACTTTGAAGTTGCAATTTGGGCAGTCAAAGGCGAAAAAGGATGGACATTTAATAAACCATCTGACAAATCATATTTAAAACCAGTATATGAGAGTGGTGTTGTTCTTGGTGGCAAAAGAAGAATTCACCCAACTCAAAAAAGCGTTGAAGTAATTGAAGAAATTATAAAAGTTCATACAAATCCAAATGATGTTGTTTTTGACCCATTTAGTGGATCTGGAACAACTGCTTTAGCATGCAAATTAACAGGCAGAAACTCTGTTTCTACTGAGATAGATGAGAACTATTACAGGAAATCGGTGGAAAGATTAGATGGCGATATCTCCGTTGAATTATCCTGGTAACAAGGCAAAATCACTAAAAGAATTACTCGATATCATACCAAAAGATATCGATGTTTTTGTTGATGCGTTTGCAGGTAGTGGCATGGTTTCGTTTAATAGTTCCGCAAAAGAAATCATTTGTAACGACATTAACAATCATGCAATCGAACTAATCAAATACCTCTATGAGAATAGTGGGGAATCTATTATTGAATCAATGAATAAAATAATAGAAGAATATGGTTTCACTGATTCAACAAATCTTGATAATCATTACATCGAATATAAACATGAGGGTTTGTCCAAATATAATAAGGCTCCATTTGATAGGCTTAAGTCGGATTACAATTCCGACAAAGACACCAAAAAACTCTTTGCACTTATAATATATGGCTTTAATCATTATTTAAGATTTAACAAAAAAGGATTATTTAATGTACCTGTTGGCAAGGTTGACTTTTCAAAATCGCTGAGAGAAAAAACAATCGCATTTTGCAATGAAAGCAAGAAATATAAAGCCCTTTTTTCTACAAAAGATTATCTAGATAGAAGTCTTTATGATTGCTGTACTAAAAATTCGTTTGTATATTTTGATCCTCCATACTTGGTTACAACCGCACCATATAATGGTGAATGGTCTCAAATAGATGATTTAAATTTATTTACTTTATTTGATAAGTTATCACAAGCAGGCATTAAAGCAGCTCTCTCAAATGTATTTATTTCCAACGGAAAGAAAAACGAAGAACTTATAAAATGGGCTGAAAAATATCATATCCATTATCTTAAAAGGCAATATAGAAACGCCAATTATCAAAAAGTTAACATCACAGATTCGATAGAAGTGCTTATTACAAATTTTTAGGAGCTTTTGTATGGGAACTAGTGGAAATAGACCAGGATTTAAAATTTTCTCAATCAACACAACTGTTAGAAACCCTAATAGAAATGAAAAATTTCTAATTGCTTTTAAAGGCTTTGATGGGCGGATTTTTACAGAAGAAGTTTTCCATAGTTATTTGACACGACTTGTCGCTGATGGAATATATAGATTCACTAGAATGCAAGAAGGCGTCCGTTTTAAACTGGAAGAAGGCATTGAATTAACTGGATCGGAAGTGGAGCAATTAATTCGAGATAATCCACAAGCGTGTGGACTTAACGGACGCGTTATGACTCAGTTTAGAGCATTAAAAGATCAGGGCTTTTTAATGATCGAACCTGTCCGACATGGTTTAAATAAGATTTCAATTACTAAATTGGGGTGGGACTTAATTGGCAATGAAGAATATTCAACTGATGTATATTGCAAAGCAATGATAGGGATGCATGCAAACAATCCATCTCGACCTGCAAATTACAATAAGGCTAGACCTTTTTTGAATGTTTTGTTTGTAATCGATGAAGTCAATAAACTTTGGAGAGCACTTGGAAGAGACAACACCGGGATTGCTAAACATGAATTTGGAGCGTTTGTCCTTAGCATGAAAGATTGTGACTATAAAAAAGCTGCCGAAGAAATAATTAAATATAGAAAAAAATTTAATTTTAGAATTAATCAAAAATACCTAGAGAATTATTGCTACAACGAACTCGGATTGATTCCTGGAAAATTTGATAATATAACTGATGAGTATCCAGATGATGTGTTTAGAAAATTCGAAATGACTGGTCTTTTAACAAAAAGAGGCAGATCCACTTATACAATGTATGATTTCTCGTCATATAACATTGAAAAAGTTAAATCAATTTTAGTTAAATATAAAGATTATTCCTTTAAGGAATTTAGAAATCAAACTGAATATTATAGATTTTTAGAAAACATCCATCTTCCTTGGCAAGAAAGTCTTGATATTAGAATTGAAATTGCAAAGAGAAAAGCTTCACAACTTGGTGTTGTAATAGAAGATTATTCAGATATTATTGCTGTTGAAGAATATTTAGATAACGAATTCTATACAAACGTTTTAACACAGGCGATAGAAGAAGCGGAATTTAACTCTTTAAGAAAAGAACTCATGATTTTAAGTGGGAGAATTAATAGTCGCTCCATGTATAGCGATATTGATGAACCATTAAGACTAGAATATGTTTTGGCATTGATTCTTGGAAAATCATATGGAAAAGTTGGCTTGATTTCGAACATCATTTATAACGAAAATGGTTATCCACTTCATCATGCCCCAAGTAGAAGAGCTGATTTAATATATAGATATTTGAATATGTCTTTTATCATGGAGCCTACTATGTTAACAAGTCCAACCGAAATGATGACAAGAGAGACAACAGGAGTACGCGAACATTATTTAACCGAAAGAGCTAGAAGCAACGATGACTGTATGGGCATGGTTATTTCGCCATTTGTTAGTTCTCGAGTTGCTAGCTTCTTTAGATATTATGCGGATGATCAAAATGAAAACATCATCCCTGTGTCAATAGATGCTTTTGTTGATATGATTGATAAATCACCACGTATTTCCGCTTTCAAAAATCAATTTGATGAGTATTTAAGAAACTTAATTCAATCAACACCTGAAGCATATACAGATGTTGTTAATTCGATAAAACCATCATTATAGAGACGTTTGAAAACGTCTTTTTTATTTGAAGTAACGATTTTTTGAGCAATTAGTGGAACTATAAGGAGGTTTCACTATGAGCGAAGAAGAATTCAAGTCATACAAAGACACTGATATTTTAGAGCGAGCCATGAATTACCTATGTCATGTGTTTGTGCTGAAAAATATAATGTACAAAGGAATCATAACCGCTGATGATTATGAAAAAGCAGAGAAGTGGGCTGCAGAAAAATACGACATTTCAGAAAAGAGTCTTTATCGTTTTGACAACATCGTCACTAAGATATACCACCTTATTCAGTTGCTGTAGGCAATCCTGCTCAAGTAAAAAAATATCGTTTTGACAAAGAAACAAGAAGGTTTCTTTTAGAACTTAAATGGTGGGACAAGGATGTTGAGATAATTAGGAAATTAATTCCATTACTAACTGCCAAAGAATTAGACAAGGAACAAATAAAAAAGATTGTCAATTCATAAAATATTATGAAGTGTATCACTTTTGGTGAATACACCCCAACTTTTTAAGGCAAAAAGTATCACTTTAGTACTCTGCCCCCAAAGCTTATTACAGTATCGTAAATCGGTACTGTTTTTTAGTTTTTAAAGTAATTAAATAATGATTATATTTGATTGATAATGTTATAATGAATCCATGAGTAAAAAAGCTGAAAAAATAATCAAAGATGTTAATGCAACTATGTCATTAGAAGGTATGCCATTAAGTGATTTTGATATTGAATTAATATCTAAAGTTGTTGATGGAGAAATTACTAGGGAAGAGGCTTTTAGACAGCTCAACGCCAGTTTAGGAATTAATGGATAAATATAAATATTCTTATTTAGACGAAAAGGGCATCTACTGTTATCAAGACAGTGATGTTTTAATAAATAAACTAAATATACAAGACGAGGAAACCTTTTATAAGGTCGAACGTTTTTATAGTGGCTTGAGACAATCCGAATTATTGAATAAACCAATAGATGGCAACCTAGATTTTGAGCACTTGAAAGCGATTCATTTTTATTTGTTTCAAGATTTATTCTTTTGGGCAGGTAAGGTAAGGACTGTTGCGATTGCAAAGGGTAATTTGTTTTGCCTTCCGCAATACATCGAATCCTACGCTAAAGACATTTTTGCTAATCTAAAAAGAGATAACTACTTTCAAGGCATTCCGAAAGAAGATTTCATTAACTATGTCACTAATCTTTTAGCGGATATAAATGCTCTTCATCCTTTTAGAGAAGGCAATGGTAGAACCCAAAGAGAATTATTAGATATATTGGTCTTAAAAGCGGATATGGCTTTGACTGGTCTAAAATCAGTGCTGAAGAGAATAATGTTGCTAGTTTTGAAAGTGTTAATGGGAATAATGATAAATTAAGAGCTATCATTTCTAAAATCATTTATTCTCTATGACTTAATCCATCCCAAGATACGCTAAAAATGTATCACTTGTGGTGAATATAACCCAACTTTTAGATGGTATTTGTATTACTTAAGTAATCTGCCATCATTATGAGAGATTGGAGATTAATAGTGATATTAGTCTCTTTTTTCTATTTCGATGGCAAAAAATCTTTGCACAGCATAAATATTGGCATATTATCTTTATAATGAATTAAATATAAATAGAGTGACATCTAGGGTGACATTTGTCTCTCCATTTGTCACTCTATATCCAGAATTACGCAACGAAGAAAAACAATAATGATTGCAATCAAAAACGCTCAAAAATGACTTGAATCTTCGAGTTTTTAATGTGATTTATTGAATCATGTAATAATTATTTTTAGGAAAGACAAAAATTGATTTCAAGTTTGGATAAGAAGAGATACTAGGATTCTAGTTTGCTTTTATTTATGTTTCGTGGTTATATTAAAGTAGAGATATGAAATCTAGATTTTTTTCTCCAATAATCTTATTTTTATCAACTTCTTTATGTGGCTGTTCATTTTCTTCATTATCTCCTAGTCAAGTGGATGAAAACTTTTGGAATGTCAATATAAGTCAAGGTGGGTTATTTTCTAGCGATAACAATTTCACCTTAGACCGCCAAGTTTTAATTAATAATCAGGTTACTTCTACGGGTGTTATTAAAAATGAAAACGGCAAGATTCATGTAGAGATTAAAGATACGATTAACGATTATTATCAACTATTAGATGAAGGTGGATATCGTCATATTTATAATAGTGAAGACGAAGGCTGGGTTATTGAAGAATATAAAACTATTGATGGTTTCAAAGCGGATATTTTAGATTACACGATTATCCATACATTTGAATATCAAGCGTTTAGTTATGATTCTACAAAAGAAGCATATATCGCTACTAACTACGATAGTGATAATTATAAAGATGAAAAGACTCAATCTACTACGCGTATACAAGCAGAATACGTTGAATTTAAATTTTATAATAAAAAAGTGACAAGCTTTAAGGCTGTTATTAACGATACAACTTATATCTTAGAAGCGCGTGATTACGATAAAACAAAAGTGGATATTCCAGATGGAAAAGTGATGGATAACTCTAATCCATATTGGTACACAAAACATAAATTAAGTAATGTTGTAGTGGAAACTTCAGAATATAAAGAAGTTATAGAAGATGAATTAAAAGATGCATATCTATATGTAATTGGTGATAAATATACATCTACCGAAGTGCAGTTAGTTACTAACTTAAGTAGAAATATCGTCATAGTATATTTTGGTGTTAGTGAAGACTATAAGAGTGCCACTAAATCATTTAACATATCTTTTGATAAGAGAATGGGCTATGGTAAAGACTATGATCCTTCTAGTGATGAAAATAGACTCATTAATATTCCTGGCGCGGTTATTAAAGAACATGATATGGAACTTCAATTTGCGCTGCTTAAAGACGAGAAGAAAGAAGAAGTGGTTTATGTAGATGTAACTGCTACATTAACTAATAAAGAAGATATAACAGATAGATATGAATATCCTCACGCAGAAGAACAATTAAAATCTTACTTAAATCATAAAAAGATTGAGATTAGTAATGTCGTCTTCCCAAATGATAATGAAAAAGGCATCGACATCTTTACTGGTGGATTTCTCGTAATTGATATTGATAATGAAAAAAATGTGTTTTACGTAGAATTTGTATTAAATAACCAGCAAATTCTTCTTGGCTTTGCCCTTTTTAACTCTTATGACGATGAAGCATTTAGGATTGATTTTGAATGTTTATATGATGTTAATAAAGATGAAAAGATTTATTTAGGTCACTATAGCGCAGATATAGAACTTATTAATGATACATTCAATTTAAGAATGATTTTTAATGGGGTGTTTACGAAGATGGATTTAAATATCACATCAATAAGTATCAATCCACAATATAAATACTTTATTGATGATAAATACAGTGTTTCTAAAGACGCTTGGAATAGCTACTTCTCTTTAACTGATATCGCCGATAAAAAAATAAATATTAGCTACTATAAATATAGAAATGAACAAATTATTGACGAGTATCATGTTTTATATAATGACTATAAAGGCAACTATAGAACATATATTGATAACACAAATGAATTTGTCGATAATTATTTTGAGATAATAGATAATGGAGGATATCGTTATACTTGTCCCGAATATGAAGGATGGCAAAAGACATTTGATTCTAATATCCGTACTTGGCTATTTAATTTATCAGGTTTAAAACCATATAATTATGATGACGCTACATATGAAACTTTAGATGTTGGAGGATGCTATTATCTAAATGGCAAAACGATTAGAATAACATTTATATATGATACACTTGATCAAATTGAAATAAAAAATGATGATGGCGCAATAGAATATTACTCATATCAATTTATTGATATCCCAGAAATAGAAATGCCTATATAAGGCAAAAAGATAGAAGAAGTTATAATATACACTCCATATTTTGATGTAAGAAATATCCATTTTTATATTACTGTTTTTTTAGACTATAATAGTTAAAGATATAGGAAGAAAATCTTATAGTTTGCTAAATGCATGGCACTTTTGTAAAACATGCATGCATATAATATATTTGTCAGTGTAAAATTTGTTATAACCATGAAGTATTACAGCAACAGCACAGATACTTCTGAATGTAATAGCAAGCATGGTGGAAATGAATACGTTGCTAAAAGATATGCGTTTTCTACCTTGAAGTATTTCGATTACATATTATTAAACGTAAAAGATTAGTGTAATGTCGTTACGATTGGTCGTGTTTACTAGTAATGTCGTTACATTGAGACATTCGAAAAAATGAGACATTTTGTTAACATCAAGATGTCTTTTTATTTTATCTATATACAAAGTATATAGAATTGAAAGTATTACTTATGCATTTTACGGGACATATGTCTGTACCAAGAGAATTCTTAAAAAGAGCTCATATAAATTAGATGGTAACGAACCGGATTTATTAGTTTTTGTCGTTCAGCAAAAAAGAGTTTGCAAAATCATCGAATTAAAAGATGGCGATTCATTTGATACTAAAAAAGCATGGGGAGAGCAAGAGCACCTTGAGAGATTCAACCTCCATATAGGTGCCAAAATACCATTTGTATCCGATTATTACGTTTGTTGTTTCAATCAAACTAACAAAGAAGAAATCGTTAAAGGCTTTAAAAACGCCTTTGAAATTGAGCACGTAATGACAGGAAAAGAATTGTGTGAAATATTAGGAATTTCATACGATGAGATAATTGAAGAGCGCAAAAAGGATGCTAAAGCAAACATGGAATACTTCTATCAGCAATTAATGTCCATTCCCGCCATCAAAGAAATGATGGAAGATGAAAAAAATAATAATGGTGACAACCAATGAGGACAATTAAAGAATTAAGCAAAGCTGAACTTGGCAAAATCCTTGATGAATTTTATCATCAATTTGAAACTGGCTATGATTTCGAAGAATTTTTAAAGCCATTTTTAGAATCGATTGGATTGTCTGAAGTTGAGGTGACGTCTAAAAGTGGCGACGGTGGTATTGATTTCGTTTTGTTAGCACTAGTGAGTTTACGTCACCTATAAATCATAAACCAATTATTAATTATTTTTTTGCAGTGATTATTACATCACCATAAGTGAAGAAGAAGGAATCGCTGTAAAAGCGTTTTTCCATTTCATCACCCATTTTAATCACCCATTTAAGATGATTTTGCATTTCTTTATTATCAGGATCTTTTTTAATGGTTTTTTCTAAACCCGCTTTAATGAAATCATAATTAAAACGGAAAAGCGTTTCTCTTTCTTCGTGAGTTAAAGAACAAGTATTAATTCCTGCTTTTTCTAATACTATATTTTTATATCCAGCAAGAGATAGAAGACCAGGGATTGTTCGACCGCAGTGACGGTTACCAGTAGTAGGAAGTTGATAATCAATATCAAATAGATGAGATATTAAATGATCGTTATCTGGATAGGCTAATGTCAAGCCATCATCAACATCTAAAATAAAGATAATTCCTCCATCATTCATCAACGAACGAACAGATTTTAAAACGTTAAAAGGATTCTTTAAATGAAGTAATAAGGATTGACAGTTAATAAAGTCGAAACCATCGATTCCTTCTTGTTTCATTATTCCATGCATCTTAGGTAAAAAATCTTCACTTTCCACGTCAACAACATAAAAAGAAATATTTTTATTATCGTAGTAATAGCGAGCCTCATCGATACTAGAAGCACTCGAATCGATACCAATTAATCTATTATATAATCCTTCTCTTTTACCAAGTCTTTCCATCACTCCTCTACCATTAGAGCAACCTAAATCAAGGATGTTGATATTTTTCATGTCTTTTAAATGATAATCATAGGTAGAAGCATCAAATTTTAATAAAAATTTTTGTTGTCTTTCTAATCTTCTTCTTTCTTCGATATTATCATCGAAAAATTCTATATTTCTAATTTGATTGTTATTATCATCTTTTTCTTGTGTTGATAGACGGATATTTATCCATTTAAGAATTCCTTCAAAAGCTGTTTCTTTGTCTTCTTTTGATGTAGCGGATTGAGCAATATCTTTAAACAAAGGATGGAGAAGGCTTTCGTCTCCTCGATGGTGGATGTCCATGTTGCCAACATATAACGCTTTCGCGTCGTTTTGACCGACATCATTCCCTAACTGTGTCAGCGCATAAAAAGCATCGATTTCAGTGCATAATTCATAATGCTCTTTGTGATCGATTATTCCATTATCTTCAAGCTTTAAATTCTCATTATAAACAAGAATGAAAGTCTGACTTGATAATGCGTCGATGACATTGGCCTTATAGGCGCCACCTTCTTTTGAAGGGAAAAAGAAAATCTCTGATTCACTAAAACCATGATTAAGAAGATATTTTCTTAAATCTTCAGCGTCTTGTTTTGAACCTTTTTCACTATAGGTTCCATGATATGCAATAAAAACTTTGTAATTCTTTCTAATCATAATTCACCTTCGTTATAGAAATTAGTAACAATATATCAAAGAGTTTTTAAAAAAACTTCGACAGGTAGTGTTTTATCAACTTTTGCTGTTGTTCCTTTAAATGCGATAAATTCACTTAATCCATATTTATTTTTTGCTTCTTCGCTCCAATCATATGTATAGCCAAGTCTTGTCCATGGAAGTTTATTAACATCATATGAATAATAATATTGATTGATGAACCAAGCTTTATATTCTTCGGATACATTTTCATCAAAAGATGTCGCCATTGGTTTATTAACATCAGTTACATATGCAGGTCGAATCAAATCATCAACACCAATCCAAAGCGAACTAATATATGTATTTTTACTCTCGTGGCTCATTCCAAGTAATTGTTTTATTCTGAGTAACGGGTCTTTAATATTATCTTTGTTATTTACATACCAACCTTGCAATTCTTTTACTGAGCAAAGCCAAGATTCACCCCACGAAAATGTAATATCTTCTCCATCAGGATATGAATCAGGAAATCGATGCAATGTAAATAACAACACTCGATTATTATCTTCATTCCAAGTGATATTCTTTTCATCAAGAGAGATATTAATTAAGGGACGAATATTTTCTTCTTTTGTTTCAATAACATCTAAATAAGCATTATTCAATCTTTCCTCTAAACTAATTGGTTTAACAGTTGCTGGATTATTTATAGAGCAGCCAAATAAGAATATAGAGAGAAGTGGTAATACAAATAATTTATTGTTCAATCGCATATTAATTATCTCAAATAAAAAGATATCACATAATATCTATTAGAAATAGGAAATAGCGATATATAAAGTAAAAAAAATAATAATTATGAAAGAAACTAGTGATAACCGATTCATCGTTTCTATTAGAGTAGGGCCTAAGGGATAAACGAAGATTCTAAAAGAAGCAAGAGAAATATTTGATATTAAAGAAGACAATACGATTATGGTTATGGGTAATGACAGTAGATTAGGTGATGGTCATTAGTAAAGATAGATTAAGGTTTAAATTTTCCACTGGTGTCGAAGTTGAGGTTGCTCTTCCTTGAGTGACCTTTTTCTTTAAGGTGTAGTGAAATAAAAGGTGTACCATTTTAAGAAAATGTTGTCCCATTTTTTGGAGGGTGTACCATTTATCTGTAAGAAGCGTCTCATGTGTATTATTTCTTGCTTTTACTTCCAATCGTTAATTACAGTTCTGATGTAATATCAGGACTGTTTTTTTGTGTTCCTCTTTTCCCTTTTAAACCCATTAACGAACGGACAAAAGATACGATTAAGGCAACGGTAATAATTGTTAAAACACCTAGCCATAATAAAAGCCATAGTAAACCAGATAAATCATTATTAGAAATATATTTAAAGAAATAAGATAACCCCGCCAAAAAAGAGAATAACGACGTAATTAAGGACTGATCCACTGTAACATCTAAATAGGCATTATCAATTGTTTTCGCGGATTTTCTATGAATCATGCTTAATACAAAATTTAATATTGAAAAAGGAAACATAAAACCCACAAAAAACCAGGCTGGTATATTAGAAGAAGCTCTAAGAGCTGATAGTAAGATAGAAGAGATAGATAATAAATCTCCTGCCGCTAAAAAGAACAATGAATTAAATAAGAGAATTCCGTGTTTTTTCTTTGATAATAATAGGGGATTAGTCTCTTTCTTTTCTAAACTCTTATTCCATAAGAAAGTAATCAATCTAGCGGTAAATATGATTGAATAAAACACGCCTAAAAAGAAGAAGAATTGATTTTTGTTTACGTTAATAAAAGACACTATCATAGTGACAAAGCAAAATATCTCACTAATAATAAAGCCAAGTTCATATTTGATAAAAAATCTAGAAACAGCAGTGATCTTTTCTTTAAATGACAGTGTTTTTAAAGAATAGGCAGTAACAAGAAAAGCTAGAGCGAAATAAGCCACTGCGAAAGTTGACAAGGCGTTAATGATGATGAGAATTAATAAAAATGTTAAGGCTGTTGCTTCTATGGCGATATTTTTAAAAATAACGACAATTAATAAGTCGATAACGTATAGTAAAGAGCATAATCCGTTATAAAACTTAGCATAGCTAATTACATCATCTTTCCTCTCATGAATAAGATAATAATAGATGATAATCCCTATTTTTAAGAAGATGTAAATAGAAGCAATAATGATTAACAATATTGAATATTTTGCTTCCCCATTTAAGACCACCGATATTAACAAAACAACCATCGCAAGTGGTGAATGAATAAATTGAATTAACGATGATAGTTTGAGTGTTTTATTGAACAACGCTAAAGAATAAATAACTGTTTCTATTAAGAATAATAAAGAGACTAGCAAAAATAATCGTCCACCAATGATACTTTGATAAATAGTGGTCCCTAATAATAAAAATGACAGTGCAAGTTCAATATATTTACAAATGTTTTTAAACATAAACTCTTTTAAATCGTTTTGTATTCAATTTCCTTATTTAAAAATTTAGCCAGGTATTCTGGTGAATCTTGCATCCCTCTTCTCACCCATTCATTAGTTAAACCAACAATTGAACCTGACACTCTCGCGGAAGAATAAGATTGTTCTTTATCAAAAATATTCCTTCCATTTATCGCTGAATCAAAAATGTGCTTTTCAAATATATGAGATAAGCCTCTTTGATAAATAGTCAAGATTTCATCTTTTAAGGATAATAGGTATTCAAAAAGACTAACGCTAACATCTTTTTCTTCTTTTAAAAACTTGACGTAGTTTGTTTCCCACCAATTCTTTGATTTTCTCATGAAAAATTGATAGATGATGTCGTCCATATCTTTGTAATTTCTATAGAATGTGCATCTTGAAACCCAAGCTTTATTACATAATTCTGATATTGA
>JAFSNY010000038.1 GCA_017447305.1 Bacilli bacterium | reverse complement strand
CGTCACTATGTTCAGCGCATAAAACACCATCGATATAGTATCTAATGACCTTATGAGATGATGAATAATACCAATCAAAAGCAAAGGTATGATAGCTATCATCATTAAGAGCGGCGGCTAATTCTTGACTTGTTTGTTGATAGTTAGTTTCGCCAATATAATTGGTGAAAACAACATTTTTAAACGTATTATTATTGTTTGCATTTTTAAATGGAAGTTCAATATCGATTTCATGGTTTTTGCCATTTCCATCTTCGTTATATGTCCAAAAAGCTGAACACACTCCAACACGTGGAGAAATTTTCATTCTTACTTCGTAGCGGCCAGGATTGGCATTACCTTTATACACCAAAGCAGCACCAGTGCATGATCCGTCGGTATGAGTAGAAAATCCTGTCACTCCTTTTTCAGCGTATTGATTGCCTAGTGCTCTTAAAGTGACAACTCCGTTTTCAACAAAGACATTTTCTGGACGAACACCGCCATTATAGCGGTCATATTCTGCACTTTCTCCCCACACTCTTTTAGAGATGTACCAGTTTGACGAACTTATTCCACTATCGAAATCATCATAAAAGATATTGGAAATATCAATACTTTCTCCATCTAGTAAAGAGACACTGGTCATATCAGTGTCTGGATTTATAATTCTTTTTTCTTTGGCTTGAAAGTTATTTAGGAATAATGGACTTATAGTAGTTAATAGAATTGATAAACCAAATAGTTTCATTTCTATTTAATCTCCTTTTGAGCGTTTTCAACATATCTTCTTATATCATTTATGAAGCTATATGTCACTTCTCTATTTTCCATTTCCGCGAAAATTCTAAAGACAGGTTCAGTTCCTGAAAGTCTTAAAAGAACCCAGGAATCGTTATCAAAATAGTATTTAAAGTTATTAGAATAATGGACTACTTTCCTCACTTCTTTGGCAAATGGAGGGGTATTGTTCATGATATATTCTTTGATTTTAGCGGGCTCAACTTCTAACTGCATTGATGATTCGGTGAAGTGATGATGATAGCCAACTTCATTTTTCATATCCTTGATGATTTGACTAAGAGGTCTTCCTTCTTTAATAACCATCTCCATGAATAGAGCGCCGGCAAAAGAGGCATCTTTTCCGTAGATATATCCTCTCATGGTTAATCCACCAGACGATTCTCCACCGATTAATGCATCATATTGTTTCATTGCCGCGGTGATGTTTTTAAATCCAACATCGACTTCATGGCATTCATATCCAAGTTTTTTTGCGACTAAATCAATAAGGATAGATGTTGCACAGTTTTTAACGATGTCTCCCTTATATCCTCTTTTTTTAACTAAATAATAATATAGGGAAGAAAGAATATCGTTAGGGCTAACATAGTGTCCTCTTTCATCAACGATACCAAGTCTATCTCCATCACTATCGCTAGCCATTCCTAAGTCATATGATTGATTGAGAACCATTTCAGAAAATTCTCCCATCAACATTTCTTTGGTTGGGTTAGGAAGATTAAATCCGAAGAAAGCATCATGATCTTCGTTTAAAATATCAAAACGATAAATGTTGAGATGTTTAGATAAAGGTTCTAAACCGATAACACCAACACCATTGAGGTTATTATATAAAACTCTTAATTTATTCTTTCTAATATCTGGAGAAATAAATGATTTGATATGGGCAAGATATGGTTTTAAATCATCGATTTCAACGAGCATACCTTGACTCTTAGCATCTAGATATGGAAGTCTTTTTATTTCTTTAACTTTGTTAATTTCTTTTTCAAGTTCACTGGTGAACGCTACATCAGCGTCATATCCTTCTTTTGTGAAGACTTTAACACCATTAAAGAAATATGGGTTATGGGAGGCGGTAATCATTACTCCAAAGTTGTTTTCATAGTCTTTGGTCGCCGACATAACTGCAGGAGTTGGAAGGGCGAAGGTATAAAGGAGAACCTTAATCCCATTTCCGTTTAATACTTCTGAAAACCATCTAGCGAAATAATCCGACATAAAACGGTTATCAAATCCAACGACAATTGGTTTATCGTCTTGGTGAGTTTTAATAGCGATTGTCGCAAGTGCTTGAGCAATTTTTTCTACGACTTCTCTCGTAAAAGTGTCACAAATAACTCCGCGATAACCACCTGTTCCAAATCTAATCTTTTCCATAACTATTGCATTTTTTCAGTTTCTAAAAAAATATCTATGTCTATAATAACATAGTTTTTAAAAAGAACACTATATTTTATAAAAATAATGATAAAAAAGATTAGGAAGGTGACTTGATATTCCATTTTAATAATAATATAATGATAATACCCCCACGGGGTGTAGGTATCTGTATGGATAGAAAAGATATAAAACAACTATTGTCAATTGTTAAAGGTCAATTAAATGGAATTGATAAGATGCTTGATGACGGAGTCTACTGCATTGATATTTCAAATCAGCTGTTAGCCTCTATCGCTTTGCTTAAGAAAGCTAATGTCATCTTGCTTGATCAACATTTAAAGCACTGTGTTCTTAACGCTAATTCTAGAGAAGAACGCGAAGAAAAACTCGAGGAGATTTCTAAAGTTATTTCTAAGGTCATGTAGAGATGAAAAAGAAATATAACGTTAAAGGAATGAGCTGTGCAGCTTGTGCAGCCCACGTTAGTAAAGCTGTTAATGATTTAGATGGTTATAGCTGCAATGTTTCCTTATTAACTAATTCAATGGAAGTTACAAGTGAAGACACCATTGATGATAATAAGGTTATTAAAGCTGTTCAAAATGCTGGATATGACGCTTCAATTTATCATAATGAGTATCTTGAACATCAATCTAAGAAAGTCAGCTCTAAGAAGATAAGATTAATTGTCTCCATTGTTTTAATGATAGTCATCATGTATGTCGCGATGGGACATATGATTAATATCCTTCCACCATTTTTAAGTGGAGATTATGTTTGGGTTAATGTCATTGTTCAGATTGTTTTAACAATCGTTGTTATCATTCTTAATTTCCAATACTTCACAAGCGGGTTTAAAAAACTTATTAAACTTAAGCCAAATATGGACACTCTCGTCGCTCTTGGAAGTGCGATTTCTTTTATCTATTCTTTGGTGAATTCAATCTTCATTTTTATCCATGTTTATAATAAAAATTATGACGCAGCACACGACTTACATCATAACCAATTATACTTTGATTCCGCATCGATGATTTTAACCCTCGTTAGCGTTGGTAAGTTCCTTGAAGGACTAAGCGAAAAACAGACAACTAAAGCACTAGATGAACTAATGGAACTTATCCCTGATTCCGTATTAAAAGTAAACGGGGATAATAGTGAACTCATCTCTATTGAATCAGTTCAAATTGATGATGTAATTGAGATAAGACCATATGATGTTATCCCTCTTGATGGCGTAGTTGAAAGAGGATCTTCATATATTGATGATTCAAGTATTACTGGAGAATCCTTGCTTAAGGAAAAAAACGCTGGTGATGAGGTTATTTCAGGTAGTAAAAACCAGCAATCCACACTATTTATCAGAGTCAAAAAGACCAAAGAAAACTCAACGATGAACCAAATTATCAAAATGGTTGAAGAAGCCTCTTCTTCCAAGATGAAAATCGAAAAAATCGTTGATAGGGTAGCGTTAATTTTCGTTCCAGCAGTTATTATGATTGCCATTATCGTCTTTTTGATCTGGATGTTTATTCCTGGGGGAAACTTCAATCTTGCAATTAAATTTGGAATATCCGTATTAGTTATTTCTTGTCCGTGCGCTTTAGGACTCGCTACGCCTCTTTGTGTGATGGTTTCCACTTTAAAAGCAAGTAAAAACTACATCTTAATTAAAGAAGCTGAAGTGTTTGAAAGTCTCTCTAAAATCGATGTCATCATGTTTGATAAAACAGGAACAATCACAAATGGAGAACTTAAAATTGTAAATAACACATTAGATGAAGAAGACTTTATCAAACTTCAAAATTTGGAACGTTTATCTAATCATCCATTAAGTAAAGTTGTCTGTGAGAATTTAACCTATTTAATCGATGTAGAAGATTTTAAAACTGAGGCCGGAAAAGGTATCTCTGGCGTCATTGATGGAGTCACTTATTTTGCGGGTAATTCTAAGTACTTAAAAGAGATTAATGGAACGATTGAAGAGAATGATGAATTAACAGTTATTTATTTCTTCACTAAAGATAGGTATTTAGGAAAGGTCGAGTTTTTAGACACAATTAAAGATACTTCGAAACAAGCGATTGAATTATTTAAGAATCATGGTATTAAAACCATCCTTCTTACAGGAGATAATGAAAATGCGGCAAGAAAGACTTGTGAAAGTCTATGTATTGATGAAATCAAAGCATCACTTCTCCCTCAAGATAAAGCTAATATTATTAAAGAATATCAGGCTGATGGACATCATGTTTTGATGTGTGGAGACGGAATCAACGATTCTGTCGCTTTAGAACTCGCTGATGTTGGTATGGCGATGAATGAAACGAATATTGCAAAATCAAGTGCGGATATCGTATTAACAAGATCAGATTTACTTGATGCTTATAATGCTTATCATTTATCCATTAAAACCGTAAGAAATATCAAACTTAATTTATTCTGGGCATTTATTTATAACATTATCGCTATCCCTATCGCTGCTGGTGCGTTCTACACTTTGAAGTTCACCCTTAATCCAATGATTGCTGCGGCGTGTATGAGTTTAAGTAGCATTTGTGTATGTCTCAACGCTTTGCGTTTGAATTTATTAAAGATGGAGAAGGAGGAGAAAAAACCACTTATGACATTTTATGTTAAAGATATGATGTGCGTTCACTGTGTCAATCATGTTAAAACAGCGTTAACTGTTGATGGAGTGAATAATGTTGAGATTGATTTAAAGAGCAAGAAAGTCTCTGTCGAAACCACTCTTAGTCAAGACGTCATCTTCGAACTAATTAAAAAAGCGGGATATAATCCCACTGTTGATTAATGAAAAAGAGCATTAAGCTCTTTTTTTATAGTAAGATATTCTCTTTTCGATTAACGACGATATAGCCTTTACGGTTATAGACATCTTTGCGGTTATAAGTAATTCGATTTCCGTCTGGTTCAATGAATAATCCACCAGCCTCTTCAACGATGATTTGGCACGCTGCGGTATCCCATTCTTTTGTTCCAGCGGATAAGCGATAAGTGATTTCAGCTTTTCCGTGCGCGATGCGGCATGGTTTTAAGGATGAGCCAAACTTCTCAACCTTGGTAATTTTATCTTTATGTTTTTCGATTAATTTAGCTTCATTTTCATTGAAGTGGAAAACACTTCTTAAACATGTGAGATTATCAACTTTGTCATTAACATGAATTATTTCTTCTTTGCCGTCTGGATTGCGATAGAATGAACCAACACCTTTCATCGCATAATAGATTTCACCTGTTACTGGAACTACAACAACACCAACGACGAGTTCATGTTTATAGGCAAGAGCGATATTGGTGGTAAAGCCACCATCTCTCGCCACGAAGTCTTTTGTGCCATCGACTGGATCGACAATCCATACATAATCATTATCTAATCTAGATAAGTCATCTTCACTTTCTTCAGTTAAGAAAGCGTGAGATGGGAAATGTTTATGGAGGACTTCACGAATAATCGCATCCGCGCTTTTATCTGCGATGGTCACTGGGGAATTATCTTCTTTGATTTCGACATCAAAACCTTTTTGATAAATCTCCATGATTTTTTCTTTGGCTTTAAGGCCTGCTTCAAGAGCCGCATTTAGTTCTTTTTCCCACATCATTTTTTATTCTCCCTGATTTCTTTAGCAAGATTTTCAATGATAGCGTTTAAGATATTTAAATCGAAATTTTTAATTGTGACACCTGCGGCCATCATGTGACCACCACCACCATATTTCATCGCCGTATTGCAAACATTATATTTGTTGCTTCTAAATTCGATGATACAGGTGTGTTCTTCGTTCTCGAAGAAAGTTGCCCAAATTGGATATCCATTAACATTACCAATCGTATTAATAATTGCGGTGCCGTAGGATTGTTTGATTCCTAACTTCTTAATTTGACTGGCATTTAAATGGAGGTAAATAATTCCTTTTTTCTTACGATAATGAGTTAAGGCATAGCCTTTTAATTGTAAGAATTTTTCACTAGAGGCCGAAAGAATTCTCGTAATGACTTCTGGTTTTGCGCCTAACTGACAGAGGTAGGCGGCAATTCTAAAGACTTTTGGGAAATCATCAACATATTCAAATCTTGCAGAGTCGGTAAGAATACCAAGATATAAAGCATTCGCGCCTTTTTCGGTAATTTTCCATTTTTGGTCCTCTAAGATTTCAGCGATAATCGCACATGTTGAACATGCATCTTCATCAACATAGAATGGGAATTTGAAATCAAACATGATGATGTGGTGATCAATTTGGATGAGTTTTTTCGCAAGGCGAGGTACTCTTTGATCCTCGCATCTTTCGATTTCATTTAAATCAACAATGATACCAAGGGAGTTTTTGATAACTTCATCAGGGACAACATCCATTTCACCGATATGGTTGAAAAAGAGTGGGAGTCCACTACCGACACAATAAACTTTCTTTTCTGGGAAGTTTGTTTGAATTGCGTCTTTAAGTCCCATTTGTGAACCATAGCAGTCACCATCTGGTCTAATATGACCAACGATAACGATGCTATCGGCTTCTTTTATCGCTTGAATTACTTCGGCTTTGCTGTTCATAGATTAACGATAGGAATCCTTATCTTCGTTTTCTTCTTCTGGTTCGTATTCACTGCTTTCGTCAGTGATAATTTCACCACTTAAGCTCTTTTCTTCTTCAGCGGTTTCGGTTTCATCGGTTGGGATGTCATCATAAGCATCTTTCATATCGATGTGGTATTCTTCATACATGTGGCGTTTCTTTAAATCAACGCGGTTGTTTTTAAGAATGACGATACGACCATCGAGAGTTAAGTTTGTGTAGAATTGACCAACTTTAGCTTCGGCGGCTTTTTCATCTAATCCAGCTTCTTTGCAAACATAGGCCCAAAGTTCGGCGAATGAAACAGATTCTGGACTCTTTTCAATGTAATCATACGCAATGTCTAATAATGATTTTGCCATTTTATATCTCCTTTATTATTACATTCTTTCTGGGGCGCTTACTCCAATAAGAGTAAGAGCGTTTTTAATAGTGATTTGACTTGCTTTACATAAAGCAAGACGTGAGGCTGAGACATCTAGATTGTCTCGATCTATTACTCTGCATTCAGTGTAGAAGGAGTGAACAAGCTCCGCTAAATCGTGAATGTAGTTAGTAATCTTATATGGGGCTCTTTCTTTTGCTGCGTCACTTACGACATTAGCGAAAGTTGAGAGATGTTTAAGGAGAGCTTTTTCGCTTTCCTTTTCTAAGTGAGAAGCATTTATATCAAGAGGGATATCTTTGCCTTGTTCAAGAACGGAACAAAGTCTTGCGTGAGCATATTGTGCATAGTAGACAGGGTTAGAAGAACTTTGTTCTACCGCAAGAGACATATCGAAGTCGAGATGACCTGAAGCGGCGCGCATCACGAAGAAGTATCTTGTCGCATCAACACCGACTTCTTCACATAAGTCTCTTAAGGTAATTGCATCTCCAGTACGTTTACTAGCTTTATATTCCTTACCATCCTTGATGAATCTCACCATTTGGATTAATTCTACTTCGTAGACTTCAGGTTTATATCCATGCATCATCATCGCGCTTTTCATACGATTGATATAGCCATGGTGATCAGCGCCTAAAACGACGACGAGTTGATCAAAACCACGACTCATCTTATCAACGTGATAGACGATATCTGGCATGTAATATGTGTATTCTCCATTAGATTTTCTAATGACACGGTCTTTATCATCTAAGAAATCTGAGGTTTTAAGAAGGAGAGCGCCTTCATCTTCATAAACGTAGTTATGGAGGCATTCGATTTCTTTTTCAATCGCGTTGTTCTCTCTGATTTTCTTTTCTGAAGAGAAGACATCGAAATGAACACCGAAAGCCTTTAAATCGTTTTTGATTTTTTCAAGTTCGAGTTCAACGCCTCTAAGTTTGAAATATTCAATTGGATCATCCATCGATAAAGCTTTATCACCAATTTCTTCATAAATTTGTTTAGCGATTTGGATGACATCCTCTCCATGATATCCATCTTCAGGAAGTTCAAATGGTAAACCAAGAATCTCTCTATAACGTGCGAGGATTGATTCAGCGAGGTGAAGAATTTGACTACCGGCGTCATTGATGTAATATTCCCTGGTTACATCATATCCAGCGTATTCTAAAATACGGCAGATAGAATCTCCAATCGCTGCGCCTCTTGCGTGACCGACATGGAGGTCTCCAGTTGGGTTTGCGCTGACGAATTCAACATTAATCTTAAAGTTTTTCTTTTCTCCACGGCCATAGTTACTATCTTCTTCAATAATCTTTCTCACAGTTTTTTGAAGTGAGTCGTTCTTCATGAAGAAGTTGATAAATCCAGGACCAGCGATTTCCACTTTTTCAATTCCATCCATATCAAGATGAGAAATGACTAATGCAGCGACATCACGTGGATTTTTACCTAGTTGTTTTGAATATTTAAGAGCAGCATTCGTAGCAAAATCACCATGGGAAGGATCTTTGCTGTGTTCGATGATGATTTCATCGACACTTAGGGTCAACCCTATTTCCATAAATGCTTTAACAATTTTCTCTTTTAAACTTAATTCTAATTCCATCGTAATTCCTCAAGAATATTTTATTATATTTATACTAAAATATAAGTCAATTATCACTTTCGAGTAAGACTATCGCGGTCGCTTTGATAGCTTCCCCTCTTCCAATAGCGTCCAATCCTTCATTGGTGCCCGCTTTAACGGAGATGGCATTTACATCAACTTCTAATACCTTAGCGATGCTTTCTCTCATTGGAAGAATATAGTCTTTGATTTTTGGTCTTTCTAAGATGACCATCATATCAGCGTTCACTAAGTGATAGCCTTTTTCTTTGACCATTTTATAAACTTTATCAAGGATGATTTTTGAATCCATCCCTTTGGTCTCTTCTAAATTATCTGGGAAATGTTTTCCAATGTCACCTAATGCGAGAGCGCCTAGTAAGGCGTCACTTAAAGCGTGAAGCAAAACATCTCCATCAGAGTGGGCTTTTTCTCCTTTATCAGAAGGAACTTTAATTCCTCCTAACATTAGGTCACGACCATCAACTAGGACATGAATGTCCTCACCATAACCAACTCTCATCATTTTAGACATTGAAACGGAAGAACATGATATCTCCATCTTTTGGACGATATTCCTTCCCTTCTCTCCTTAGCTTTCCATTTTCTTTGACCATCGCTTCACTTCCCAGTTCGTGGATTGCGTCATAGGTATAAACTTCCGCGCAGATAAATCCTCTTTGGAAATCGGTATGGATGACACCAGCACATTCTGGCGCGCTCATCCCGTTTTTAAATGTCCAAGCACGGCATTCATCACTTCCGACAGTGAAGAAAGTGGATAAATTTAATAATTTATATGTAGCTTTAATAACCTTGTTTAAACCAGATTCATTAAGTCCAATGGCGTCCATGTATTCTTTTCTTTCAGTTTCGTCAAGAATAGATAATTCGCTTTCGACTTCACAAGATACAGGGATGACTTCGTTATGTTCTTTTTTAGCGTATTCCACGACCGCTTGATAATTCTTTGAACTATCAATATCCATTAATTCATCTTCTCCAACATTAGCGACATAGATAATTGGTTTTAATGTGAGGAGATGGTAATTAACCTTGCAGAATTGAAGTTGTTCTTCACTTAATGAAACGCTTCTTGCAGGGAACCCATTATCAAGAGCTTCCTTGATAGGAGTGAGGATATTCATTTCAAACACTGAATCCTTATCCTTTAAGATACGGGCTTTATTAGCGATACGGTCGATACGTTTATTAACACTATCGAGGTCCGCCATAACGAGTTCAAGGTTGATAACCTCGATATCTCTAATTGGATCAACACTACCTTCGACGTGGATGATATCGTTTGATTCAAAACATCTAACCACTTCAACGATAGCGTCACATTCGCGAATGTGTGAGAGGAATTGGTTTCCTAAACCTTCACCTTTACTCGCACCTCTGACAAGACCGGCAATGTCATAGAATTCCACGGTTGCAGGAATGGTTCTAACAGGTTTAAAGAGATTAGATAAAAAATCTAATCGGTGGTCTGGAACATTAACAACACCAGTATTGGGGTTGATTGTCGCGAATGGATAATTAGCGGCTTCAACATGTGAATTTGTAATTGCATTGAATAAAGTGGATTTTCCAACATTTGGTAATCCAACAATTCCAGCTTTTAAACCCATAATCTAGCAATCCTTTCTTTAAAAAGCGCAAAAGAATTATAAATGATAATTCATACAAATAAAACAAAATTAATTTGTTTTGGCTATTTAATTGACTCAAGCGGGTTCATCTTGGTGATTTTATAGGAAAAAATCACGGAAGAGAATAAGGCAACGAAGAACGTTAGACCAAACATCATTAGGAGAGATAAGGGGTTGAAGGTAAAGACAGATGACGAACCTAAAACGTTCGAAATTGTGTACATGCTGAAGAAGGTAAATCCAAGTAGTTCAACGGATGAAAGAACAAAGGAAATAAGTGATGTAACGAAAGTATAGGTGAAGATGAATTTAGAGGCTTCGAGCTTTGGTAGTCCAAGACATCTCGCAAGTCCAATATCCTTTTTGTTTTCGATAACATGGAGATAAGCACATGTTGATAGAAGCATGATTGATACGATTACTGAGACAAGAGAAAAGATAAGTAAAGCGATTTCAATAAAATGACATACTTCATCCACTCCTAAATTAAAATCTTCCATTGGGTTATAGAATTCAAGTTCAGAGAAATGTTTGTTTCCGTGTTCGATAGATGAAGAGAGATTGCTTTTATCATCTACCTCATAGGAAATGGAGTAGACACTTAAGGAGAAAATAGAAACGCCTAGTTTGCATTGAAAGAACAACACTCCCCATTCCGAACGATGATGAATAGCGAATTTGTTTTCATTACTCACTCCTTTGACCACTAAAACTGTGTTATTAAATTCTCTTCTCACTCGATCGTTCGATAACGGAACATCACGAATATTGAAGGTTAAATAGATTTCTTGGTTAATAGGATTAACAGTTTTAAAGAGGGCTTTAGCTAATCCTTGGGAAATAATGACTTCATGAAGTTTTAAATCTTTAGTGTTTTTATCATTGTCCCATGGAGAAAAAATAATGTTATCCCCGCTTGGATTGGCAAAATATCCTCCATATACTCCATTTGGTAGTTTTTCAATTTGATTGATATCACTTGCAAAAGATGAGAGGGAATCTATCGCATCATCGAGAACATCTAATGAAGAAGAAAAGTATGTTGGGCGAGCAAATCCGGATAAGAAGGCAGAAGGATAAATTGCGTATCCTCCATAAGTTGCATATATCGGGTTAGATAAATGCTTGCATTCATTTAAGATATATGGAGATAAATTAACATCGATTCCATTTCGATAATCTTTGAAGATAAGTAAGCGGTCTATCTCATCAATTGGAGTGTTTTTGAAGAGGTTTGGATAATAGGTTTGATTCGCTATTTCAAAGATATATTCATAGAAATCAGGATTAGCGAAAGTCTTTTCCAAGAATCTTTCTGTATTACCAAATGTTTTTAGATAATAGATTTTTCTTACTTCCCACGGATACCTATAGTATCCAGATATATAGTTACTAGGAGGAAGTTCTAGCATCCTTTCAAAGACGGTTTCGTTCCAATCGTGTTTTGAATGATAGATTTTGCTTTCTTTTTCTAAGATATAGCCTTTTACTTCAAATTCGATTCCTTTGGAATAAGTCCAATCATAGTTTTCGACATCTAGATGCATGATAAGGCGATTAGAGTTTAAATAATTATTTAAAGATAAAACCGTTCTTTCAATCTGAAGTCCATAGCATATCTCTCTCATCATTTGGATATCTAAACCGAGGATTACTTCATTATCACCTAAATATCTCACCGGATTAGGATAAACCATCGAAGTATTGATATCTTCTAACCAAACATAGTCATTGAAATCTCTAAACGATAATCCTCCAACATAAAAGCTTCGACCAAATTCCCTAGAGAATGTCACTTGTTCTTTGTTTGTGAAGAACGATTCATAATCGATATAATAAGTGACTCCAATATCATTAACATCATCATTCATCTCTTCCATTATCATTTCCGCTTCATCTTTATCAACTGAGTAGACTCCATAATTTTTGATAACCTCGCTTTTTTTATCGACACATATACGATCTTCTCCAAGGATATCTCCGTATGCTTTTTTGATGTTTGAAGAGATAGAAGAAGTTAAAGATATCGAGGCACCTGCACCAATTAATGATAAAGACATGACCATGTCGCACATTAGCATCCTCCATTTCTTTTCCTTCATTTTGAAATAGGAATGATGGAGTAAGAAAGGAATAGGAATTGATACTTTTTTGATATTTCTTCTTTCTAAAACGATAGGAAGATTTTCTTTAGTTTCCACTTCTTTAATAGTTTCGATGTCTGTGATTTTTCCATCGAGCATATAGATTATTTGGTGAGCGTATTCTTTCACTAATGGAACATCATGAGATACGACAATAACAAGAATATGGGTTGATAGTTTTCTTAATATTTCCATTACTTCATTAGCATTTTTCTCATCGAGAGCGCCCGTAGGTTCATCAGCGAAGATGATGTTTGGGTTATTCACGATCGCTCTTGCAATCGCCACTCTTTGCTTTTCTCCTCCTGAAAGGAGATTAACATTCTGATGGATTTTATCAGTGAGATGAACAAGCGATAATAAATCAGATACTTTTCTTTCCTTAGTCCTTTTTGAAACTTTAGAGAGGGAATCTAAAGGAAGAGTGATGTTATGAAAGACAGTTTCTGTTTCAAAGAGTTTAAAGTCTTGAAAAACAAATCCAAAATGTCTAAGTCGATAAATAGAGAGCTTGTCATCATTTAAGGAATATAAATCTGTTTTTTCATGGATAACCTTTCCAGAATCTGGAGGAAGTAATCCTGATAATATGTTTAATAAAGTTGATTTGCCACACCCAGATGGGCCGCATATCGCAATCATTCCTTTAGGTGGGAATTCATATGATAAATCATTAAAAATAGTTTGTTTTCCATATTGTTTTTTAATATTTGATATCTTAATCATTCTTCTTTTAATTCCTCCTTTAATGAGATTTTTGATGCAAAAAGAATTGGGAAATACGATGAAATAAAGATGGTGATGATAATGACCAATAAGGTGATGATAGGAAATAAATAATTCCAACCAAACAAGGATGAAAAAGGAATCTTGATGAGATTTTTAATTCCTACGATTTTAAATAAGAGATGATTAAACACTCCTTCGAGTAAGGAAGAGATGATGATCGATAAAAAGAAGGAAGAAAAGCCTAAGAAAAGATTGCTATATAGATATGTGGAGAGGACACTATCCCTACTCGCTCCCAAAGAAAACATGATGGCAATCTTTCTTTTATCTTCGGAAAAAGAAGAAAAGGAAACGATACCGATAATTAATATCGTTCCCATCAAAGAGATGATTAAAAAGATATCCATTCCCATTGAACAGGCATTAATAAGTTCTAAACACGCTTTGCTTCTTTCAAGTCCAAGAGAGGTGATGGAAATCTTGTCATCTCTTGCCATGCATATCTTTTCGATTTCTTCATATTTTTCATAATCTAGATAGAATCCAGTGTAAGAATATGATGAGATTTCTGCAGTGTCTTGGGATGAAAGCAGATAATCAAACATCGTGATTTCTTCATTAAGATAGTATGATAAATTTTCAAAAAGATAATTATCGAGGACCTCTATGTTATCTAGATAGGAATAAAAGAGTTTGGGAGTTGATAAGAAGGCAAAATCATCAACCACTCCTACCACACTTATTTCCTTTTTAAAGACGAAATAATCACTGATAATTGGCCTTTCAGCGTCACCACTCATATAAGTGAGTTCTTTAACGATGTTTATTTCAAGGATGAGATTCAATGGATCTATCTTTTTCTTTCTAAATAGTTCATACGCGCTTTTATTGATAATCGTTTCATTATTGTCATTAGGGAATCTTCCAGATAAAAGGAGAGAAGAATTTAGATGCTCTTCATCGAAAGAATAAAGGGGAGAGTATGTCATATTTTCAATAATTGTGTCCCCGCAGCTTATCGAAGTATCTAGAGGAAAAAAGTAACTAATATTAGGGAAAAAGAGGATGTTTTTCTCTTCATTAATTAGTTTATTTATTTCTTTTTCGCTAGGTCTTTCTTCCTTAATCAATGTTATTTTTCCACCGATAGTGTGGCTCTTTTCCTGATGAGAAATATTTAAAACTCCATAATCTATTTGTTGATAAGATGACTTTATCGCCGCATCTTTACTGCCGTACGAAAAGCCAATGATGATGTTTGAAGCAATGAGTCCAAAAAGCAAAGAAAGGATGGATATCACGCTTTTATTTAACTTTTTGATCGTTATTTTCATCGCGGAGATAATTGGCCAGGCATTCTTTTTTATCATCCTTTTCTTACGATGTTTTGTTTCTCTTTTGCTAATAGTCTCATTTCTTACATCAATACTTTCAATCGCCCCATCTTTTAGATAAATGATCTCATCTGAATATGAATTTACCAATTCATAGTTATGAGAAACCATAATGACGAGGTGTTCTTTGCTTATTTCTTTTAACAAATCCATGATGATAATGGAATTTTTATAATCAAGCGCGCCTGTAGGTTCATCAGCGAGAAGTAATAATGGGTCGTTAATAATTGATCTTAATATCGCGATTCTTTGTCTTTCTCCACCACTTAAATCCGCTACTTTCTTTTTGAGAAGTAAAGGATCTATTTTTAGTCTTTTTGCTATACTGTATGTCTTCTTTTTTGCTCTTGATGTGCTTTCGCCTTTAACTAATAACGGGAAACAAATGTTATATAAAGCACTTTCATCATCGAGTAAGTTATAGTGTTGAAAGATGATTCCAATTTCCTGATTCCTGAAATAATTAATTCTTTCTTTCTTCCATTTGTTTGTTTTCTCATCATTGAAGGTGTAATATCCCTCACTTGGTTTATCCATTAAAGAGATAATACTGAGTAATGTGGATTTACCACTTCCTGATTTACCACATATACTTACAAGTCCTTGATGAGGAAAAGAATAAGAAAAGTCCTTTAAGGCATAAAAGGATGTTTCCTTATCGATCTTGTAAATTTTTGATACGTTACTTAAAGATAAAATAGGCATAAAAAAGTCCTCCTACTTGTATATAGGAGGATTTTTCGATTTTTCGTCAAAAAATTTTAATTATTTTTTATATATCTTCCATTTTGACCGCGGCTGGAACCTTTGGAAGACCTGGCATAGTCATGATTGCACCGGTAAGAGGGACGATAAAGTCTGCACCTGCGGATAATCTAACTTCACGGATGGTGATAGCGAAATCTTTAGGTGTATTTAAGACCTTTGGATCATCGGAGAATGATTGCGGAGTTTTTGCAATGCAGATTGGGGTCTTATCATATCCAAGCTTAGCAAACTCTTCAATTTGCGCCTCGGCTTCAGGTGTATACACTACATCCTTAGCGCGATAGATCTCTTTACAAATAGTTTCAATCTTTTCTTTTATTGGTCTATTTTTGTCGTAAAGTGGGTGGTAATGACTCTCTTTGGTATCAAGCATTTCTTTAACTTTACGAGCAAGTTCACTAGCGCCTTTGCCGCCATCTAAGAATGCGGAGCAGAATGCCACTTCATATCCTTCGTTTTGGCAGAATTCACGTAACACTCTCGTCTCGTTTTCAGTATCTGAGGCGAAATGATTAATGGAAACGATCGCAGGAACACCAAACTTTTTGATGTTTTCCATATGTTGTTTGAGGTTAGCTAAACCAATCTTCAAAGCTTCAACATTTTCGTTTTCTAATTCGTCAAATAATTGACCGCCATGAAGTTTTAATGCGCGGATGGTTGCGACCATAACAACAGCGTTAGGAGTTAACCCACCAACTTGGCAAGCAATGTCCATAAATTTCTCAGCACCTAAGTCCGCACCGAAGCCAGCCTCGGTAATGACGATTTGTGATAATTTAAGGGCTAGTTTAGTTGCAATTAAGGAGTTACATCCATGAGCGATATTGGCAAATGGTCCACCATGGATAAAAGCAGGGTTTTCTTCCATAGTTTGAACAAGGTTTGGTTTTAAAGCTTGTTCCATGAGTAAGAGAATGGCTTTGGAGATTCTTAATTCCCTTAAGAATACTGGTCTTTCATCAAATGTATAAGCAACGATGATGTTATTGATGCGGTTAATGAAATCTTCTTCATTAAGTGATAAACACATGATGGCCATGAGTTCAGAGGCAACAGTAATGACGAATTCATCGTGTCTTGGTGTACCTTTTTTTTCATCTTGCATGACGGTGACGCTTCTAAGAGCGCGGTCATTCATATCTAATGCACGTTTCCAAACAACTCTTTCAGGATTGATTCCTAATTGGTTGCCTTGATAAATGTGGTTATCAATAATGGCAGCAATAAGGTTGATGGAGCTTGTTAATGCGTGCATATCACCTGTGAAGTGAAGATTGATGTCATTAATTGGAATAACTGAGGCTTTTCCACCACCGGTAGCGCCACCTTTAATACCAAAGACTGGACCAAGGGATGGCTCTCTTAAACAGAGAAGAGATTTTTCTCCGTTATAAGCCATACCATCTTGAAGAGCAATGCTTGTTGTGGTCTTTCCTTCTCCAGCTTTAGTTGGAGTAATCGCGGTCACTAAAACTAATTTGCCGTCTTTCTTATCCTTAAGTTCATCAAGGATTGACATATCAATTTTAGCTTTATCATTTCCATAAGGAATGACATATTTTTCATTGATACCAGCTTTTTTGGCTATTTCATAAATATTTTTCACGTTTTTTGTCCCCCCTAAAAATATTTCTTGTTAACAATCATATACCTTCTTTTTTATTTATAAAATAAGAAAGAACAAAATATGCGATATAAAGTCCGCTTGAAGAAGGAACGGTAATGATAGAATTAAGTTTATTTCCATCTTTTATAGCTTCTTCTTTAGAAACGACAGCATAGATTTTTTTCGTGTCTATACCTTCTTTTTTAAATTCATAACGGACTTTTTTCGCAAGTGGGTCCATCGTTGTTTTATCGAGTCGTTCAATATTTACCTTAGAAGGGTCCAGTCGATTCGCCATTCCTAAGGAAATAATGGTAGGAATATCTTTATGTGATGAATATTTCGCTAAAGCGACTTTCCCAGAAACATCGTCGATAGCGTCAATGATGAAATCAATTTTGTATTCATCTAATGCTTTGTCGATATTTTCATCAACTTTAACTTCCAAAGTTAAAACATCGAGACTTTTATCAATTCTTAAAAGATGATTTTTCGCACATTCAGCTTTGTCTTTTCCAAGGTCATCTTCGAAGTATAAGATTTGACGATTGAGATTACTTGGAGAAACAACATCAAAATCAACGATTAGGAAATGTTCAAAACCAGTTCTCGCTAACGCTAAAAGAGCGGTTCCACCAACACCGCCTAGACCAAAAACAGCAATCCTCTTATCTTTGATAAGTTTGAGATTGTCACTTCCAATTAAACCGATTGTTCTTTCTAAATACTCATCTTTCATTTTTAATCATCTCTAAAACTTTATTTGGGTCATCTACTTCAATACATTCAAATTGATGTTTGAAGAATGTCACTTGTCTTTTCGCGTAATTTCTCGATCTCTTTTTGATTAATTCAATTGCATCTTCTTTGCTTAATTCATCATTGAGATAGGCAATAATCTCTTTATATCCAATCGCTTGGGAAGATGTAAGAGATAAGTTATATTTATTTAAAAGCATCTTAACTTCATCGATGAGACCTTGTTCTATCATCTCATCAACTCTTTGGTTGATTCTTTGATATAGTTCTTCACGTTTTGGATTAATAAAGAAGATTTTGAATGAATCTTTTGGGATATAAGGAGTTTGTTTAACTTCCATTTTTTGATTGCTTTTTAAATTACCCATTCTAGCAATGACAATTGCGCGAATAACCCTTTTACGATTATTTGGATGGATACCTTCCGCAGATATTGGGTCGAGTTTTAAAAGGAGTTGATATAGTTGATTGTTATCCATCTCTTCTAAATCGGATGTATCAACTTCAACATTTTCATCATCAAAATGATAATCATATATCGCCGAAGCAAGATAAAGTCCGCTTCCTCCAACAGCGATAAAATTCTTATCTTTCTCATGCTCTTTTAGAATTTTTCTAAAATCTTCTTGGAATTCCTTAATTGAATATGTTTGATCTGGATATTTAATATCTAAAAGAAGATGACGTTTATAATATTTGGAATCTTTACTTATCTTCGCTGTTCCAACATCCATATCCTTATAAACTTGGAAGGCATCGATATTGATTATGTTTGCGTTATCAAAATAATCAGATAACTGACAAGCAAGAGTGGTTTTTCCTGAACATGTTGGGCCAACAATGATATATAGCATGAAATAATAATAGACCAAAATAAAATAAAAAGATATTCGAATCTTTTTACAGAGTAAGAATACCTTTTATATCTGATAGAAGATTAACAACTTCTTCCTTTAATTGATAATAGTTACTGACGAGAGGATGATTATCATACATTTGCATCAATCTCTCATGGTTGATTTTGTCACCATTTTGAGCGGTCCTAGCGATCTCTTTTCTTAGTTGTTCAAGTTCCTTATCGTTTTCGAACAATTCTTTCAAACGGAGGAATTCAGCAACAACGTGTTCGTTTTTTATCGCTTCATGAAGCTCAATACTCTTTTTTATCACTTCATCATTCATCGACTTTTTCTCCGATTAATGAATAGGTGTGAGATTCTAAGATTTTCACCTTGATAATTTGACCTACAAGAGAGATATCTCCTTTGAAGTGAACGAGCTTATTTGATTCGGTGTATCCAGAAAGCATTTGATCATCGTTTTTTGACTCGCCATCCACTAAAACGTCATAGATTTTACCAACCATTGACTCAGATGAGGCTGAAACACTAACTTCAAGATGTTTGACAAGTTCTTTAAATCTTCTTGATTTTGTTTCTTTATCGATAGCGTCTTCCATCTTCGCAGCAGGAGTGCCTCTTCTTGGAGAATAGATGAAGGTGAAGGCTGAATCATATTTGACTTCATCGACGAGATCTAAAGTCTTTTGGAAGTCTTCGTCACTTTCATTAGGGAAGCCAACTATAATATCTGTGGATAATCCTAATCCTGAAATCTTCTTTTTCATTTCATTAACAAGATTAATGTAATCTTTAGAGGTATATCTTCTTCCCATTTTCTTTAAGATATCATCAGAACCTGATTGAACAGGAAGATGGATAAATTTCATGATATTATCGCATTTTGCGATAATATCAATCATTTTAGAAGTGAAATCCCATGGGTGAGAAGTTGTAAATCTTAAGCGAGGGATACCAAGTTTTGCCACCGCTTCTAATAAATCAGCGAAGTCTTTACCCTCATCGAGATCTTTTCCATAAGCATTGACGTTTTGACCTAGAAGAGTGATTTCTTTATATCCTTGATCAATTAATTCTTTGCATTCTAATAAAACATCATCAAACCTTCTGCTTCTTTCTTTTCCTCTAGTGTAAGGAACGATGCAGTAGGTACAGAATTTATTACAGCCATAAATGATATTAACAAAAGCTTTATGCGAGGAAGTTCTTCTCACTGGAAGACCTTCATATACCTCGCCATCTTTTGATTCGACAGCAACGAGTCTTTCTTTGTGCTTAGCGACATATTCGATGAAGTTAAGGAGTTTATAAACTTCATGGGTGCCAAAAATAAGATTAACATATGGATAAACGTTTAGAATTCTTTCTAAGATTTCTGGCTCTTCTGGGATACATCCACATAAGACGATAATTAAATCTTTTTTCTTTTGTTTTAATCCTTTAAGATTACCAATTTCACCATAGACCTTATCTTCTGCGTTTTCTCTAACCGCGCATGTATTAAGGATGATGATATCCGCTTCTGCTTCTTTTTCAACTTTACTAAAGCCCACTCCTTCAAGCATTCCTCTCATCGATTCTTCATCTCTGACATTAGCTTGACAGCCATAGGTTCTGATAAAGTATTTCTTATCTTTCGCGTATTCTAAAAGAAAAGCGGACGCAGAATCCTCTAAATAAACGATGTCTGGCATTCCCGAATGACGATTACGGGCTTTTACCATATCTGGCTTATTAATAATCTTTTCTTTCATTATTTTTCATCCTCTAAATAATAAATAGGGAATATTTCTTTGCATTTACCTGTCGTATCGTCAAAATCCATAACAACCGCGGAGAATAGTCCTCTTCCTTCATCTGGTGGTTGGAATTTTCCTGTTCCTCCAAAGAGGTTACGATTCATCACTGATTCTTTGGTGAAACCGAGCACTCCATCAGCGAATCCGCACATTCCTACATCGGAAATATAGGCGGTTCCTTCCGGGAAGATTTGATAATCTCTTGTTTGAATATGGGTGTGAGTTCCAAGAACAGCGGAAACTTTCCCATCAAGAGCGTATCCAAATGATTTCTTTTCTCCCGTTGCTTCCGCGTGGAAGTCAACGATATGGATAGTTGCAGGTTCTTCTTCAAGCACTTCTAACACCGATAAATACGGTGAAGAGACATTTTCGTTAATGAAGGCTGAACCTAAGACATTGGTGACGCGAATTGACACTCCATCGATGTCGTATATTGCGCTTCCATCCCCAGGATATTCACTGAGAATGTTAATCGGACGAATGAGATTATCCACTCGCCCGATATAGCTTTCAGTTTCCGATTTGGAGTTATAGTGATTACCTAAAGTAATGACGTCAACTCCAGCATCGATAAGTTCATAATAATTGTTTTTTGTTAAGCCTTTACCATGAGAGGCATTTTCCCCATTAGCGATGACAAAATCAATTTTGTATTTATCAACGTAATAAGGAACTCTTTCTTTGACCATGCGTCGACCAACACGGCCAACGATGTCTCCAACAAATAAAACTTTCAAATCATGTCTTTCTATGAAATAGAAGCTATCTATTTCGCTGTTTCAATCGCACGATATTCTCTAATGACTGAAACTTTAATTTGACCTGGATAGGTCATTTCGTTTTCGATTCTTTCTTTGATTTCTCTCGCTAACTTATAGGCGCCGACATCATCAACTTTTTCAGGGATGACCATGACGCGAAGCTCACGACCAGATTGCATCGCATAAGATTGGCTAACACCTTCATAGGAGTTACAAATCTCTTCGAGTTTTTCAATACGTTTGATGTAGTTTTCTAAGATTTCACTTCTCGCACCTGGACGAGCAGCACTTAATGTGTCAGCAGCTTGAACGATGTTAGAGATGATGAATTTAGCAGGAACATCACCATGGTGAGATTCGATAGCGTTGATGACCACTTCTGGCTCTCCATATTTCTTCGCAAGACGGGAACCGATTTCAACGTGGGAGCCATCCATTTCGAAGTCAGCAGCTTTACCGACATCGTGGAGGAGACCAGCACGTTTAGCGAGGTTTTCATCAAGTCCGAGTTCAGCGGCCATAATACCGGATAAATAGGCAACTTCAATGGAGTGATCCAAAGCGTTTTGACCATATGAAGTACGGTATTTTAAGCGACCGACAAAGTCGAGTAAGTCTTTGTTAATTCTTGGTAAGCCAAGTTTGAAAGCAGCGTCTTGTCCCGCTTTATGAATGGATTCTTGAACTTCCTTGCGGCATTTTTCAACAATTTCTTCAATTCTTCCTGGTTGAATACGGCCATCTTTAATTAAGGCTTCAAGAGATAATCTCGCGATTTCTCTTCTAATTGGGTCGAAGCAGGAGATGGTGATAACTTCTGGGGTATCATCAATAATCAAATCGACACCAAGTAATTGTTCGAAGGAACGAATGTTACGACCTTCACGACCGATGATACGACCTTTCATTTCATCAGATGGGAGAGGGACAACGGAGACAGTTCTTTCAGTTGTCACATCTTGTGCGTATTTAGAAAGTGCAAGTCCTAATAATTCTTTAGCTTTTTCATCGCTTTGTTCTTTCGCTTCTTCTTCTTTGTTTTTGATGAAGGCAGCGATTTCTTTAGAAATCTTACTTTCTACGCGTTTGAATAATTCATCTTTTGCTTCTTGAACAGACATTTGCGCGACTTGTTCAAGTTCAGCGATGATTCCATCAATCTTAGTTTGGAGAGCAGCTTCTTTTTTATCTAACTCTTTAGTGCGGCGATTAATGGCTTCGCTTTTCTCATCAAGGGTATTTTCCTTTTGGATAAGAGCAGCGTCTCTTCTATCGATACCTTGCTCTCTTTGGGAGAGTTTGTTTTCTAAGGCAGCGATTTCGGATTTCTTTTCTTTGATTTCTTTTTCAGCTTCTTGCTTGAGTTCGAATGCGGCTTGTTTACCATCTAACTTAGCGTTCTTTTGGATATGTTCAGCCTTGATTTCTGCTTCGCGAATAATTTTAGATGCGGTGTTGTCCGCGCGATATTTTCTAAAAACAGGAATAAGGAAAACAATGAGGCCACCGATAATTAGTCCAGCAACGGCAAAAATGATGGAAAGCACCACATGCATAGTGTCTAAAAAAACAACCATTTGTTTTACCTCTTTCTATATTATATATAGCCTCTTCGAGGCTAAAATTTACCTAATTCATCAAAAAATTATTATTTCTGACGTTATATATAAACAGGACGAGCCTGAGAATTTGGTTCTCAATAGAGAAATCTATAGGTAAGTACCCTTCGACAGGTACGCCCTAATTATATAATCTTTGACTTCTTTTTTCTATAAAAAACATCACCGTTTTTTTGGTGATGAATTTTATTAGTTTGGTTGAACTCCAGTTTTGATAAGTTCGACGAGTTCCGCTTCGACTTCTTCATGAGATTTGATGTAATCTTTTGCGGCTTCTCTTCCTTGAGCAATCTTGCTTCCTTTATATTCGAACCATGAACCAGATTTTTTAATTAACCCTAATTCTACAGCCTTATCAAGGATCTCGCCTTCTTTGCAAATACCCTTACCATAGATGATTTCGATTTCACATTGTTTGAATGGTGGGGCAACTTTGTTTTTAACGACTTTGATACGGCAGGTATTACCAACGATATCGGAGCCTGCTTTAATCGCATCAACACGGCGAATATCAATTCTAATTGAAGCATAGAATTTTAAAGCGCGTCCACCAGAAGTGGTTTCTGGGTTTCCATACATCACTCCAACTTTTTCTCTGAGTTGGTTGATGAAGATGATCGCGCATTCAGCTTTGTTAAGAACACCAGCGAGTTTTCTCATCGCTTTAGACATAAGTCTAGCTTGCAAGCCAACGGAGTTATCCGCCATAACGCCATCAAGTTCGGCTTGTGGAACTAAAGCGGCAACACTATCAACGATAATTAAATCGATTGCTTTAGAAGAAGCGAGCATTTCAACGATTTCTAATGCTTGCTCTCCACTATCAGGTTGAGAAAGGATTAATTCATCGATATCAACGCCTAAATTTTTCGCATAGACTGGATCAATCGCATGTTCGGCATCAACAAAGGCAGCGCGGCCTCCTTGTTTTTGACATTCCGCAATCGCGTGTAGAGCTAAAGTGGTTTTACCAGAAGATTCTGGTCCGAAGATTTCAATGATTCTTCCTCTAGGGTAACCACCAACACCTAAAACATCATCGATGAGAAGGGAGCCACTTGGGATGACATCAACTTCCACCGCATCACGGTCACCGAGTTTCATGACCGCACCTTTTCCGAAGACTTTTTGGATTTCTTTTAGTGTGTCTTCAAGAGCGACATTCTTGTCGAGTTTTTCTTCATTTTGTTTTACCATAAGTTTTTTACCTCTACTTATATATATGTGCGGAATTGCGATTTTTCGCCAAAAAATTTTAATTATTTTTCAAAATTTCTTCTTTGAGAAGTTTGAGTCCTTCTAGGACTCCTTTTCTTTGAATTTCTTCACGCTTTCCTTCGAGATTTAAGGATAGAGTTTTGACTCCTTGAGCGGAAGCAACAGAAATATAGACTTCACCAACTGGTTTTCCTTCCATCGCACTTGGACCAGCATTACCAGTAAATGACACGCAGTAATTAACTTTGAGTTTTTCTCTTCCTCGTATCGCCATGAGTTCGGCGACTTCTTTAGAGACTACTCCGTGCTTATTTATTATATCATTATCAATATCTAAAAGCAAAGCTTTTAGTTCTGTCGCATATGTCACGATCGTGCCTTTATAATAATTAGAGGCGCCTGCGAAGGATGTGATTGTTTCAGCAAATTGTCCACCGGTAAATGATTCGATGGAGCCGATAGTTTGTTTTCTATCCATTAAGATAGGTTTAATTTCATCATTAATTTCTTTAGATTGATCTTCTTTAAAGACGTTTCTGTTTTGAACAACATAGATGATTCCGGATAATAAAGAAACAAAGGTTGCAAGATAGACGATGATATTAGCGATTCTAAAGAATCCCCAATCAGCGTCGAAATAGATGAATGGCCAACCATTTAACAAGACTAATGAAATAGCGACCATTTCTAACACTGTTTTCATCTTTCCAAAGATGTTTGCAGCAATGACAACTTTCTTTCTAGCAGCGATGAATCTTAAAGCGTCAACAACGATATCTCTAGCGATTAAGATAATTGCGCACCATCCACTGAACGCTAATTGATTATCTTTTAAGTAAGGAGAAAAGAATGCTGGAGCGACAAGGAAAATGACCATTGAGTTGATCAAAAGCTTATCTGCTACAGGATCTAAGAACTTACCTAAATCTGTTACTTGGTTATTCTTTCTTGCTAAATATCCATCTAAGAAATCGGTAAAGGATGCGATAACAAAGATGATAAAGACGATGAAATAGACAAGGTTAATGCCTGAATTTCCAAACATTAGGATGTTTAAATCCTTGAAGAAAGAAAGAACAAATAAAGTAATAATCATCAAGATAATAGCGATGATTCTAGTTACGGTGATTTTGGTTGGTGTGTTCATAATAATAGTTCTCTTTTAAATGAGTGTTCGATTCGATAAGCCATGTTTTGTCTAGGACGATAATTTATCTAAGTTATACTTGCAACGTAAGATTCGGTTCTCTCTTGTCGCTTCCCCTACCAAATTTGGGTTTCTCGCTTGTGGGGTTTACCAACGTTCCACTTCCATATTTCTATGGAACTTCGTCACTGTGGCACCTTAAGGACCTCAACCATGAATTTCTTTTTAGGTTTAGTATCCGCCGTAATGCACTCCTGCATCCCTAACGTTATTGATTCCGTTAGCGCAATCACTACAGACATCACAGTCTGTGCGAGCATGGACTTTCCTCTAACTAATAAATAGCCAGCTATCGCCTGAATCGAAAGTTATTTGATTTTAGTGGGATCATACCCTTTTTCATAAATGAATTTTTCTAGGGCATTAATCCTTTTGAGAAGTTCAACATTCTCACTTGTCACGTTATCTCCTTCTTTAATGTTAGAGAGACGTGATTTGTATTTAATGTTATCCATCTCGAGTTTTCGATTCGCTTCACTTAAATCTGATATTTGTTTGTTAAGATCATTAACATCCTTTTTTAACATCAAAACATTGGCTTCAACAAGACGATAATCTTTGATTATACGATCAATGAATTCATCGACTTGGAGGGGATTATATCCAGGGGTTGAACCTTGGAATTGTTTCTCTAATAGAGCTTGTGATGTTAGTTTAAGTTTTAAAGGCATATCGAAATCTCCTTAATATTTTATATTAACGACTTTGTGCTTTCAATTCTTTTTCTATTTCATAAAAAATGGTGGGATGATATAATCATGTCGTTTATGAAAGAAATTCAAAAAATTTTAAGTCATCGTCACTATATCACCTTCATCGATTTTGAAGGGACAGAGAGAACACAAGAGATTATCGCGATTGGTGCGGTTATCGCTTCTTTAAACAAAGATGGCACGATCAAGAAAATGAAAAAACCTTTCCATATTTATGTGAAAGCCAATTCAAGAGTGGGTAATTATGTTAGCAATTTAACAGGGATTACCGATGAAATATTAAAAGAAAAAGGCGTCTTCTTTAAGGAAGCAATGGAAGAACTGAAGAAGTACTGCGGTTTAGCGTTTAAAAAATCACTCTTTGTGTCATATAGCAACTCTGATATGAGATTTTTAAATCAAACTATCGCGAGAAATTTGAAGTGGCCGGTAGAGATTTGTCATCAAATTCAAAAGAACTATTTTGATTTCGCTAATTTCTTTGACAATTTCGTTTTAGATGAGAATGGTAATCGTATTTCATTGATGAAAGCGTGCCAATTATTTGAAATCACTTTAGCAGAACCACTTCATGACCCAGCGATGGATGCGCTTAACCTCGCATATTTATATGATGCTTTCCTTAAAAGAAAAGATATTCTTTGCAGAGAATATGAAAGTGTCATCCTTCGTTATAGTAAAATGCCTCGTCCACTTCTCGTCTTATTTAAAATGATTTCAGAAGGAAAAAGCGTTGATATATCCGATTTAAGAGAAGAAATCGAAAAGGATCTCGAATGATTAGATACCCAAACGGCAAGGCTTTTGAACATCAAGCAAAAGTTGAAAGAAAGAAAAAGAGAACCTCTGAGGAGATTTCTTTATCTGCGGCCAATCGAGGGATGAATCTCGAAAATGATATCAATATCTCTTTAGAATATTACCGCGAACAAAACATCGCTTTGATATATAAAAGACCAACCCCTATAAACATTGTGAAGGTTGATTATTCTCATGGCGCGAAGATTATCGATGCTTATTTTGAAGAGCAGTCAACCACCGACTATAATGGTATTTATCGGGGGATGTATATCGATTTTGAGGCTAAGAACACAAAAAATAAGACCTCATTCCCACTTGCAAATATCACCGATCACCAAATCGTTCATCTAAAGAAAGTTAAGCTCCACGGAGGTATTGCTTTCTTTGTTATTTCCTTCCAACTTAGAGATGAAATCTATCTTTTAGATAGCGAATACGTCATTAATTATTATGGGAGCGGAAAAAGAAAATCCATTCCTTATGAAGAAGTGAAAAAGAATGGGTGTTTAATTGAGATTGGTTATATGCCTAGACTTCATCTTATTGAAGCGATAGATACGATGTATTTTTCTAAATAACTATGCGTTTTTGCATATATTTTTGATTTTACAAGACTGACAATTTGGCTTTTGAGCCTTACAAAAATATCTTCCAAAATGAATAAATTGATGATGGGATTTAATCCATCTTTCTTTTGGGAATTTCTTCTTTAATTTCATCTCCACTTCTAACGGAGTGTCGTTAGGACTCGCTAAAGAGAGGCGTTTAGCGATTCTTTCAACATGGGTATCAACAGGAAATTCTGGAATTTTAAAGATTTCCGCTCGAATAACTCCTGCGGTTTTGTTTCCCACACCTGGAAGAGTCATTAATAAATCTTTGTCCGCAGGGACAACGTAGTTGAATACATGAATTAACTTATGAACGATGCCTTTTAAATTCTTGGCTTTGTTTTGATATAAACCAATTGATTTAATAATGTTTTCAATATCCTCTAATGGAGCATTATCAAGTTCATCGAGAGTTTGGTATTTCTTAAATAAAACATCAGTGACTTGATTCACTGATTTATCGGTAGTTTGAGCGGAAAGCATAACGGCGATAACGAGTTCATAATCCTTTTGATAATGAAGTTCACAGCCGACATTAGGAAATAATTCATCCAGGAAAGACGTGATTAAAGTAATTTTTTCTTTATTTGTCATCATCATCAATCCATGGGGTTTTAGCGATACGAATGGTCTCTTCTAAGTTTTTATTCCAATCTTCGTTAACAGTGGTGTGACCATCACTTTCAATATCGTCTCTCGCTAACCACTGCAAAAGGATTTTATCAACACTCTTTAAGGATTTCTTTCCTTTAGAGAGAGCTTCTTTTAAAGCGGCGATAATCATTTCATCAGAATATCCATAGGACACCCATTCTCTAATCTTAGATATTTCAAGAGGTGAAAGACTTCTTCCGAGTAACTTTTGGAAGGCGGAATAAATGTTTTCTAATTTTTCTTTCATTTCGCGATCACTACTTGCTTGTTGCTCTTCAGCAAGAGATAGTTGAAATTCGCGATATAGTTTCTTTATTAATGGCTCTAAAGTTGTAACTGTTTTATTCCCAGCGACAACATAATCGATTAATCCTTTTTTTAGTAAAGTAGCGAGGACTTTATCAATCGCTTCGCTTTTAAGAGACATTTTTAAAGCAAGTAAATCAGCAGTGATAAACGGATTACCTTGTCCGATTAATAAATCGATGACTAAAAGAGTGGCGAGTTCTTCTTCGCTAATCTTAAGTCTTTTATAGTTATCAATAAGGAGATAACGGAAATCAATTGCTTCGGATACCATAAGTGTTTATTAATTTATCATATCTATAAGATAAGTGATATGAAATTCATCAAAAAGAGGAATTAGTGCGTTCTTATCTTTGTTCATTTTTCTTATTTCCTCTTTGATTTTCTCTTTGTTGAGATTATCTAATAAGGAAATATTTTCTTTTATAACCTTTTCTAATTCTTCTTCTATTTCAAAATTTAAAGTTTCTTTAAAACGAATCGCTCTTAGGATGCGGAGAGGGTCTTCTTTGATTCTAGTTAATGGGTCACCAATCATCCTAATTATTTTGTTGTTAAGGTCATTAACACCATCAACATAATCGTAGATTTTTAATTTATCATCCATGTAGAGAGCGTTAATCGTGAAATCACGTCTTTTTACATCGATATCTAAATCTTTGACAAATTCGATTTGTTTTGGATGTCTACTATCGAGATAATTGCTTTCTTTTCTTAATGTTGTGACATCAAATTTATATGATTTAAAGTATAGGGTGACCGCGCCATACTTTTTAAAGTTATATGATGCTCTCTCTTTAAAGAATTTAGCGATATCGTCAGGGGTCGCGTCACTTACTACATCAAGGTCGTTAAATTCATCAAACAAAAGATAATCTCTAACTGATCCTCCAACGAGATAAAGTTTCCATCCATATTGATGAAATAGATTAGCCAAAGATAGATAAGCATCGAGTTTTTCCATACTACAATGTTACTGCTTTTTTAACAAAAAAGCCAACTAGAACAGTTGGCTATTTGGATATTAAGCTGAACCCTTATTATTTATTAAGGCGCGCTTTGAATGATTTAGCGACTCTAAGGGAAACAGTTCTTGTCTTTTCAATGGTAATTTTGGTGTGTTTCTTTGGGTCGGTACCAACTCTTGTTTTACGGGTAATTGGAACTAAAACACCAAAATTGGAAAGGTTGACTTCTTTACCTGCAACGAGAGCATCCTCAACGAGCTGTAACATGCTTTCGACAGTATCTTTAGCTTCCGCTTTGGTTAAGTGAGCTTTTTCGCTGACTAAATCAATTAAGTCTCTTTTATTAACTCTATCCATAAGTTTTCCTCCAACATTATATTAAAATTCAAAAAAACCTATTGAAAGTAATTATCAAAAAAAGCGTCAAAAAATCGACACTTTTTATTAATTTAGTAAAATTTTTATTCCTTACGAGACTTCAAAACGAGGTTAATTGGAGTTCCATCGAAATTGAAGGTTTCTCTTAATCTATTTTCAATATATCTAAGATAGGAGAAATGCATCCAATCCTTGTTATTGACAAATAATACGATAGTTGGTGGGCAGGTTGAGACTTGGGAGGCATAAAGGATTTTTACACGACCTCCATTAAAGTCTGGAGCTTGGTTCATCATTTGAGCATCTTGCATGACCTGATTGAGAATCGAAGTTGATATACGAGTGTAATATGCTTCGTGAACTTGGTCTAATGCATCAAAGATGGTGTGGAGACGAGTTTTGTTTTTTGCGGAGACATAGCAAACAGGTGCATAATCGAGGAATTTATATTCATTTCTAATGTATTTTGTAAATTCCGACATCGTGTTTTGATCTCTTTCAATAAGGTCCCATTTATTCACAACGATGATGATAGCCTTATGCAAATCGGTCGCATATTGGATAACGTGTTTATCTTGATCAGTAATCCCTGCATCTGCGTCAATAACAAGAAGGACAATTTCACTTCTTTCAATGGCTTTTAATGCGCGAATCGCTGAATATTTATCAATGGATTCGTATATTTTTCCCTTTTTCTTTAATCCTGCAGTGTCGATGACAAGATAGTCTTTCCCGTTTCTTTTAAATGGGGTGTCAATCGAATCTCTCGTTGTGCCGGAAATATCACTGACGATAACTCTTTCTTGATTAAGTAAAGCATTAACTAAAGAAGATTTACCAACGTTTGGTCTTCCGATTAATGAGAAAGTTATTTGATCTTCTTTAATCTCTTCCTTGATGTTTTCTAAATGTTTGATTGATTCATCAAGCAAATCACCAATACCCACACCATGGGAACCACTGACAGGGATAGGGTCACCAAGACCTAAAGCGTAGAAATCGGAAGCGTTAGCTAAATGGACACCTTCATCGATTTTATTAACCGCGAGGATAATTGGTTTCTTTACTTTGTAAAGCATCTTCGCCACTACTTGGTCATCATTAGTGATTCCAACTTGCCCATCAACAACAAAGATGATGACATCTGCTTCATCTATGGCGATTTGCGCTTGCATTCTGATTTGTTTTTGGAATGGGGCGTTAGCGATTTCCACTCCTCCGGTATCAACAAGAGAAAAAGTTATACCTCTCCAGGTGCATTCCGCATATAAACGATCTCTTGTAATTCCAGCTTCATCATCGACAATCGCATGTCTTTGGCCAATCATACGATTGAAGATAGTTGATTTACCAACATTAGGAGATCCAACAATAGCAACAATGCCTCTACCCACGCTCCTCAAGCTCCTTAATCTTGCGGTCGATAATCATAATGATAGTATCAACCACTTCTTGGATAGACATATATGATGTATCAAGCAAAATAGAATCTGGTGCAGGTTTAAGAGGAGCAAAGTCTCTATGGGAATCGATATAATCTCTTCTTCTGACATCTTCTTCAATTTCTTCTAATGTGCAAGGAATGCCTTTAGCGATATTTTCTTCATAACGACGAACAGCGCGTGTTTCAACGGAAGCGATTTGATAAATTTTTACATCAGCGTTAGGAAGAACATACGTTCCGATATCTCTTCCATCCATGATGACGGAATCTTTTTCCGCCATCGCGCGTTGAAGAACGACTAAGGCTAAACGAATATCTTTATATGAGGCAATATAAGAAACATTACCGGAAACATCGGTTTGTCTAATAGCAAAGGAGACATCTTCTCCATTGCATAAAACGATATGTCCTGGTTTTAATTCGATATTAACTTCAGGAATTAAAGCAACACAGGCTGCTTCGTTTTGACAGTCAACACCCTTTTTAAGGCAATACCAAGTAAAGGCACGATACATCGCACCTGTATCAATATAGGTATAGCCTTTCTTTTCAGCTATTAATTTCGCAACAGTGGATTTACCAGCAGCGGCTGGACCATCAATAGCAACAGTAATCTTTCTCATCTTCACATCCTCATTTCTTGAAAGCAAAAATAGCAAATATCACAATTCCAATGGCGAGAAGTAAAAGGAAAATACCGAGGAATGTATACTTTAAAATCATTTTTTGCTTCTCTAACTTCACTAAACTCTCTTGTTCTTGCTCTTGTTTGGCAATCGTTCCATAAACCTCCGCAATTGGGATGGTTTTGGTATTGAGAGTGTCAAGTAAAGAAGAATCGATTTCAGAAATACGATCCGGGGTAAGTTTTGGAGTGCCTTCAGAGATTAGCTCACTTCGATAGGCTTTATATTTCTCAACTCTTGTTTCTTCCATATCTAATTCATTCTAATATAAATTAGAACGATTTAGTTAGTAGAAAATGAGAAAACAGTAAACATTTTGATGAATTGATGATGATATAGATAATAATGTCATTGAAAAGTCATTGAAAAAGGGTCGATATAACTTTAAAATAGAAGCATAAAAATAGGAGGAATCATCGATGGCCCGTAAGAAAATTAAAATCGATAACACCATGTGCATTGGTTGTGGCGCCTGTGTTGGCACATATCCAGATGACATTCAATTCAACGCTGATGGTTTAGCAGAACCTATCACTGGTGAAGGTGAAGAAGAAGCCGTTGAAGTCTGCCCTGTTGGTGCAATCTCTGTTGAAGAGTAACATATTTAAAAACCAGATAGCGTAATTCCAATCTGGTTTTTTTATGCTTCCTTTTCCTTATTCAAACGTAATCTTATCGATTAATCGATGGGTTTGTTTGTACAAAACAAAGGTAAGCACTAATATCACCGCATCTTTAAAGGCGTTAAATGGTAAGGCCACAAAGAAGAAGAATGTCCATCCTAAATCTGTGACATTTGGATTGACCTTTTGACACATTGAAAGAATCGCTCCCTTTGGGAATCCCATCATGAAGATATAGAAATCGAGCATTAAGAATGTGGTGATAAAACCTGACGCGACTACTTGAACAAGCATCGCAATTAAGAATCCCACTATCGCGCCTTTGATGTTGCGATGTTTTTTATAAATAATCGAAGAGACGATAACGATGATTGATCCATAGATGAAATCAGCGAGTTCTCCGACCATTAAGGTTGAGGAAAATGGAAGTTTAATCAATGTCTTAATTAGAATAACCATAAATCCGACGAATGGACCATAGGCAAATCCAGCGATAACTGCAGGAATCTCATCAAAGTGAATTTCTAAGAAAGCTGGGAAAAAAGGAAGGGAAAATTTAAGATAAGGAACGATATATAAAATTGCCGATATTGCGGCAAATAAAGCGATACGTGTTATGGTTTTTGTGGTGAAAACCCTCTTTTTGAGGAATGATTTATTCGCCACGAAAATGAGGACGATAAATAAAATTGATGAAGCGATAATAAGGCGGGTTATGTCATATTTATCCATAAAAATAAAAGCCCTTTCCCAGGGCTTAAAAAATATTTTTCTCAAAATACTTCTTTCATCCAGACTTTACTGTCGCCTCTAGAATTTCACTAGATCAACCTTTCGGCTCGTGGGGTTTACCACCGGTCGGGATTTTCACCCTGCCCTGAAGTATCTACATTATATTATGTTCTTTGATAAAATCAACTATTCCATTTCATAAAGGAGAACGGAATCGGTGTGTCCGTGAGAGAAGTTTGTGCCGGATACTAAAACGATAATATCGCCCTTCTTTGCAAGGTTAAGATCTTTAATCTTTTCTTTTCCCATTGCGATGACTTGATCAGGAGTGTTCTTCTTTTCAACTTTGGTTGGGTATACTCCATAATAGAGACATAATTGGCGGCATCCTTTTTCTTCGGCGACAAAGGCGATGATTGGGACGGTTGGTTTATAAAGCGATACGCGTTTTGCGGTCGCGCCTGATGTAGATAAGACGACAATCGCTTTGGCGTGGGAATATTCCGCGGCTTCAAACGCGGCTTTACAAACGGTTTGGGTAATATCTTTATTAATTTTGTAATTAATTGCTTCTCTTTCGTAATAGACGCTTCTTTCCGCACTTTCAGCAATAGCTGACATCGTCTTAACAGCTTCAAATGGGAATTGTCCATTAGCGGATTCTCCAGAAAGCATGATTGCACTAGCACCATCAAAGACAGCATTAGCAACATCACTTACTTCTGCTCTAGTTGGTCTTGGAGATGCGGTCATGGATTCAAGCATTTGCGTAGCAACAACAGCGAGTTTTCCGTGTTCATTACATTTATCAATAATCTTCTTTTGAATGGTTGGGATATCTTTGAAGTGAATTTCAACACCTAAGTCACCTCTAGCAACCATGATGCCGTTAGCGATCGTTAAGATATCTTCAAAGTTCTTCACACCTTCGGTGTTTTCAATCTTAGCGATAATTTCAATGTTTTGCCCACCGTTTTCATCGAGGAATTTTCTCATATCCATGATGTCTTGTTTTGTTCTTGTGAAACTAGCCGCGACAAAATCGATTCCTTGAGAAATACCAAATAATAAATCTCCTTTATCCTTGTCACTTAAATAAGGCATTGGAATGGAAACGTTAGGGACATTAAGTGATTTATGATTGGAGAGCTTTCCACCATGGATAACTTTGGTAACAACATCGCTTCCATTGACTTTAATAACCTTAAGAGAAACCTTACCATCATCGATTAAAATGATCTTGCCAACTTTGAGGGCTTCACCGAGTTTATGATATGTAATCGCCACTCTTTTTTCATTTCCAAGGACTTCTTCCTTATCATCGAGAGTGAATTCTTGGCCGTCTTTAAGCATGATTGAACCATTCTCAAAATCCTTTAATCTGATCTCTGGTCCCTTCGTGTCTAAAAGGATTGGGACGTTCTTATGAAGCTTATCTCTAGCTTCTTTAAGAATATCCATCATCGCTTTTTGACTCTCATGCGTTCCATGGGAGAAATTAAATCTCGCACAGTTCATTCCGCATTTAATGAGTTTCATTAATTTTTCTTTAGAATTGACAGCAGGGCCAATCGTACAAATAATCTTTGTTTTTCTCATATGATAATTCCTCTCTTGTTATTATATATCATTTATTTTCATCTTTTAATTTTTCTAGAAAATTATTCTTAGCTTTCTCGCTAGTAAATGTCAAAGTGATTCTTTTCCTTAGGATATTACTTTTACATCTGTAAAGTTTATTGATGACTCTTTCATCCTCAGAGTAATTGATATTATTTTTAAGTTCATAGACGATTTTTTCTGTTTGTCTTACTGATAAATTGTTTTCATATATCTTCGAAACTACGTCACTCATATCTTTCTCATTAAGGGTTGATATGGCACGAGCGTGACCTGCACTTAATTTGTTATTTGCAATATCGTCAAGCACCCATTGAGGCATCTTATTTAATCTGATGATGTTCGTGACTTGAGAACGAGAGATATGCATGAGCTCCGCGATTTCTTTTTGAGAATATTTATATTTCTTCACAAGTCTATTTAAGACTAAAGACATCTCAATAATTGAACTATTTTTGGTATCTCTAAGGAAAGAAGCAAGAAGCATGAGCATTTCTTCTTCTTCGATATTTAAGATAAAGGCAGGTACAACATCAAAATTAAGTTTTTTCGCAGCAATATAGGTCGCTCTTGAAACGATAATTTCATAGTTATCTTCGCCAATTGGCATTAATAAAAGAGGGGACGGTATCCCTTTTTCACTAATAGAGTGCATAATATTGTTTAATAATTGTTCGTTTAATCTAGCCTTCTTTAGGACATGGTTATCTTGAATTAAAGAAAGCTTAATTTGTCCAGCAATGGACTTGGAATATTCTTTTTCAATATCTCCAACAACATCAGTATTGGAGAATCTTTTTAATAAGGTAGAAAGCGAACTTCGGAGAATAGCTCCGTCTTTATTATCTTTCTTCATGATCGATGACTTCCTTTGCTAGAGCAAAGTAGGCGATAGCGCCACTGGAGTTTGGTCGATATGATGTCACTGGTAATCCTTTAGCGTTGCTTTCTGGAACACTGACATTTCTTGGAATTTGCGTTAAGAAAGTGTTCTCTTTAAAAAGACCACGAATTTGCATAGAGATTTCTACACATAATCTTGTCTTAGAATCAAACATCGTTAGAAGGAAACCTTCTATCGTTAAATTATGATTATATGTTGATTGAACTTTAGAAACACTAGCGAGAATTTGAGCAACAGCTTCCATGGCGAAATATTCACATTGAACAGGAATGAGAACACTGTCAGATGCAGTTAAAGAATTTAATGTTAATAGCCCTAATGATGGAGGGCAATCAATAATAATATAGTTATAATCTTTTTTAAGATTAGCTAAGGCATTCTTTAATAAATAGAAAGGTTGTTCACTTTTCGCAGCTACGACAGTGTCGATGGTCGCTAAAACTAGTTTGGAAGGTAATACATCAAGGTTTTTCACCGATGTTTTACGGATAACATTATTGATATCTTCACCAGCGAGAACATCGAAGACGCATTTATTGATAAGAGTGATATCGATACCTAAACCTCTAGAAGCATTTCCTTGAGGATCCATATCGATAAGTAAAACACGACGATTATAACTTGCAAGAGCGCTCGAAAGATTAATCGAAGTTGTTGTTTTCCCGACTCCACCTTTTTGATTAGCGACACATATTATTTTGGCCATATTTGTTTTACGTGAAACATTATACTCTATAAAAGTTGGAATTATAAGGGTGAATTCTTAATTTCACTATACATTCTCGGGTATTTTTTATTTGTTGAACCTTTTTTCTTGATCAAAAGGATGTTTCTTTCTTCTTTACTTTCAGGAAGGATATAGTTCTTGATTTCTATAACTTCAGAATTTAACTTTTTTAATGCATTTCTTGCTTCTTTTAGCTCAACATCAGCGTTAGAACCCTTTAAAGCGATGAAATATCCATCAATTTTCACAAGAGGCATAATAATCTCTAATAAAATGTTTAAAGGAGCGACAGCGCGAGCAAAGGCAAAATCATACTTTTCTATATGCTTTCTCGCATATTCCTCAGCGCGGTCAATAGCAAAAGCTAGGTGATAATCCCTCTCTTTTGCGTATTCATTTAAGTAATTGATCTTTTTTGCAGTTGAATCAAGAAGGGTCATTTTTACTTCTGGATTAAGAAAATAGATAATCATTCCTGGGAAACCTGCGCCTGTTCCGATATCAATTGCTTTTTTATTAGTTAAATCTAGATCCTTTGTTGCTAAAGCGGAATCATAGACCATTTTTTCTCTAAAAACGTCGATATCAGTAATCGCGGTGAGATTAAATTTTTCGTTAGTTAAGAGAGTTTTCTCTATGAAATCCTCAATATTTTCCATTTTTTGATCATCAACATTAAAACCAAGGTCGATGAGATATTTCTTAAGTTCTTCCTTATTCATCTTTCACTTTTCCTTTGGCTTTAATCTTAATAATGAGCATCGCGATATCCGCGGGATTAACTCCGGAGACACGAGATGCTTGACCGATAGTAAAAGGTCTAATCTTATCAAGTTTGCTTCTCGCTTCTAAAGCGATACCATCCATATTCAAATAATCAATATCTTCAGGGATTTTCATCTCTTCAAGATGTTGCATATTTTTAGCTTCTCTAATTTGTTTTGCGATGTATCCCTCATATTTCACCATAATTTCAAGTTGTTCTTCACCTGTTTCATCAAGAACAACTTCGTCAAGTTCAGGGATAAATTTTTTAAGCTGGGCGTATCTAACATTAGGTCTTTTTAAAACTTCCGCGGCTAAAACTCCACCTTTAAGTTCGTTAAATCCTAAACTTGTGAGATATTCTTCGACATCGCTTCTTTTTCCTAAATAAACTTTATTTAAGATTTCATACGCTTTGTTAATATTGTTTCTTTTGTTTAAAAAAGATTGATAACGTTCTTCTTTGATTAAACCGATATCATGTCCGATATCTGTTAATCTTAAGTCAGCGTTATCATGACGAAGAATTAATCTAAATTCAGCGCGGGAAGACAATAAACGATATGGCTCATTTGTTCCTTTGTTCACTAAATCATCAATCATCACTCCGATATAAGATTGATCACGTCTTAAAATTAAAGGCTCTTGCTCTCTTATTTTTCTCACCGCGTTAATACCAGCGATTAATCCAAGTCCCGCGGCTTCTTCGTATCCAGAAGTTCCACATATTTGACCAGCGATATATAAACCCGGCCATTTACGTAACTCAAGAGTTACGTTATATTCTTCTGTCTTAATCGCATCATATTCAATCGCATAAGCATATTTAATAATTTTCGCGTGTTCAAACCCCGGTAGAGAATGGACCATATCTTCTTGGATTTCTCTCGACATCGATGTAGAAAAACCTTGAAGATAGATGGAGTCTGTATCTCTTGATTCTGGCTCTAAGAATAATTGATGTCTTTCCTTATCTGGGAAATTGATAAGCTTTGTTTCAATTGATGGACAATATCTTGGTCCCGGACCAGTAATTAATCCATTAAATAAAGCAGTTTCATTCAAATGACCACGAATGATTTGATGAGTTTCTGGGGTTGTATAAATTAGATAACAAAGTTCTTGTTTGTCAAATGGAATAAATTCTTTTGTCTCATACGAGAAAGCATAATTTCCTGGAGTACCTGGTTGAGGAGTTCCTTTGGAAAAATCAATTGTATCTCTTCTCACTCTTGGAGGAGTTCCAGTTTTTAATCGATAAATATCGATTCCCATACTTTTAAGATATGGAGATAATCCCACGGAAGGTTTTTCCCCATCTGGTCCTTCAACGAGAGATTCATTACCACGGATAACACGTGATTCCATATAAGTTCCTGTCGCTAAGATGACAGCATTAGCGGTGATTTCTTCTCCGCTTTCAAGCTTCACTCCAAAGACCTTTTTATCATCGTGAAGAATAGATGTTACCATCCCCTCTTTAAACGTTAAATTTGGGGTTGATAAAATCATCTTTTGCATGTTTTCAGGATAACCTATTTTATCTTGTTGCGCTCTTAGGCATTGGACACCGGCACCCTTACCAGTATTGATCATCTTCATTTGGAGGTAATTAATGTCCGCAATCTTACCCATCATGCCACCAAGAGCATCGATTTCTCTAACGACGATTCCTTTAGCGCTTCCACCGATGGCAGGATTGCATGGCATGTTGCCTATTTTTTTGAAATTTAATGACAATAGCAGGGTGTTTTCACCCATATTTGCCGCTGCACATGCAGCCTCAATTCCAGCGTGACCGCCTCCAACAACAATGACGGAATAGTCCATGTTTTAGCCAACACTTCCTTCCATATCCATCTTGATAAGTTGGTTGAGTTCAACCGCATATTCCATAGGTAATTCACGAGAAAATGGCTCGATAAATCCCATAATAATCATTTGTGTAGCTTCAGCTTCTGTTAACCCACGTGACATCAAATAGAACAATTGATCTTCACTGATTTTACTAACTGTTGCTTCGTGCTCAATATATGACATGTTATTGCGAATATCATTGTTTGGAATAGTGTCACTTCTTGAAATATCATCAAGGATTAAAGTGTCACATTCAACGTGACTGCGACAGTTCTTTGCTTCTTTATGATGTCTAACTGTTCCACGATAATTCGCCACTCCACCATTTTTGACAATTGATTTAGAAATGATGGTTGATGTGGTATTACTTGCTTCATGAATCATTCTCGCTCCAGCGTCTTGATATTGTCCTTTGCCAGCAACAGCGATAGAGATACATGTTCCTTTCGCACCTTCGCCTTTAAGGACACAGGCTGGATACTTCATGTTAAGCTGTGAACCGATATTTCCATCAATCCATTCCATTTGAGCATTTTCATAGCAAACCGCTCTCTTGGTTACGAGATTAACGATATTATTTGACCAGTTTTGCACTGTTGAATAACGACATTTACCACCTTTTAGAATGACGATTTCTACGACTGCAGCGTGAAGTGATTCTTTTGAATAAATTGGAGCGGTGCATCCTTCGACATAATGAACATCCGCACCTTCATCAACAATGATTAATGTTCTTTCAAATTGACCACTCTTTTCATTATTAATACGGAAATATGATTGAAGAGGTTTGTCTAGATGGACTCCTTTAGGAACATAGATAAATGATCCACCAGACCAAACCGCACCATTTAAGGCAGAGAATTTATTATCCCCAACTGGAACAACTGTGGAGAAATATTTTTTAAATATTTCAGGATATAGTTTTAATCCCATATCTGTAGATAAGAAGATAACACCTTTATCCTCAATTTCTTTAAGCATGTTATGATAAACAACTTCCGATTCATACTGGGTTGAGACACCAGAAAGATATTTTTGTTCAGCTTCTGGAATACCAAGTTTTTGGAAGGTGTTTTTGATTGTTTCAGGTACTTCATTCCAATCCTGCGCTTCTTTTTCGGAAGGACGACGGAAGTACGTGTAAGAATCAAAGTCAAGTTGACTTAAATCTGGTCCAAATTTTGGTAAAGGGAGTTTGTTAAAAACTTTTAGAGCGTTAAGTCTAAATTCAAGCATCCATTCAGGTTCACCTTTTAAACGGGAAATTTCTCTAACAACATCCTCGTTTAAACCAACACCAGTATTTACGATACTGACGTCTTCGTCTTTAAACCCGTACTTATAATCTTCGTTAGTTTTAATATCTTTCTTGGACATTCTTATTTCCCTTTGATAATTGTTTCAACAGCGCGGAATCCGATGGTCGCACATCTAATTCTTGCCGCTTGTTTAGAAGTGTTTTTAAAAGCATTTGCTTCATCAAGTAAATCTTCATTATATGGTTCTTCATGAAGCATATGGTTATATTCATCGATAATCTTTAGTGTTTCTTCTTTGGATTTACCAATGATAAGTTCACAAAGAATATCGGTTGATGATGTGGAGATGGTACATCCAATGCCTGTAAAACAGGCATCTTTCACGATATCATTTTCAAACAAGACATAAACATCGATATCATCGATACAGTTATCAGAATGCATATGAATCTTTTCATATTTATCATTTTTAGGTTCATGTTTATGGATTGGATTAGATGAGTGGTCCATAATGATCGCTCTCATCATCTCATTAGTTAAAATAGGCATCGAGTATGTCACCTCCATTAATCAAAGCATCGATAAAGATATCGACTTCTTCTTTGGTTGTGTAGAAATATGTGGACGCTCTAACGGTTGCAGGAGTTTTAAGGAAGTCATTAAGAATTTTTGCACAGTGTTGTCCACTTCTTAGAGCGATTCCTTTAGAATTGAGTAATGTTGCTTCATCTTGAGCGAAGACACCTTTAATATTAAAGGTGAGCATTCCTCCTTCTGAATCAGCATTGTAAATAATGACATGGTCATATTTAGATAATTTTTCGACCATATATTTCTTTAGTTCAACTTCATGTTGATGGATATTCTCGATTCCAATTGATTTAATAAATTCAACAGCTTTACCAAAACCGAGAATACCAGCGAGGTTTTGTGTTCCAGCTTCAAATTTTGCAGGAGATTCTAAATAGGAAGTATCTCCGCATTTATCGAATTTGACATTCATTCCACCACCCATTAAGAATGGATCCATCATTTTCAATAAATGATGCTTGCCAATAAGCGCGCCTACACCAGTTGGTCCGCACATCTTATGAGCAGAGAACGCTAAGAAATCGATATCCCATTTCTTGAAGTCTGTTTTGATGTGAGGAACAGACTGGGCTCCATCAATGACACAGATGGCACCATGCTCATGAGCAACTTTAGCGATACCTTCGACATCGATAATGTAACCTAGAACATTAGTGATATGAGCAAAGGAAACGATTTTAGTTTTATTCGTAATAACCTTTTTAAGGTTATTAGCAGTCACTCTTCCCTTTTCATCAAGATTAACGAACTTAACAATTGCGCCTGTTAGTTCCGCTAATCGATACCAAGGAAGAACGTTAGAAGCATGTTCAGCTTCAGAGATAATAATTTCATCACCCTTTTTCAAAGTTTTAAGACCATAGCCATACGCAATGAGATTGATGGACATTGTTGTGCCAGATGTAAAGACAACTTCATCAACATCAGCGTTAACAAATCTCGCAACATTTTCTCTTGCTTTAAGGACTTTTTGGTCAATATTGAAACACAAATCATAGTCACCACGATGAGAATTACTAGTTTCATTAACATAGTAATTCATCACTTCATCGATGACGCATTGTGGTTTAAATGTTGTTGAGCAATTATCAAGAAAAATAAGTTTCTTATTTTGCATCATTTTATCATCATTTAACATTGGGAATTGTTTACGGATTTCTTTGACATCAAACATATTACATTCTCCCTTCAATTAAAGATGAAATTTCTTCTTTAATTTCTTCATCTTCGAAGCCCACTAAAATAGGTTTGAGATAACCCATGGTAATGAGTTCCTTTGCTTGCTCTTCAGTTAACCCACGTGAAGTTAAATAGAACATGCTTTCATCATTGATTTTTCCAACTGAGGCGCCATGAGAAGCTTCGATTTCATTTTCATCAATTTTTAGGATCGGACGAGCGATGGCTTTGCTTAAATCATCAAAAACCATGATCTTAGCATTTTGTCTTGTTTTGGAATATTTGGCACCATTTTTGATATGGGAAATTCCTGAGAAGACTAATCTCGCATCATCCTTACTAACTCCGTAATTATCGCTTAATCCAAAGGTGTTTTTGGCGTTATGAATCAATGAGACATCAAACTCTTTATTGTCATTTTTCGCACTTAGTGAGGCAAGATGCCACATAGCCGTGGTGTTATCTTCAGAAAGATCAATTTTTACTATAGTATTAACATCTCCATCGCTAAAATCAGCACAATAAACATGCATATCACCATTGGATTGTACTTTTGCGTTGATATTTAACGATTTTACTTCACCCTTAAGAACTGTTTTAAGATTAAGGGAGGAATTAGCTAAAACGTTAAAATCAAACTTTGTATTTTCTTTAATGTTTAAAAGAAGCAAATTGATTTTTTGATTCTCTTTTATTTCAATATTGAACGTATCTTTATTTTGACAATCTAAAACCATGAAGGTAGGACTATTCTTTCCTTCAAGTACATATTTATCCTTATTTAAATATTTATTAATAGATTGACGTTCCATTATTATTCAGTTTTTACCTTAACATCGCATGAACCAATGCTTGTTTGATTCATATTTGGTTCTTCTTTTGCGATTTCAATGCCTAATTCGGTCTTGATGAATTCATAACCTTCTTTATCGATTCTTTTAATGACGGATGGATCACTATCAATGACGATTCTTCCGTTAATCATTACGACCGCTCTCGTAGGGTTGATTAAATCGTATAATCTAGCGTAGTGAGAAATGATGAGGAAGCCTCTTCCTTTTTCTTTTTCAGAATTGATGACTTCACTGACGATATTAATCGCGTCAACATCGAGTCCTGAATCGATTTCATCCAACATGGCAATTTTAGGTTCAAGTAGGATAAGTTGTAACATTTCATTTCTCTTCTTTTCTCCGCCGGAAAATCCTTCGTTGAGAGAACGGGTTGCGAGGTCGAAAGGCATCTTTAATTGCTTGGTTGCACTATCGAGCGCTTTATAGAATTTGTATGTCGAAACTGGTTTTTCTAAACGAGCGTTAACTGCACTTCTTAAAAAGTCTGAGTTGCTGACTCCAGGAACTTCACTTGGAGATTGCATAGCTAAGAACAAACCCGCTCTTGCGCGTTCATCCGTTGCCATCTCTAAAATGTTTTTACCATCTAAATAGATGGATCCTGAATCCACCACATATCTTGGGTGTCCCATAATGACATTTAATAAGGTGGATTTGCCATGACCATTTGGACCAAGTAAAGCCACTATCTCATTGTCATTAATTTCTAAATTTATACCTTTAAGAATTTGTTTTCCTTCTACTGAGGCATATAAATCTTTAATAACTAGTTTTGACATACATGTTTCCTCTAACCGCATTATATTTTATAGAAATAGACCACCATATTCAAATGAAACGATTTTTTATTTTGATATCGTCACGAAATAGGATAATTTCTTTGCGCTTGTGGGCGCGTCCAAATATAAAAAGTCAAAATATTTATTGCAAAGAAAATGGGTAATATATAAAATATTAGCGCTATTCAATTTGAAGGAGGAAAGAAAAAAATGAACAAAGGCAAGCTCTCATTAAGCTTAGTTACTAGTTTCATTGCTGCTATCGCTGTGACTGCATGTGGTAGCAAAGTCTCTTCCGATCCAAAAGCGATTGTCACATTCACAGGATATGATGGCAAAGAAGTTGAAGTACTCACAGATGATGTCTACTTTGATTACTTAAAGAAATCATCCGGAATTGGCAAATTCTACGATGCTATGTTAGAAGTCTTAATCCGTTATGAATACGGAAATGACCAAAGCGCTCTTTGGAAGAAAGAGAAAGATCCAACTGACTCATATAGCCGTATCGAAAGCACTTGCAAAAGCAGAATTAAATCAATGAAAAATGATGCCAAAAAGGATGCTAGCGCTAACGGTACAAGTTATAAGACAGAATGGGAAAAAGTCCTTGAACAACAAGGCGTTGAAGATGAGAAAGAATTATTACAAAAACTCATCTACAATATGGAAAAAGAAAATGTCGAAGATTGGTATTTCAGAAACAACGAAACAGCGTTGTTAAAGGAATACATCGGCCAAGGATTCATTGATAACAAAGATCAAAAAGTGGCCGCATCTTATCCATATCATATTAGACATATTCTCGCATCCATTTCTGGTGGTAGTTCTGATTTCTACTATGCAACTATCTCAGAAGCAGAAGCTTTAAAGCTTTACACCATTGCAAAATCATTAAGAGATGGTAAAGAAACATTTGGTGAAATCGCTGTATTAGACAGTGGAGATAGTTCTTCCGCTATTAACAGTGATGGAACAAGATTAAATGGTTCTGTTGGTATTATGGATAGAACAACATCATTCGTTAACGAATTCAAATTAGGCATTTATGCCTATGATGCTCTCTATTCTGGTAGAGCCGCTGCTGATACTAAGAACGCAGAAACAGGATTAGGCATGTACACCAAATTTAACGATGCTAAGACCAATAGCACCGTCAATGTCCGTGACAAATTAGCGGAAATTGGCTTATCCTATGTCCCTTACAAAGTCTTTGAACAACTCAATGAATTCAAAGAAGATGTCAAAGATAAAAATGGTCACCAAGTCAACGATGGTAACTCCAATTACTATCCAAGAAATGTTTACTGGAACAAGTACCTTAACCGTCATAACGTCTTCGTTATTACTAATAATGATTTAGTCGATGGCTTTGATGGTGAAGTTACTAACACAACTGGTTTTGATGCTTCTATCGCTGAAGCAGCCGAAGGAAAATGTGGTTTCCGTTATGTTGAAGGCGTTTCTATGAACGATGATCAACTCATCTTGACAGATGAAGTTGGCAGACCAATCGTCTGTGTCCGTTCTGAACATGGTATCCACTTCATGATTATTGAAAAATCAATCTATGATGCAAACTTAGATACCTACTACACCGCGGATGAAGAAGTTTATTACAACGAAGAAACCAAAGAATACAACAAGAACACCTTCGTCGGATTCATCAACACCTCTGACTCTGCTCAATACAAATCCAGAGCCAAAGATATCGAAGCTAAGATTACTGGTTTCGACAGCACCTATGACTACCGCTTATTCCAAGAATTAGTCAATGCTGAAAACGGTAAGATTTCCTTCAAGATTGAAGGCGAAGACAAGACTATCGATCTCCTTAACACCGTTGAAAACTACATCAAAATCCAACAAGAACAAAACTTATGGAACGCTGAAAAGAACCTCAACGATAGTTGGAGAACATATCTTGAATTACTTGAAATCCAACAAGATAACCGTATCGAAGAACGTATGATTCCTGAACTTTGCGCGCTTAAATATAGAGACGCTGCAACTGCGAACGAATATAAGGAAATCGATCCAGACACCGGTGTGAAAGGAGTTTGTTACTATGCCAAATAAAAAATCTAAATTTATCGCATTAGGACTCGTTTCATTATTTGGATTAACCGCTTGTGGTAATGAAGTCGTTGCTAAGCCAACTGGCTATGACAAAGACACCATTGCGCAAATCGAT
>JAFSNY010000037.1 GCA_017447305.1 Bacilli bacterium | reverse complement strand
GGCTCTTAGACTTTCTTGCCTACGCTTATGCCTAATCTCACGACTTTGGCACCAAGGCTAGATACTGGCTCTTTGCTAGAGATTACCAGACTGGGAGTTTCACCCAGCTATATTAACTGCACCGAACTGGCGCACCCTCGCATTAATAGTATATCAAAATTTCATTAAAATTTCACTATTTTTTCACTATTTTCGATATAGTCCTACTATAGTCTCAACGTGAAATGAACGGGGGAACATGTCTAACGGCTGAATTACATCAATGCTATATGCACTAGAAAGAATAGATAAATCTCTAGCTAAAGTGCTTGGTTCACAGGAAATGTAAATAATCTTTGAAGGTCTAATTTTATTTAATGCCTTTAAAAATTCTTCCGTTGATCCTTTTCTAGGTGGATCCATAATTACAACATCAAAATGCCTATTAGTATTCAATAAGTAGTTAGTACAATCATCCTCGATAATATCAATGTTTGTAATATTGTTTCTTTTAGCGTTTTCTCTTCCATTGATGACAGCTTCTTTAACTGATTCAACAGAGGTAACATGTCCACCTTTTTTAGCGCATAATATTCCTATTGTGGCCACGCCAGCATACGCATCAAGAATTTCATCAGTTTGTTTAATATCCGCTAATCCAATGGCGATATCATATAATTTTTCACATTGAACTGGGTTGACTTGGAAGAATGATTTAGATGAAATATGGAACTCAATTCCTAATAAGGTATCTTTAATAAATCCTTTGCCAAAAAGAACTTCTTCTTTCTCACCTAATATGACGTTCGTGTCTCTTGTATTAATGTTTTGCACAACAGTTTTAATTTCAGGATGTCTTTTAGTCAGTTCTTTAACAAAATTACCTTTGGATGGGAAAGTGTTTACGTTAGTGACAAGGACCACCATTACTTCATCAAATGATTTACTTGTTCTAATAAGAACATGACGAATAACACCACTTCTTGCATCCTCGTTATAAGGGTCAATTTTCATCGATTCCATTAAATAGGCGATATCTTGAAGAATTGGGCCGGCCTTCTTATCTTCAATTGAACATTCCTTAATTGGGATAATTCTATGGGTGTTGGCTTTATAAAAGCCATAAACGACATGTTTATTTTCTCTTCCAAAAGGAACTTGGATTTTATTTCGATAATTATATGGTTCATCCATTCCAATGACATCATTTACTGGATGACTGATATGACCTATTTTACGTAATGCATCCTCAACCTTTTTCTTTTTGAAGGCTAGTTCATAGGAATAAGTCGCATTTTGAAACGTACATCCTCCACATGCGGTGGATACCGGACATAGAGGTTTTATTCTATCTTTTGATAATTTATATATTTTCTTAATATTCGCGTAGAACACTCCTGCGCGTTTGTATTGTATTTCAACATCCGCTTCTTCACCTAAAAGAAGACCATTAACAAAGATAATCATCCAATTGGCTTTGATGATTCCTAAACCTTCTGAAGATATATCAGTGCAAACACCGCGAATAATCTGTTTCATATTTGTTAAAATCGCCTCTAATTTATAGGGGCGATATTCTTTTTATTCTTTCCTTAATCCCATCAATCCTTGGATGTATTCCACTTCTATCGCAGCATCAAGTCTTGGGAATAATTGATCTCCTTTAACAACCTTTGTTCCACCGATAGAGCCAAACTTATAAACTTTCTCATAGTCTCTGTCGTTTTCATCTATACCTAATTGATCAAAGGCTTTCGGTGAAGATTTAACAAGGACAGGTTCATATAATTTAGCTGCAACAAAGATAGCGTTAGCAAGATGATTCATCACTGAAGCAAGTTCTTCAATTTTTCCTTCTTTTGCTAAAACCCATGGGGTTGTTTCGTCGATATATTTGTTCGCTCTTGAAACAAGGTCATTAACGGCAGCGATAGCTTCAGTAATCTTTAAATCATCTAAATTAGATTCATAAAGTCTAACTGTCGATTCTGCAGCGGTTCTTAACGCTCCATCAAACGCCGTGACGTCTCCTTTATATTCAGGAATAACTCCATCAAAGTATTTGTTAATCATTGAGACAGTTCTATTAAGTAAATTACCAAATGAATTAGCTAAGTCTGCATTAATTCTTTCAACGAATTGTTCTGGAGAGAATGATCCATCACTACCAAAGGTAACTTCTCTAGTTAAATAATATCTAAGTGCGTCCACTCCATATCTTTCAACAAGTGGGAATGGGTCTACGACATTGCCTTTAGATTTACTCATCTTGGAATCTTTCATCATGAGTAAACCATGGACAAATTCACGGTCTGGTTTTCTAAGTCCCAAAGATTCGAGGAACATTGGCCAATAAATCGCGTGGAATCTTGTAATATCCGCGCCTAAGATGTGGATGATTTCACATTCTGGATCTTCCCAATATTTCTTAAATAATTCTGGGTGATCACTATCATACCCTAAAGCAGTGATGTAATTAGTTAACGCATCTAACCAGACATAAATAACGTGTTTTGGGTTTTCTCTAATTGGAATACCCCAAGAGAAAGATGTTCTTGAAACACATAAGTCATCAAGACCTGGTTTAATGAATGTATTAATCATTTCATTCTTACGTGATTCTGGGACGAGGAATTTTGGATTATCGTCATAGAATTTAAGCAAACTATCAAGATAGTTTCCGGTTTTAAAGAAATAGGCTTCTTCTTCCGCCATTTGGACAGGACGTCCGCAGTCTGGGCAAATATGGTCTGGACCAACTTGGGTATCTGTCCAGAAAGCTTCACAAGGAGTGCAATACCATCCTTCATATTTACCTAGATAGATATCGCCCTTTTCGAGCATTTTAGAAAAGATATCTTGAACAACTTTAACGTGTCTATCTTGGGTTGTTCTAATAAAGTCATCATTGCTAATATCTAGTAATTCCCATAATTTATAAAACCCATCAACGATCTCATCAACGAATTGTTGTGGGGTTTTTCCCGCTGAAGCGGCATTCTTTTCAATTTTTTGTCCGTGTTCATCCGCGCCTGTAAGGAAATAACATTCAAATCCTCTCATGCGTTTATAACGAGCAAAAACATCAGTCAAAGTTGTGCAGTAAGCATGACCGATATGTAACTTCGCACTGGGATAATAAATTGGGGTGGTGATATAAAATCTTTTCTTTATCATGGCAAATGGGCCTCCTAATGAATAATTATCTCATAAATGAGAGAAAAAAGAAAATCCCACTCGGGATTGTCTTTATTTATCAGTGACTGACTATTTCTTTCCGTATTTACGATTGAAACGATCGATACGGCCATCGGCTTGAACATATCTTTGTTTGCCGGTGTAGAATGGGTGGCAGTTTGAACAAGTATCAACTTTGATTTCACTTAAGACTGAACCAGTCTCGAATGTTGCACCACAGGAAACGCATGTGACTGTGCATTTTTGATACTTTGGGTGAATTCCTTTTTTCATTTCGTTTTTTCTCCTTCCGCCTTGAACAGTTATGTCGTTCAAAGTAAGTTGCGTGTAGTAGTATACAAATCAAATAGTTTATTTTCAATAATTATTTTAAGAATCTTATGTTTATAGCTTAATAGTGTTAGAAAAGCGATTTTCTTATCACTTTATCAAGACAAAATTTTATTTTGTTATAAAACTTACTATAATGAAGGTGCAGAAAGGGGAGAGACTATATGAAAAAACATTTACTTCTACTTTTCGGAGGAATCACTCTTGTTTCTATAGCTGCCGGGATATTTTCATCTACTTCATTTAAGAGGGCTAGCGCTGATACAAATGTTCTAGTTGTTGATTCAAAAGATGAAATTACCTTAGGTAGTTTTGCTTCTATTTATGATGAAGAACTCAGCCAAGAATTAAATGATGTTGGAAAAGATACTTTCCTTATTCATCATCAGAGCGAATCTAATTATCGTGGTAAAGAAATCTTCACTTTTGAAGATAACCAATACCTCATTGTTAATAACGTAACATTTACAAACCTCAATAGTGAGGAAGTTAAATTCCAAGATAAAAAATACCAAGTATCAGACATCGAAGGAAGAATGGCGGTATTTAAGTACGCTCCTATTGAGTGGTTGTTATCAGAAGATGAAGGTAATGGATACGTTAACTATATTTCCAAACAAATTATTCTAAGAGAGCAATATAACGATGCTCCAGGTAATTTGATTTACTATTCTGGTAGTGCATTATGCAATATCTTGAACGATGACTTTTATAATGTTGCCTTTAATGAAGAAGAGCGCGGTTATTTATACAAGAAAGATATCGGAGAAGATGTCTCCAATTATATAGATCTTCCTACGAAAGCAAACACCAAAGATGGTGAATTGCCAAGCGATTATGTCGTATGTTCTGGTATTGATTTAGCTAATGACTATGGTGAATATCGTTATTGGACAAAGACTATAGATGAGTACCATCCTGATAAAATCATCATTTTAGATGCTGATGGATATTGTAATCCCACTAGTGAAACTGTTGGTGTCCGTCCAGTAATCAGAGTGAAAGTTCAAGTTAAAGGAGGAGGCGGAGGATCAACTCCTTCCACTCCAATATTCAATATCAATTTCACCGGTAATGTCCCACTTATAATTGTTGGATTTGTCTTATTAGCGGGCGGGATTATCGTATTAGTAATCTTCTTTATCAAATGGTCAAAGAAATTAAAAATTAACGCTAAATTCCGTAATCCATGGTGGTATTACCTCATTATTAGTATTTGTGTGGTCGTAATAATTGTTGGTTGTAACCTTTATTGTTACGGCACTATTTTGAAACTTACGTTCCCTGGCGCTTCTTCTCAAAATAGACATATCTATGGTTTATATGTTTCAGGTACATATCTTGACGATGATGATAGCTCCACTGACTGGGATTGGGCAGATATCACCCATGGAGTGTACGCTTTAACGAAAGATGGAAAAGTATATCACTATATTGGTAACTGGCCAGTTGGGAAAGAAGTAATTAGAGAAGAAGGGGAAGGTTCTTATGTTGTCAAAGGCAAGGAAATTACCATTACTTTCCCAGAAACTTGGAGAACATTCTCATTCGAACACTCCCCAATGACTTACAAAATCAATTATGGAAAATACTGGGAAATCAGTTTCTATCTTGATTACGATGTTCACTTTGCAGAACAAGTTCCACCACTAGTAACTGGTTCTGGATTATATAACAAGAATCAAGCTTCCGCATTAAGCGACCATAACCCAGATGGAAGAGCTTATTACACAGCGAGAGAGTTAGGATATTAAGGAGGAAAATAACATGAAGTTTTGTACAAATTGTGGCGCGAAATTAAATGATGACGATGTCTTTTGCTATAAATGTGGGACAAGATGCGCGCCTATCGAAGCGTCAACCCCAAAAGAAGAAGAGGTAAAGAAAGATATTCCTGCTAGCCAAGATCCTATTTTAGAAGAGGAAAGAAAAGAAGAAGAGGCTAGAAGGCTTGAAGAAGAACGTCGTAGAGAAGAAGAGGAACGCCTCGCTAGAGAGCGCGAAGAAAAAGAAAGAAGACTTGCTGATATCGAAACTGACCGCGCGACGATGAGAGCGGAAAAGGAACGTCTTAACGAAGAAGACGCTATCTTAAGGGAAGAAGAAAACAAATTAAGAGAAGAGTTAGATCTTCCTATCGAAGAAGAGGAAGCCGAAGAAGAAGTAACTTCTAGAAGAGAAGCGACTGTGGTCGCTGAAACAGACGAATTCAACAGCAAACCACTTATCATGCACGCTGTTATATTGTTCGGAGTACTAGTGGGTATCTCATTAATTTATTGGCTGGTAGGCGCTTTCACCAGTATTCATGTCGCGATTAGAATTGTTATCTTCTTTGTTGCGTTAGGTACAATCGTGTTGCCACTAATTGAATTAATTAAGTTAGTTATCTTCATGATTAAAAACAAGAAATTTAATTTATTCTTGGTTATTGTGTTAGGCATTATTCAAATACTTTCATGGGTATTTGTTTCCCTTAATTTCTCAGCGATGTTCTATTAGAATATCTGCTTGATAAGTATTAAAAAAATATACCCCATATCCATTATTTTCGGATTTGGGGTACTTTTTTATTTAACCAATTTAGCGAGTCCCGCAAGGGATGTTTCTTTATATCTTCTATCCATGTCTTTTCCGGTTTTTCTCATTGTTTCCACGGATACATCATAGCTGACTGTGAACTTACTCGGCAATTGAATTACCAAGCATCTGGGTTGTGTATTGAATGAGTGTTTCAATCAATTCACATCCTGTTGGGTAGTTCCTACCCGATATCCCTACGTTACCAGCTTTGCCATTCCAATTAATATAATCTTCATTTAAAAACTGATCCGTTACAGGAATATATTCTTTTTTTGGATTAGATAATCCTTTTAGAGGTATATCAAAATCAAGAGAGTTATCCTGACGATATATTCTCATGATGTTATAAGCACCAACAGAATCGGAGTTATAAATATCATCTCCATCTTTGAATAAGCCACGACGTTTTCTTTGTTTTATATCATAGCAATGTGATGAAACATCATTTGATTTAGGAGAGCATCCAGAAGAATAGGATTCATTTATTATGATTGACTCTATTCCATTTTGGGTAAGCTTATAGGATAGTTGTTCATATATTTTTGCAAAACAAATAGTTCTTATATTTTGGTTATATCGATGCTTTTCTTTATTGTTGGTAAATGTTTTTTCTTTACCCAACAATCCAGAAAGATCTCCAATAATAACCTTAGATATATCATTGAAAACACAATAATCAACTATATATCTTGTCGCTCGATGAATGATTAGTTTTATCCTTTTGTTCTTTAATTCGTATAAACGCTTAATCCTTTTTGTTGTTTCTCCTTTCTTATGATTAGGGAAGCATTTATCGAATATAGATTGGTAATAAGCAATCTTTTTAGAAAAGTAATAATTGGTATTGAGTAAAGATTTTCCTGAGACAATAAAAGACTTTCCCTTATTGTCATAGACTGTTAACAGGTTTTTAGTACCAATATCAATGCTTATATAATGCTTATTATCTTTTTTCTGTGGTTTTATGTCTTTTTCATATACGATAAAAACTTTATATCTGTTATTGCTAACGTATGAAAACTCTATTTGTTTAATTATTTCAAAAGACCTTTTTATCTTGATATAAAGATATTCATCGTTAATTTGATATTTGTCTTTAAGATGTGATTTTAATGCCTTGGGTATAGACAGACGGATTTTATCATCAATTATTTTGAAACCATTAGAAAGATATTTGATATTCGTGTGATATCCATCTTTCTTATAATATGGTGGTTTTGGCTCCCCTTCGTTTTTCTTTAAACTCCCACTATTTTGTTTTTGTTTCCATTTATTATGAAGAACAAAATATGATTTCCAAGATTCCTCTAATCTAGCTAATACATCTTGGCTTGTTTGAGAAGGCATTGATTTATACCAAATATTATCTTTTAATCTTTTCTTTTGATCATACCAATCAGGCATTTTGTCAAAACCAAGAGATTGATATTCTTTTCTTTCATAATTGCCAATGTTGAATAATTTAGATGCTACATAACAAAGATGCCCAAGAATAATGGATGTCACTTCGTTTACTTTTAATTCAAATTGGTAAGTTAACAGCATTTTACTCCTTTTCTTGATTTTGAATGTATTTCCTAATCGCTTCTTCTGAGATAGAACCAATAGTTTCTACATAATAAGAAGGATTCCATAATTCACCATTCCATAGTTTCTTACTTATTTCTGGATACTCTTTTAATAACAATCTTCCTGATATCCCCTTCATCATCTTAGCGATATAAGAGATTGATATCTTAGGTATAGCTAAAACAAATACATGAACATGGTCTTGAGTTCCAGCTTCAATTTCAGCGATTTCAAACCCCTTCTTTTTTCCAATGTCGATCAAGATTTCTTTTAATCTTTTTTCAATATTCTTTGTTAATACCTTCCTACGATATTTAGTTGACCAGACAATATGATAATTAATATTAAAAACACATGTTCTCCCATGTTTCAATTCACTCATATTCATTTTCTCTCTACATATAGTATATCAAAAAAGTGGAGATTACTCCACTTAATATTTATATTATTTTCAAAAATTTATATATCCATATAGTCGTGTTATTTAATGCTTTGCATATTAAAATGATAAAGAGTGTATTCGTTATATTTATTCGCACTTTCATCTTGGCAGTTGAACAACCGAGGATTCCCGTTTAGGTTCCTAAATCGATAATCGCATCTGTTAAGTGGCCTTTACCAGTTAACGCGAGAGAACCATAAAGAGTGACTATAATATTTTTAATATTATAATTCTTATATTTCTCAATGATCTTTTGAGTAGCGAAATATGGACCCATCGTATGAGATGAACTTGGTCCATGACCGATAATATATATTTCTTTAATTGACCTTAGTCCCATAATTATTCACCCTTACTTTTCTTATAGACGAAATAACTATCGCGATAATAGTTTTCCATTTTCATTTTCAAATAAGTTGGAGAAATGATAATCGCGTTTCTTCCAAAGCGTTTGAAATAGTTGAAGATTTGGAGATGAGAACCTTTAAAATGATATACGTCCCCCTCTATTTTGTATATTTTTGGTCGATATAAGAATGTTCTTTTATACATCCTAACACCCGTTTCATCCATTCTAATTTTAACAACTTCTAAGTCCTTCTCACTGATTGGGTAAGCTGGGCTATATTCAATTTGGAAATCAAATAATGATATTGTTCTTTCGCTAATCTGAAGTGATTCATTAATAATCTTCACGGATTTAATACGACATAGCCTCACTGTTTGAGGTTCGTTATTTACTTCAAATAAGCAATAATTAAACATTTCTTCTTTATTATCTTTGACGCAATATAAAGAACCAGTGAATGGTTTGCCGTTCTCACTTCTAAGAGTGATGAATACTTGTTTATTTTTATCAATGGATTTTAGTAAGGCATTATATTGTTCTTTAAAGATAATTCTTTCTCTAATGTTTTGAGTCATATTGACATAGCTATCAAATATTTGTCTGAAGAAAGAAGAGATTGATTGGTTTTCAATTTGTTCATTGATGATGTAATCAATAATCGCACTTGATTCTTTCGTGGGTTTTAAAGAAATGATGACTGATCCTTCATCAATGTTTCTAACAGAAAACTCTTCTCTAATAGTTCCAAGAATATCGTTGGTTAAGTTGATTTTGTCATATTCATCCATTTCAATATGCTTATCGATACTTTTCTCAATCATCTTTAATTGATGTTTACTCATTAAAGAATATTCATCCGCGTAATTAACGATTAAACGATTTAAGAATTCATTACGGTTAACTTCACCATTACTCTTATAGATTTCAAAAGAATCCATATCTTTAAGCAAAATATCGTAAGTATAAGATGAAACACTAATTCTTATTTTTTCCATATTGTCCTCTTTTTGGGGTCATATATATCAGTATTTTTATCATATCATAGAAAGGGGTCAAAAAAATATTTTTATTTGGAACCTTATCACGTTATTGACAGCATTTTATAATATTGGTGTCGATAGAAAACGACATTGTTCTTTGCCAAAGTGCTTTGCAACCATGTGAAGAAAGATTACTTCTTTGCATGGGCTCCACTCCTATAAGATTATGTATGCGATAGTGTGCATGATTGAAAACCATATTAGTAATTCTATGGTAATCCTCGAATGAGGTTGAGCGGATGGCGCATATTGCCAGGTAGCGTATAAATAACGCCATGAACAGGGAAGACAAGAGGCTCTGCAGTAATGCATCCCACCTACGGAGAGGCAGCCTGAGAACTGTTGCTCCGGGTACTCAAAGGAATTCTTGTGGCTTGATGTCAGGTAACTGACTATAACTGTTCGGTGCGGTTTGAGTAGCGGTATGCCACATAGGTATTGATCATTACAAGTGATTGTTAAGAAAACTTTTTGCTGAAGTTCCGTGAAAATTGAAGGAGATAGATTCCTTCCGTTATCCTGTCGCAAGACCTCTTGAGAAGTTATAGGGTCGCTCCTTATAGCTCAGCCTCAAGCGAACGTGTATGAAATAATACGTGATGGTAAGATATGTACGGCGAAGGTCGGCAGAACACTTTGAAAAGAACAATGTAAAATATCGATAGGAATGCGAAATCGTCGCATTTTTTTATTATTGTTTTCTAAATAAACGCATGTTTACACGCATATACATATATTTTCTTGCTTTTTTATGATAAAATCACAAACGTTTGGACATCATAAAACTTTTAAGAAAGGAGAAAAAGCTTAATGATTAGTAAAAAACTTGCTATCGAAGTTCTTAACGAAGCATTAGCCACTGGAGCGGATTATGCGGAAATTTTCTATGAAGATAGTGACGCAAGAGGCATCTCTATTGAAAATGGAAAAGTTGATACATCATCTTCTAGTGCGGCAACTGGTGTTGGTTTAAGACTTTTGAAAGAAAATCAATGTGTTTATGGATACACCACTGATCTAACCAAGAAGGGTTTACTTGCGCTTGCATCATCTCTTAACAAATCATTCCATGGCGAAAGAGTGTTAACTGTTACCAAGTTAGATATGGTTAAGGTCAAAAATAGAAATCCAATTAAACGTTCATACCATGATGTTTCTAGAGAAGAAATTATCGGTTTATTAAGACAAGGAGTCGACGCGATTAATGAATTAAAAGATCCACGTATCGTTAGACATATTTGTTCATTCGGTTATAACCATCGTGGTGTTGCAGTTTATAACTCCAAAGAAAAATGGTTCAAGAGAGAAACAGAATTCGCTCGTATGAACTTCTTTGTGATCGCGGCAGACCAAACTGGTTTTGAAACTGGACATGAAGGACCAGGCACTCAATCTGATATTTCCTTCTTCAAAGAGAAAATTAATATTAGAGAAAAGGCATTAAAAGCTGCGAAAGTCGCAATTCAAACTTTAGGCGCAGTTGAATGTCCATCTGGAAAGATGCCAGTTATCGTTGGAAATGGTTGGGGTGGAGTCTTATTCCACGAATCATGTGGTCACCCACTTGAAGCGTCCGCGATCGCTAAGGGATTATCTTGTTTCTCAGGTAAAGATGGCGATTTAATCGCTTCACCAATCGTTACCGCGTTAGATGATTCCACTATTCCAGGTGAATGGGGTTCCATTGATATCGATGATGAAGGTAATCCAGGAACCAAACGTGTTCTCATTAAAAATGGAAAACTCGTTAACTATATGATTGATGACTTTAACGGTAGAAGAATGGGAAGAGAAGGTAATGGTTCTTGTCGTAGACAAAACTATAAATACTGCCCAACTTCCAGAATGAGTAATACTTATATCGCTAATGGTAAGAGCACCCCTGAAGAAATCATCGCCGCTACTAAACTTGGTTTATATACTAAAGGATTCTCTGGTGGTAGTGTCGATCCAGCAACAGGTGAATTTAACTTCGGTTGTTCTGAAGCTTATATCGTTCGTGATGGTAAGATTTGTGAACCAGTTAAAGGTGCGACATTAATTGGCAAAGGATTCGAAATCCTTAAGAATATCGATATGATCGCTAACGACTTAGAATTCGGTCAAGGTATGTGCGGTGCAGCATCTGGTAGCATTAGAACCAATGTTGGACAACCAACCTTAAGAATCAAAGAAATCACCGTAGGTGGTAGAGGAGGCGAGTTAAAATAATGAAGTACGATAAATTTTTTGAACTAGCCAAAGCAGCAGGAATCGAAGAAGCAGAACTTTATGTTGAAACTTCCTATGCCTTATCATTCTCTTTATTCCATGGAGAAGTTGATAATTATTCCTTAGAAAATGGTTCCTACTATGTCGCAAGAGGAATTATCAATGGTCGTTTCGGCGCAGCTTCTTGTGATGTTTATAACGCTCAAAGAGCGAAATACTTAGTCGATGAAATTGTCGCTAATGCGAAGATTATCGAAAATGATGATCCAGCTATCATTTTCAAAGGTAGTGAAAAATATAAAAAAGTCTCTACTTTCAATAAAGAATTAGCTAGTGTTAGCATCGATGAAAAGATGAAAGCTTTACACGCTCTTGAAAAGAGAATTAGAGAACTCGATCCACGTATCATCGAAGTTCCAGGTGTTGAATATAGCGAATCATCCAATTCCACAACATTAATGAATTCTCACGGATTAAAACTTACTCATAAAACCAACTACTTCTACTATGTTGGACAAGCATTAGCGAAGAAAGATGAACAAGTTAAATCTGGATATGATTTATATTTAGGCAATGACTTCTCCAAATTTGATGTTGAAGATTTAGCGAAGAAAGTTGTTGAAAACACCGTCGGACAACTCGGTGGAGAAGCTTGTGAATCAGGTAAATATAAAGCTGTCTTAGATAGAGATGTTGTCTCCGCTTTAATGAGAGTCTTTGTTGGACATGCTGATGCGGAAGAAGTCCAAAAACATTCTTCCTTATTCATAGGAAAACTTGGACAAAAAATCGCATCAAAGAAAATCACCATCGAAGATCGTCCACTCGATAAGAGTTTATTCGCTCGAGGATTCGATGATGAAGGTGTTGCAACATATAACAAAGCCATCGTCAAAAACGGTGTATTACAAACTTATTTATACAATTTAACCACCGCTTCTAAAGAAGGTGTTCAATCTACCGGTAATGGATTTAAAGCAGGTTCAAAGATTGGAACATCTACTACTTATCTCTGCTTAAAACCAGGTAAGAAGTCATTAGAAGAATTATTCCAAGAAGTTGGTAATGGTGTTTATATCACTAGCGTTTCCGGCTTACACGCTGGATTAAATCCACAATCAGGAAACTTCTCTCTCCAAGCTGAAGGATTCCTCATCAAAGATGGTAAAAAGGATCATCCTTTAGATATCATCACTATCAGTGGTAACTTAATGCAAGTATTTAACGACGTCTTAGAAGTTGGTAATGATATTAAAGTCACCACCAGTGCAACACAAGCTGAAAGCGTTCTCGTTAAGAGTATCGGTGTCGGTGGAAAATAATAAAAATAAGCAACATGTATATCAAAAAACTAGGGACTTCGATTCCCTAGTTTTCTTTATTTTCTTCCTTGGTTTCTTCTTTTTTCTCTTTGCCTTTTGTTTCGACTTCGAGTTTATATTCGAGGAAATTGGACCATTTAGGATTATATTCAACAACTCTAGTCAATGCTTCGTTATATAGAGACATTTCTACTTCACGTCTCTTTTTAGGAGTTCTACGATAGGCACCTGGAACTTTATCAATCGCTCTTGCGGCTTCAGAATATGATTTATCAATAAGTCCACAGACGAGGATATATGTTCTAATTGATGGCATGGAGTCATCTTGGGAAATTTCTCTTACCACTCTGAGATCGACGTTATTATCGTAATACTCTTTAGCTTCTTCTGGACTCTTAAATAATAAGTGAATGAAGAGCTTTTGTGCGACCGCGCGTAAGTAGGTGCGGTGTGTAAGTTCATCTTTACCAGTTAAGATGATATCAAGAAGTTTATCGGCTTCTTCGAATTCTCTCTTATCTAATAAGATATAAACTTTGTTTAAGTTTAAATCTGCAGTGAAGTTTGTGATGTTTTCAAATGTTTTAATTTCAACATTAGAGTTGCCTTGAGAGATTTCATATTCAACACGTAATAATTCATTAAATGCTTCTTTATTCTTTGGATTGCTTACCATTGTTAAACGATAACCATCAGTAATAGAGTCAAGTCTAAATGGAATAAGGTTATAAAGAAGGATGATGCCTCCTACAACCACCATTGTGAGTAGGAAATAAGCAATGTTGGAGATTGTTTGATCTTTGCTTGTTCCAAAGATGGAGAAGAATGTAACGATAATGGCAGCTTCAATAGCGAAGAATAGTGATCCAAATAAGAGGTATGGTCTTGGATTTGGCATCTTCTCTGCATCAGCTTTTGGAAGGATCTTTGTTTCACCTGTTAAACCATCAAAAGTTGAGAATTTTATATGTCTTTCGCCATCGGATTTAAAAAATAAGAGTCCGAGGATGTTAACAGAAATGATTTCATATCTTCCGATTTTAGCGCCTGCGATATGAGCGAGTTCAAATAATATCGCATTGAAAAGAATGCCACTAAAAATCGCACCTACAATATATCCCCAATAGGCAATTCCATCTATTCCGCTAGAACTGCTATGTTCCCTTAAAACTGTAAAACAAAACACTAACGCGATACCTACGATAAGTAGATAGGCGATAATGCCAGCAACATCTTCTTTTTTCATAAGGGTTTTCCTCCTAAAGGATTGCTCCTTTTCTTTTCGTGATGATCATCACACGTGTATCATCTAGTAACTAGGAGTAAATTACCCGAGTGATACATATTTTAACATCTAATAAGGTTTTTTCAATAACCTTAATACTATTTATTTGGTTTTACCATTTACTAAATCAACAATTGCGAGATGTAAAAAGTCTGGATCTAGGAAGCTTAATGATAATTTAAGCATCTCTAAATTCTTGTTCTTTGCATTAGTTAAATAAAAGACAATCGCATGTGCGTATCCAGCTGTATAGAACCTGACGATTGATTTCTTTTCGTTTAAGGAAATCTTCTTAGATTCAGGGTTTAAGTTAACAATTCTCATAAATGATTGATAACAAACGTTGTAAACGAATTCATGGAATAAATCTCTTCCTGCGGAGTTAATGGTAGCATCGATAAACTTATCGTTCTTTTTATAATATTCAAAAATCTTTGTTAACACTTCAGTTGGTGTTTTAGCGCTTTGCACTCCATCAACCTTTTCATTAAGGAATACAAGGGTTAATAAATCGTAAATATCGTGGAAATGATAGTAAAAAGTCTTTCTACTAACTTCACATCTATCACTTAAAGCAGTGACGGAAATAGATTCCAAAGGAACCTTAGCAAGCATTTCTTTTAAAGCAGCGGCTAGTCGATGTTCTGTTTTCATATTTTCGAAAGCTCCTTGGCAATATTAGCGCCTAACTTAGCGTTATTAAGGACTAACTGAATATTACTGTTTAATGAATCACCTTTAGTTAACTCCACGATGGTTTTTAAAAGGAATGGGGTGCTATCTTTTCCTTTAATTCCTTCTTTTTCCATTTGCTCTAAGGCATCTTTAATTGCTTTGTCGATAACTTTTTGATCCATGGCGTATTCTTCAGGAATAGGATTAGTGATAAGAATACCACCAGCAAGTTTGTTATCACGTTTTTCTTTAATGATTTCAGCGATTTCTTTTGGTGAATCAACACGATAATCTACTTTTTGACCAGAATGTCTTGTATAGAAATCTGGAAGTTCATCTGTTTGATATCCAAGAACTGGTACACCCATAGTTTCTAAATATTCTAAAGTTAGGGGGATATCTAAGATTGCTTTTGCACCCGCACATACCACACTGACATCTGTTTTCGCTAATTCTTGTAAATCAGCGGAGATATCCATGGTTTTTTCTGCACCACGATGAACACCACCAATACCGCCAGTAACAAATACTTCAATTCCGGCTTGATGAGCAAGGATCATTGTTCCTGCTACAGTGGTTGCTCCCCATAGTTTTTTAGCGTAAATCACGGGTAAATCTCTTCTAGATACCTTAGTAATACCTTTTCTTTTACCAAATTCTTCAATCTCTTCTGGAGTCATTCCAATGACCGCTACTCCATCGATGATTCCGATTGTTGCAGGGGTCACACCATTATCCCTAATAACCTTTTCCACCATTAATGCTGTTTCAACATTTCTTGGATAAGGCATGCCATGTGAAATAATCGTGCTTTCTAAGGCCACGACTGGTTGTTTGTTATCTAAAGCTTTTTTAACTTCAGGATTAATTCTTAATTTCATTTTCGTTCACCTCAACAACTTCGTCTTCATCTTTCTTAAGTAAGTCTTTAACGACTTCCATTATTTTTAGTAATAGTAGGTACGCTGCAACAGCGATAATACTTACAACAGCGACAACTACCCACTGGAACTGTAATACGTAATTAAACGCTAACTGTAATAAGATATTCTCTCCTCTGAGAGTTAAGGAGAGCGCAACTTCTATTCCTAATATTCCAAAAGTAAAGATTGCTGACGCCATAACAACTAACCAACGAGATTTCTTTACTGGTTTTAATACCTGAAAGACTTTAGCGACATATAAAGCGGATATAGAAATAGATGTCATCGCGATAACTTGTAACAATCCAACTGATGTGTTTTCAGGAACGTTTAAGCTATCCGTGTATTCGTTAAATGTAAAATCAAGGTATTTAAGATAGCCCATGTTTCTTGAAATATAGAGTCCTAAATAAAGTAATACGATAGCCACTTCCACTGCTGCAGCAGGAATCGCATTAAACAAAACATTTGGAATGATTTTATTATGTTCTTCATCTTTGTTATCAAAGAGAATAAGGAAGGCTCCTACTCCAATACCAATAAATTCAAGGAAGTATACATGAATAACGAATAGTGGGAAATTAATATTCTTATTCAGCCATGAAGCAAACATCATGACAAACATAATGAATAAACCCGCCATCATTTTAGATAAATATAACGAGGTAATTCTAACTATGTTAGAAGATAGTATCTTTCCTTGAGCGTTAGCTAAATCAAGTTTATAGATTTCTGATTCATTAAACACAATTTGTGATAATTGTCTTACTTCATATGATTCGTCTGAGAAGCCAATGGATACATCCGCTCTCTTCATCGCGTATAAATCAGAATTATCGTTTCCAACCATCATTACTTTCTTCTTTTCAGATTGTAACGTTTTAACAATAATCTCTTTTTGTTTTGGACTCACATCACCAAAGATATTGTATTTCACGGCTAAAATTCTAACTTCATCATCACTCTTATGAAGTAAAGAGATATGTTTTTCTGCGTTTGGAATACCTAATGATTTTGCGTATTCTTCTAAAACAACATCACTTTCGTTAGAGAATAACTTGATTTCAATATTGTTTTCTTTGAAGTTTTTAATTGCGTCATTAAATGAACCTCTCATATTGTTTTCCAAAACAAGAAGAGCGATAGGCTCAAGTGTTTCATTAAACGTATATGAGGTTATTTGTTTTAAAGAGCGTCCTAAGCACAAGACAACAAAACCTTTTTTCGTATATTCTTCTGCGCGATATTCCACAAGTTTGTTAGCTAATTTTAATGATGAGACTTCACCAACGATATACGTTCCTTTACTACCAAAGGAGGCACCTATGTATCCGTTTTCTTTACTAAACGGTAGGTACGCTGTCGCGGTAGAGGTAGGTCTATATGTCGCAATGCTTTTAAGAATTTTGATAATTTCACCATCTTCTTTTGCGGCGCTGACAACATTGGATAAGATTTGAGTTATTTGATCAACAGAGAATAATCCTAACGGATCTATCGCTTTGATTTTCATTGTTTCGCCGACAGTAGCGACATCTTTATCAAAACAAACGATATCAATTTTAGAAAGATTTTCTAAAGAAAATCCGTCTTTAACTTTAATCCCTTCTCTATTTAATCTCATAACTGCGATGAATCTCGCAAAAGTGTAGAGAACGAGAAGCGATGCTGGAATAAGTGCGACATAAAATCCCACTATTTCCATTACATGTTTAAGAGTATTTTCATCAGTGCTTATTTTACCTTGGACAAACCTAGTTAAAAGGTCAACACCAAGCAAAATAACGAGGGATGCTATCGATAAAATGAAAATTTTATATAAAGACTTCTCCATTATAGAGTGTGGCTTTTTAATCTTCCTAAGATCTCCATCAAAGGATGAAGAACCACTCTTTTCATTTCTATTACGTAAATCTAGATATAGCCCAACGACAACATTTAAAACGACAGGAATAAGGAAAAAGAGATATTGATATAGGCCCACAGTAATTAAAAGCGCTGTTACTATGTAATACAAAATATTAAGCGGATTAAAGACATTGAAAAGAACAATCCTTAATAAGCTTTTTCCGTATAGTTTTTTCTTTTTCTCATTCATGCACGTATATGATAGAAAAAAACTTGGCACTTTCCAAGTTTTTACCTATTATTTTTCTTCTTTTTTTCTCTTTGTTTTGAAATAATCGCTGATTATTCTTGAACATTCATCTTCCAAAACCCCAGATATTATTTGAGGATGATGATTAATGTTTTTGGCTTCTAGGATATTAATTGAAGATTCAAACGCTCCACCTTTAAGATCTTTTGCGCCATAGACAATCTTTTCGATTCTTGATTGGATAAGCGCTCCACCACACATAATACATGGCTCAACAGTGACATATATTATGCAGCCATCCAGTCTCCAGGCATTAAGTTTTTTATTTGCTTTCCTTATCGCATTTGTTTCTGCATGACCAAAGACATCTTTTTTACTCTCTCTAGTGTTATGAGCGCGAGCAATGATTTTGTCATCCTTTACAATAATAGCCCCAACAGGAACTTCATCTATAAGGAGGGCTTTCTTTGCCTCTTTTAACGCTAAAGACATATAGTATTCATCGTTTTTCATAAAAATAAGAAACCACCGCACATGATTAAGTCACTTAAGGCTGCTACATTCCTGTCCTGACCTGGTTCGCGGTTAACCATCGCGATGGCGTTAGTATTATATCATTAACATGAAATTGATAAATAATAATTTCAGTGAATAATAAACAAAAAGAAAAGCCGATTTCACGGCTTTCCATTAATTTGATTTTGTTTATTTTTTGATTGGTTTTAAAACCTTGATTCCACCCATGAATGGTTGGAGAACTTCAGGAACTAAAACTGATCCATCTTCTTGTTGGAATTGCTCTAAGATAGCAGGGAAGATTCTTGATGTGGCAAGACCAGAAGCGTTTAAAGTGTGAACGAATTTAGTTTTTCCACTTTCCTTGTCTCTATATCTGACCATTCCGCGTCTAGCTTGATAATCTCTACCATTAGAAGCAGAAGATACCTCTTTATAAATTCCAATACTTGGAATATAAACTTCGATATCATAGGTTCTCGCCATCGCGTGGGAGATATCTCCAGCGGCTAATTTTGAAACTTGATAATGAAGTCCAAGTTTTTTGACGAGGTTTTCGGCCTTAAAGACCAATTCTTCAAAGGCTTTATCGCTTTCTTCTGGTTTGGTGTATTGAACCATTTCGACTTTATCGAATTGATAACCACGAATCATACCTCTTTCTTCGGTACGATAACTACCGGCTTCTCTTCTATAGCAAGGAGTGTAAGCAAAATATTTTCTTGGAAGATCGTCTTCACTTAAAATTTCATTTCTATGAAGATTGACTAACGCTGTTTCAGCAGTAGGAAGAAGGAATCTTTTTGGTTCAAGTCCATCGAGCCAGAAAACATCTTCTCTAAATTTTGGGAATTGACCAGCGACGTATCCAGATTCTTCGTTTAATAAGTGGGGTGGTAGGATAAACTCATATCCGTCAGCGAGGTGTTCTGCGATGAAGTAATTGAGAAGCGCCCATTCAAGTCTAGCGCCTAAATTGGTATAGACCCAGCTACCACGTCCAGCGATTTTTCCGCCTCTTTCATAATCGACTAAACCTAAGCTTGTAGCTAATTCGACATGGTCTTTAAGTGGGAAGCTAAATGATGGTTTTTCACCGATAACACGGATGACTTTATTATTCTCTTTTCCGCCACCGAGAAGATCATCATCAGGAATGTTTGGAAGTTCAGCTAAGAAGTCATGAATCTTGGTTTCTAAAGCAGCAAGCTCTTCTTCCGTTTGTTTAATTTCTGCAGAGATTTTTTTCACTTCTGCAAAGATTTTTGTAACATCTTCACCATTTTTCTTAGCTTGAGGAACACTAGCGGATAAGGTGTTTTGTCTAGCTTTTCCAGCTTCAACAATTTTAAGTTTTTCTTTTCTTTCTGCGTCCCATTTTAATAATTCAGTAAGATCGGTTTCCCATAACTTTTTAGCGAGGGCCTCTTTTACTTTTTGAGGGTTCTCACGAATTAGATTAATGTCAATCATAAATTAATCTCTCCTTTGTAATAATGATTCATATATATCTTTCAAGCGTTCGCCTACGACATCTATTCCTTGGGTGGACGCATATTTAAAAGCTTCTTCTTTGGTAGGATAAATTTTTCCATTAAGACAATCACACGCGATTGCAGTTAAAGTCTCGGAATAATTACCGATATGACAAGTTTTTTCGTTAACTAAAATGTCGCTAAATAAAGGTTGATTACGAATAACAATTTCGGTTTTGGCCGCCATCGCTTCTAAAACAGAAACTATACCAGCCGCGTCATATCCGTTATACATGAAGACGTCAGAATTAACTAATGCACTTCTATAAATGTCATCATCTGGAACGTCAACGAAATGACAATTCTTAGGCGAACGTTTGATGATGATTTTCAATTTGGTATTTAATTTAACGTTCTTTTGAGCGAAGTTATAAAATGCGCAATTTGGATTTAGTTTTGCCGCTTTAATAAAAGCGCTTAACCCATCAACGTTATCATAACTTCCAATAGATACGACAATCTTCTTATTCTTATCTTCGCGATAATAACGATAGAAAACTTCTTTTTCGTCGTCTCTAAGATAGCTAAATCTAGAAAGGTTCACTCCAGTAGGAACAACTTCAATAGGCGTTGTCACACCCGCAGAAACAAGGAATTCTTTTGATTCTTCGCTTGGCACTAACACAAGAGTTACCTTATTTAAAACTCTTAATGCTTTCGCGGTTAAGGCGATACTTCTTACTTCTTTTTTAGTGCTGTATTCAAGATATGAGGCTTCAAGATCTGATTCACAGTATAAAGCACTCATAACAACTGGAATGTTGTTTTCAATGCAAGAATTGATTCTTGATTCATCGTTAGGAGAAATAAAATGCGCAATATCATAATAATCTACATCTTTAGCGGTGTAGTCGATATCCGCAACTTCGAGAGCGCCTTTGATTGTTTTTCTTAATCTAGCGCCCTCAAAATTGTCAAATTTCTCTTTCGGTTTGAAATAGATTAAAACTCGCATTTTAATACCTATTCTTCGGTGTTTTCGCCTTCTTCAACTGCTTCTACAGTGTTTTCAGCGTCTTCTTCAACCACTTCTTCCTCGTCTTCATGAGCAACGATAGCGATTGAAGCGACTCTTTGTCTACCTTCGAGGTTGATAATCTTAACACCTTGAGTGTTACGACCAGCAATACGAACTTGGCCAAGAGGTGTGCGGATAACGATACCTTGGTGAGTAATGACCATTAAATCTTCATCGCCATTAACAGCGCGGACTGTCACTAAATCACCAACTTTTTCGCTGGCTTTGAGTGTAGCAACACCCTTTGCACCACGTTTGGTCTTACGATAATCTTCAGCATCGGTCATCTTTCCATAACCTTTAGTGGTGATAGCTAAGATGAACTTGCCTTCGAGTTGTGTGGTTGCACCAACGGCTTTTTGACCATCGGCGAGATCAATACCTTTAACACCAGAGGCGGTTCTTCCCATAGATCTGACTTCATCAGACTTAAAGTTAACCATCTTACCATCGCTTGATGCGATACCGACATATAAATCATCGGTGACGACTTTAACATCGAGTAATTCATCGCCTTCTCTTAAAGTGATAGCGATCTTACCGTTTTGTCTGATGGATTCGTATTCGAGGATTGGGGTTTTCTTAACGATACCTTCTTCGGTGAAGAACATAAGGTATCTGCCTTCTGGATATTCATCACATCCAATGATGGACATGACTTTTTCATCTTTCTCAATGTTAATGAGGTTGATGACAGGGATTCCTTTACCAATTCTTGATGATTCAGGAATTTGGTGACCACGGATTCTATAGACTTTACCAAAATTGGTAAAGAATAATAAATCGGTGTGGGTCTTGGTGTAGAGCATGAATTCAACGATATCATTTTCGTTAGTGGACATACCCTTAACTCCACGACCACCTCTATTTTGAGTTCTGAATGTATCAGAAGTAACACGTTTGATATATCCACCTCTTGTTAAGGCAACAACGATGTCTTCTTCTGGGATTAAATCTTCATCATCGATGGACGAGATTTCATTAGAGATTTCGGTTCTTCTTTCATCACCAAATCTATCTTTAATTTCTAATAATTCTTTGATGACGACTTCGATTTCATTTTCTCTTGATTCAAGAATATGCTTATATCCTTTAATATTTTCTTCGAGTTGCGCTCTTTCGGCTTCGAGTTTGTGTGTTTCAATACCGGTTAATCTACGTAAAGTCATCGCTAAAATAGCTTGATTTTGTGGATCATCGAATCCGAATTTTTCTGTTAATGTTAAGCCAGCAGCTTCTGGGGTTTCGCTGTTTTTGATAATTTCGATGACTTCATCGATATTATCATGACACTTTAACAAACCAACAACGATGTGATCACGAGCTTCATCTTTTGCGAGTAAGAATTGAGTTCTTCTCATGATAACTTCGACTTGGAAGTCTAAGTATGATTGTAAGATGGTTTTTAAAGATGCAACTTTAGGTGCGCCATCAATTAAGCAAAGGTTGATAATGCCATATGATGTTTGAAGTTGAGTGTTCTTATAGAAGTGATTAAGTAAAACTTCTGGAATCGCATCACGTTTGACATCTAAGACAATACGAATACCATCTTTGTTGGATTCATCTCTAATATCAGAAATACCTTCAATGACTTTGTCACGGCAAAGGTTCGCCATGTTTTCAATCATATGGGCTTTGTTCACTTGATATGGGATTTCAGTAATGACAATTCTCTTTAATCCGTGTTCTCCACGATCTTCGATGTGAGCTTTTGAACGAACAACGATAGATCCGGTTCCAGTCTCATATGCGTCACGGATACCACTTCTACCTAAAATCATCGCGCCTGTTGGGAAGTCAGGACCTTTGATGTATTCCATTAATCCTAAGGTGTCGATTTCTGGGTTTTTCGCAAGAGCGATAACACCATCGATAACTTCGCCTAAATTGTGTGGTGGCATATTGGTTGCCATACCGACAGCGATACCGGATGAACCGTTAACTAGTAGGTTAGGGAATCTTGATGGAAGAACGGTTGGTTCTTGCTCTGTTCCATCATAGTTATCGACGAAGTCAACAGTGTTGCAGTTGATGTCTCTAACCATCTCAAGAGAGAGCTTACTCATTCTTGCTTCAGTGTAACGATAAGCCGCAGCTTCATCACCATCGATACTACCAAAGTTACCATGTCCTTGGACAAGGGTGTATCTCATGGAGAACCATTGGGCTAAACGCACTAAGGTTTGATAGATTGCCGCGTCGCCGTGTGGGTGATATTTACCCATAACATCACCAACAATACGCGCACATTTCTTAAATGGTTTATCAGGTGTTGTACCTGTTTCATTCATACCATAAATGATTCTGCGGTGAACAGGTTTGAAACCATCTCTGACATCTGGAATTGCACGAGAAACAATGACAGACATCGCGTAATCAAGGAACGAACTTTTAACTGTATTAACAAGAGGAATATCTGTTAATCCAGCGTTAATGCCTTCGCTAATCAATTCGTTTTCATCGGCCAAACCCGCTTCGTTTTCTTGAACATCCTCTTCTTGAGTGTCTTCAGACTCTTCGGATTCTTCTTCGATTTTTAATTCATCATCTTCGAATAACATGTCTCAGTTCCTCCTTCATTAAATATCTAAGTTCTTCACGAATTTAGCGTTCTCGTGAATGAAGTCTTTTCTTGGTTCAACATTATCACCCATTAAGTCGGTAAAGACTTGTTCAGCTTGGATAGCGTCATCAAGGGTGACACGTAACATTTTTCTCTTATCTGGATCCATGGTTGTTTCCCAAAGTTGGGAGGCATCCATTTCACCAAGACCTTTGTAACGTTGGAATGGATATCCAGCTTTAAGGTTGAGGTGTTTTTTAATTAATTCAAGTTGTTCATCGGTATATGCATAATATTGCTTTCCGTGGTATTCAACTTTATATAGTGGAGGTTGTGCGATATAGATATATCCACCTTCAACTAAAGGTCTCATGAAACGATAGAAGAAGGTTAATAATAAGATACGGATGTGTGAACCATCAACATCAGCATCGGTCATGATAACAATCTTATGATAACGGATTTTGGAAATGTCAAATTCAGGATCAATTCCACCACCGATAGCGGTGATCATATTTCCGATTTCAGCATTGGCGAAAATACGTTTTGCTTGCGCTTTTTCAACGTTAAGAATTTTTCCACGGAGTGGGAGGATCGCTTGTGTTTCACGGTTACGTCCTTCTTTAGCAGAGCCACCCGCAGAGTTACCTTCTACGATATATAATTCGCAAACTTCTGGGTTCTTACTGGAACAATCAGCGAGTTTACCTGGAAGAGTAGTAAGCTCTAATGTTCCTTTTCTACGAACTTCTTCTCTAGCTTTTCTAGCAGCAAGTCTTGCGTTCGCAGCCATTAAAATCTTCTCAACGATGGTCTTTGCAAGTTTAGGATTCTCCATTAAGAATCTTTCAAGTTGTGTGCCAACAATTTGAGAAAGGGTTTTACGAACTTCAAAGTTACCTAACTTGGTCTTTGTTTGTCCTTCAAACTGTGGATTTGGGTGTTTAACAGATATAATCGCGGTCAAACCTTCGGTTACGTCAGAATATGTAAGGTTATCTTCATTATCTTTTAACATCTTGGTTTGTCTTGCGTAGGCGTTAATAACACGGGTAATCGCCATACGGAAACCTTCTTCATGGGTTCCACCTTCGTGGGTGTGAACGTTATTACAGAAGGAGAAGATGTTTGCGCTATATTCGTCGTTATATTGCATTGCGACTTCCGCGTAGATATGCGCTTCTGTGCCTGAAGCAAGAGTAATTGCCTCTTTGCCTTCACAGTAGATAACTTCTTCGAAGAGAGGATCTTTATTCTTGTTAATGCTAATAACGTATTCTTTAATACCGCCTTCGTAGCAGAAATGATTTTCCGCAATCTTGCCTTCTCTCTTATCGTAGACATTAATCTTAATTCCACGATTGAGGTAAGCAACTTGTTTTAATCTATCTCTGATGATTTCGTATTCATACACCGTATTCTCAACAAAAATTGTTGGGTCAGGTTTAAAGGTGACGGTTGTCCCTGTGTCATCACAATCGCCAATTCTCTTTAATCTATCAACTGGATGTCCACCGTTTTCGAATCTAATGTAGTAGATTCCACCGTTCTTATGGACATAGACTTCTAACCATTCACTTAAGGCGTTAACAACAGATGCACCAACACCGTGTAAACCACCGGATACTTTGTATCCCCCGCCTTCACCGAATTTACCACCAGCGTGGAGGATGGTGTAGACAGTTTCAACACCGGAAAGCCCGGTCTTTTCAACGATGTCAATTGGGACACCACGACCATTATCTTTAACGGTAATTGTGTCGCCTTCATTGATGGTAACGGTTACTTCAGTACAATAACCAGCAAGCGCTTCATCAATCGCGTTATCAACGATTTCCCATACTAGGTGATGAAGACCTGCGGTTGAGGTTGTGCCAATGTACATACCAGGTCTTTTTCTTACAGCTTCAAGTCCTTCTAATACTTGAATGTTCGTTGCAGTGTACTCAGCGTCTGCTTTTTCGAGTTCCACTTCTTCTTTGTTCATTTCTGACACTTCTTGAACAACAGCTTCAGTAGATTCTTCTTCTTTTGGAGTACTAACTACTTCTTTGTTTTCTTCTTCCATTTAGAAAACCTCCATTTATTTACTTTTGAGTGTATAAAGAGCAGCGTCTTTAACTTCTAGTTTTGTAGCAGTTATAAATACTTGCTCAAATTTGCTTAATAGTTTGATAAGTCTTAGCCTGTGGGTTCGATCTAGTTCCGACATGACATCATCTAGCACCACAACAGGTCTTTTGTCCTTATCCTGGATGAGGAAGTAAGGGCTTAGTTTTAAGGCGAGAGCAACAATTCTGTTTTCTCCTTGCGAACCAAATTCGCCAATATCTTTGCCTTTTAGGGTTACAGAGAAGTCTTCTCGATGTACCCCAATAGATGTTGCCTTCCTCTTCAAATCTCCTTCTAGAGCGCGTTTAAACGCTTCTTTTGCGCTATTTGCGAAGTTGCTGTCGAGCGGAACATAAGGTTCGTAATGTATTTCAACAGCTTCCTCTACGTCCGTGAGCGCGCGCGTTATTTTTATAAGGATATCATTGATATCCTTGACATACGCGCTTCTCATTTGAACAATTGGCCTAGATAATTCCACTAACATTTCAGTGCTAGTATCTAGTAAAGCTTGATCGACGTTATCCGACTTTAGAATGTCGTTTCTTTGTTTTAACACTCTTTCATACTTCGATATGTATTCAAGATAAGCAGGTGTCTTCTTAGATATATTGATATCTAAAAAGTTTCTCCTTGCCTTAGGAGATCCTCTAAAGAGAAGGACATCCTTTGGCTCAAATAATGTAACGTTGACACTTTTAACAAGATCGGAGAGTTTGGAAACCGGTTTGTTATTTAATAAAACTTTTCGACCTTGCTCAGAGAATAAAACCCTAATCCTGCGATTTATATCCCCTTCTAGAACCACGGAATCTATCTCCGCGATATCTTTACCTTCTTTTATCAAATCCTTGTCTTCTTGGGTCCTAAATGACCTTGCAAGGGATAAATAGTAAATTGCTTCAACGATGTTTGTTTTTCCGACACCATTATTTCCAGTAAAGATATTAAGTCCTGGTTTGAATTCGTAATACAAATAACTGTGGTTTCTGAAGTTTTTAAGTTTTAGGCTTTTGATAATCATCTTACAATCAGATATCTTGTCTTTTCGATTTCAACGACGTCACCAGCGTATAGCTTTCGGCCTCGTCTATTTTCTGGCTCTCCATTGACCAAAACCTCATTTTCTTGAAGGTATATTTTTGCCATACCTCCAGTTTGAATAATTCCCTCAATCTTAAGCAACACATTGAGGGTCATAAATTCAGCATCAGGTTTCAATCTAACTTTGATTTCTTTCACAAAAAAAACTCCGTAGAGACATTATACACGATATAAATTAAAAAGGGAATATAATTATTCCCTTGAAAATTATAGTGTCTTAAATGGCCTGAAAATGGCCTTAAAATCGATTAATAGGTTCTGACAGGAGTGACAATTTGGACAATTGAATCATCCGCACTGTTTTTGATGACAAACGGCTTCATTTCTCCAACAAATGAGAAAGTGACATCCTCACTAGATAAAGCACGGACCGCCGCAACGACAAATTCAGAGTTGAAGGAAATGGTTAATGGAGCACCTTCATAGCGGAACATTTCAATCCTTTCAACAGCAGATCCAACTTGGGATGATTTAGCACTGATTTCAATACCTTCTTCGGACATTGAGAGGTCAACAATATTCTCTCTATCAATAGAAAGAATATTTGCACGATCAATTGCTTTAACTAAGTCTTGTGCGTTTACTTCCAAAACGTGGTTGGTAACACGTGGAATAATGTTTGATGTATTTGGATAATCTCCAGCGATGAGTCTTGTAGCAACAAGAGTTCTACCAAAGGAGAATAATGCTTTCTTTTGACTGACAGCGATTTCCACAGAAGCGGATCCTTCAAGGAGGTGAGCAACTTCGCTCATCATCTTGGCAGGAACATTAACATTGAAATTGATGTCTTCTGGGACCGTCATAATCTTTTTGGCCATTCTAGCTGAATCAGTAGTGGTTGCGGTTAATAAACCTTCGCGTGCTTCTAAGTTAATCGCAGTTAAAACTGGTCTTTGTTCTTTGATTGATGCAGCAAAGGCTGTTTGTTCGACCATTAGTCCAAATTCAGCAGTGGTCATATTAAGAGTTGTTCCTTCACTCTCTAAATCTAAATCAGGATATTCTTCTGGTCTAATGCAGTTGAGGGTATATTTGGAGCGGTTATCACTAATAGCAGCAATAGTGGAATCAACGATTTCAAGAGTTAATTCATCAGATTCCATCTTTCTTGCAATTTCGAGAAGGATTTTTGCGTTTAATAGAGTTGAGCCTTCTTTGTAGTTTCTAATAATTTCATTTTCACCAATTCTAAAAGGAATGAAGGTTCTAATAGATAAGTCATAATTAGATCCAATAATGACCAATCCTTCTTCGTCTATCTCTAGTTTGAAATTAGCAAGAACAACGACTGGTGTTTTACTTGCAACCGCTCTAGAGGCGATAGACAATCCTTTAACAAATTCATCTCTTCTAATTGTGAAACGCATAATATTTATTCCTCTCTCTTTCTCTATATTATTATATTAATAATAATTATGTCTGTGGATAATGTGGAAAACTTATTTATTTGCTGTTTTTGATTAACCTCTTATAATTCTACCACATGACAGGCGTATTTGTATTTTATTTTAATAAAGATTTTATTTTCCAATTCTCTTTCTTAACTCATCTACGGCTTCTTTGAGTTTCTCATCAGTTTTCAACTCTTTTTCCACCTTCTGAATCGCGGACATAACGGTGGTGTGATCCTTCCCTCCGAAAGCAGCACCTATTTTCTTTAATGGTACATCTAGTATTTCACGGATGAGATACATGGCAATGTGTCTTGCGAGAGCGATTTGACCAGTTCTGATTTTTCCAGTCAAATGACTTGGCGTTAGATTGTAATAATCTGCGACGATGCTGATGATTTTTTGTTCGTTTACTTCAGTGGCGATTTGCTTGCCTCCGACTAATGATGAGACAGCTTCAACAGCGATATCTAGAGTGATACGATCAGTCTGATGAATGGAGATAACGTAAAATATTAACCTATTAAGAGCACCCTCTAATTCTCTGACATCTCTTGAGAATTTACTGGCGATAAAATCGATAACTTCCTCATCGAAACTATTGATATCTAATCCGTTGTTTTGAATCTTTTTCTTTAGAATCTCAACGCATGTATTTTGGTCAGGCTCATTGATTTTAACAACAAGACCTTGGTTGAAGCGTGTAACTAATCTTTCTTCGAGTTTTTTGAGCTCGTTTGGATGTTTATCAGATGTGATAACAATTTGTTTTCCGGCGCTGATCATATTGTTGTAAATAACGAAGAACATCTCCTCTGTTTTTACCCTATCAGCAAGGAACTGAACATCATCAAGAAGAAGAATATCGACACCTTTGAAATAATCTTTTAAGGATTCACCATCGACTTCAGCGCGAACATATTTGACATATTCTTCAACAAAATCTTCGGCGGTAATGTATAAAACTTTCGCATTTGGGTTACCGTTTTTATTCACGTAGTTTCCAATCGCATGCATTAAATGGGTTTTGCCTAAACCAGAATTACTATGGATAAATAAAGGGTTAAACATTTTTCCTGGATTTTTTGCGATTAATAAAGCAGCTTGACTTGCTTCCCTATTGAAAGAACCGACAACAAAGTTGTCAAATGTAAGTTTTGGATCAATATATGAATTTTGGAAATATTTTGCTTCTCTTTTGGATTTGACTTGGTGTTCCGCTCTATTTTTATCAACATCATCAGGACCAAGGAATTCTAATTGGAAGTTACTTTCAGTGACTTCTGATACGGACTCTTGGATGATGTCGTAATATTTTCCTCTCATTAATTGAGCCGCTAAAGCGGTATTGACCACAACAACGATTGTATTTCCTCTTATCTCTTCGATGTAACTTCCATCAAAGAAGGAAGAGAATGTTGCGCGGTCATTAAGTTTTTCTTCGATTTTTGTTAGCACTCTATCCCATAGGTGCGTGATTTCTGATATTGAACTAAACATATATAATATTCTCTATTCTTAACGACCATAATTATAGAATAATACACATTCATTTTATACCGAAAAATAGCCAAAATTTATTTTTCCACATTCTAGTATGGTCTAAACCCTAGAATTACGCTAGAAAGGAGAGTTTTCCACATTTTTTAATTGTGGATAAATGTGGATTTATACCCCCTTTTTTGTGTAAAAGTGGTAATGGGTATAAAAAATATATTAATATAAACAAAGTTTATAATTAATAGGTTCGCATATGCGCATGTAGGATAAGCAAATGTGGAAAACTAAATTTTTACATCTTTTTCCTATTTTTTATGAATTGAAGTTTTTCTGATCCGTTATACCTTTAAATAAAATATGCGCGCGCGCATGTACACGATGATGTGGATAATCATCAAATGTATTATAATCAAGTTAGTAGTTTAATTAGTTGATGGATATAATATTGGGCTGCTTATTGGTTATATGGTGTTTTAATACACGATTTCATCTATTATTTTAAGGATTATTCAATAAATTCCTTGCTTATTAAATTTTGAAATATTGTTGTTGATAGGTTATTTTATAATAAAACAACGTTGTTTTTGCTTTAACATAAACAGCAAGAAGTCCACCATCTTGATATGACTAGATCATCGCGCTAGCCATCAAGATTATTCAATAACCTCTGTAGGTAGGGGATGAATTGCTAATTATAAACGCTTATAAAAACAAGTAAATTTATATATAAAACAGCAAATATTCGTTGAGAATATATCAATAAATTGATATCCTAATAATAGGATGATGGGATATGGAAATGGG
>JAFSNY010000036.1 GCA_017447305.1 Bacilli bacterium | reverse complement strand
TGTATTAAAAAACTGTGGCCTGAATTATTCCTAAACAGTCAAAGCTGTACATATGAACTTACAGGTACACAGCATAGTTAGATTATACCCGGGAAGGAGAATGTTATCTAATCACAATCCGGGTACGATTAGATAATACGTAATTATATGTCTGAATTTGATATTAGAAGAAAAAAGTTGCTGTCTCAAATGGAGGAAAACTCCGTCGCTATCATTTTCGCTGGCACTAGCAAGATTACTTCAGAAGACGAGTTTTTCCCATTTGTTGTAAATCGTAATTTCTTTTATCTAACAGGAATTATGCAAGAAAACTCTGTCCTTATGTTAATCAAAGGTCTCGGAGAAGAAAAAGAATACCTTTTTATCGATCCATATGATCCAGTGAAAGAAAGATGGACTGGAAAAAGAATTACTCCAGAAGAAGCTAAATCAACTTCGATGATGAAAAATGTCTATTTCACCACATCTTTGGAAAGTATTCTCGAACTTACCTTTGGTAAGGAAGAATATGGGATGATTAAAAAAGTCTATGTTGATCTCACCCCAGAAATCAAAATACAACATAATTGTTACACCACTGATTTTGCTAACAAGATCGAAACAAAATATGGAGTTAAGGTAGAAAATGTTTATCCCTTCCTCATGAGAATGAGAATGATAAAAAGCGAAGAAGAAATTGAAAACCTCCGTGAAGCTATTAAAAAGACCAATCTTGGTATCAATAAATTAATTACGAATCTCTATCCAGGTAAATACGAATATGAACTTGCGGATTTATTTGAATTTAATGGAAGAGAAAAAGGAAAAGATAATCTCGCTTTTTCAACAATTATCGCTGCTGGAGTAAACTCCACCTGCATGCATTATCCAACCCAAGACTGTAAAATCATGGAGGATGATATCATCCTCTTCGATTTAGGATATCGTCATAATCTTTACTGTGCGGACATTTCTCGTACCTATCCAGTTAATGGAGTGTTTTCACCATTACAAAGAAAGATTTATGAAGCAGTTTTAAACTGTAATAAAGCGGTTATCTCCTATATTAGAGAGGGTTTAACCATCAAAGACTTACAAGAATTCGCTCTTAATTATTTAAAGAACGAATGTGTCAGAATGAAACTCATTTCCCCAGAAGAAGATATTCGTAAATATTACATTCATAACGTTTCACATCACCTCGGATTAGACACTCATGATATCTCTAATCGCGAGATTCCTTTAGAAGCTGGAAATGTCATCACTGTGGAACCAGGACTTTATTTCCCAGACCTCAAAATTGGTGTCCGCATCGAAGATGATGTCCTCGTTACTAAATCTCGCGCGGAAGTTCTTTCCGGTGGTATAATAAAAGAAATTAACGACATTGAAAAAATGTTTAAAACAAGAAGGTAAATATGGAAAAATTCATCCTGGCGATTGACCAAGGCACGACTTCAACTCGCGCAATTTTGTTCGACCATTCTGGAAACGCTCGTTTTATGGCGCAAAGAGAGGTTGAATGTATTTTCCCTCACTCTGGTTGGGTGGAACAAGATGCTTTAAGTTTATGGATCAGTGTCATCGATGTCACCAATGAGGTTTTAGTTAAGGCCAATATTACATTTTCATCAATTGATTCCATCGGAATCACCAATCAAAGAGAAACCACGGTTATTTGGGATAAAGAAACTGGAATGCCAGTCTCAAAAGCTATCGTTTGGCAGTCACGACAAACATATGAAATCTGTCAAAGATTTGAAGATAAAAAAGAATATATTCATGAGAAAACTGGATTATTAATCAACCCTTATTTCTCCGCATCTAAGATCAGATTCATCTTGGATCATCTCCCAGATGGACAAGCTCGCGCGGAAAGAGGGGAATTAATGTTTGGAACAGTCGATACTTGGATTGTCTATAAAATGACCAAAAGAAAAGTCTTCGCTACTGATATGTCCAACGCATCTAGAACATTGTTATTTAATATCAATACTTTGACTTGGGATGAAGATTTATGCAAATTATTTAATATCCCAATGTGTATGCTTCCAGAAATCAGACCATCTTCTGGCGATTATGGAATCGCGGAATTCTTTACGAACAAAGTACATATATACGCCGTCGCAGGAGACCAACAAGCCGCTTTATTTGGTCAAACTTGCTGGGATAAAGGTGAATCCAAAAACACATATGGAACTGGCTGTTTCATGTTAATGAATACCGGAGAAGAACCAATCATTTCTCACAAAGGATTATTAACAACCATCGCTTGGAATATTAATGGTAAAGTTAACTATGCTTTAGAAGGTTCCGTCTTTATCGGTGGTGCGGTTGTCCAGTGGTTGAGGGACGGAATGAGAATGATTCATACATCCGCGGATAGTGAGGTTGAAGCTAATCGATGCTCATCCACTCATGGAGTTTATGTTGTTCCTGCCTTTGTTGGACTTGGCACCCCATATTGGGATGATGACGCAAGAGGCGCGGTCTTTGGCTTAACAAGAAATACCACCAACGCCCATTTCATCCGCGCATGTTTAGAAGGTATTGCATATCAATGCAAAGATGTCTTCGAAGTAATGAAAAAAGAATCAAAACTTAAACTAAAATCACTGAAGGTCGATGGTGGAGCGACATCAAATAATTTCCTCCTCCAATTCCAAAGCGATATCTTAAGAACCGATATCAATCTTCCAACATGCTTACAAACCACCGCTTTAGGTGTGGCCTACCTTGCTGGACTTGCTTCGGGCTTCTATCATGATATTAACGAAATCAAAAAGATCCATTCATATCAAGCAACCTTTAAACCAAAGATGCCAAAAGAAGAAGTGGATAAACGTTATAAGGGATGGAAGAAAGCCGTTAAGGCGACTAGAATGTTTAAATAAGAGCTCGTTAAAACGAGCTTTTTCTTTATAGCGCGCCTACGAAATGATATAATTTTTAAAGGATGAAACAAGTTATTATCGCCCCTTATTTAATGCATAAAGAACTCCTTTTAAAAGAAAGAAAGGATACATCTTTTAAACAGATTAAAATCTTCACGAGAGAAGATATTTTAAACCAAGTATTTGGAGAGTTTTCTATTGAGAGTAGAATCGCTTTAATCAAGGAGTTAAATATAACCTACGACCTCGCTGATGAAATCGCTTTATTTCTCCCTTATATTTTTCAAGATACATGTAAGAAAATTAACGCTCTTCTCCCTATAAAAAATAAGCTCGTGGAAGATGGTCATTATATGAGAAATCACCTGCTTAAAGTTGCTTTTCAAAATGCTGAAATAACAATCTATGGTTATTCAAAAAAAGATAGTGTTCTCCTTGAAGCCTTAAAACGTATTGATGTCCCATATAAATTCATCTCTAATAAAGTTGATATTCCTTATATGGATGTTCATCATTTTAAAAAAGTCGAAGATGAAGTTCTTTATGTATTAAACAAAATTGCTCAATTAATTAAGAAAGGTGTTTCGCCATCTGATATCTATCTTTATAACGTTGATGAAACATATGCATTTTACCTTGAAATGTATATGAAATCTTTCAACTTGAGAATTAACGGATTACCGACTTCTTCAATGTATTTAACGGGGTACGATAGTGAATTTTTTAAATTATTCAAAGAAAATAGAGATGCGAAAAAGTCATTAGAAATCCTTGAAGAAGAAGTAGGAAAAGATAGTGGGGAAGATTATCAATTCACCGAATTTAAAGAAGTGATTAACACTTATTCCTTCGACGATGTTTCCTATGAAATTCAGAAGGATATTTACACTTCTATCCTTAAAAGAAAGAATCTCAAAAGCGTTTATTATAAAAACGGAATTAAGATTATCAATGAGCCAATTTTAAATGAAAACAAACACATTTTTGTCTTAAATTTCGCTCTTAATATTATCCCAAAAGTCTATAAGGATGATGAATATTTATCTAATTTAGAAAAGGAAGGATCCTTCATTTTAAAGAGCAACGAAAGAAACATGATTGAGAAGGATTTGACCCTTCAATTTTTAAACACGAATAATCACTTTTATTATTCATATTCTGACCGCTCCATATCTGAATCATATTATCCTTCATCTTTAATCAGTGATACAAAGAAACAACTAATAAGAACCACATTAGATTCCGAGGCATTTTCTCAAAAGATGCTTGATTATCTTTTATCGCAAAAAATCGATTTGTTTAATAAATTTAGAGAGAACAGCAAAGAATATCGCGCTTTATTAAAGGCTAGTGATATTTCTTCACTTCATAACACCTATGATAATTCCTTCACTGGTGTTAACGCGGTAAGTAAGGATCAATTCTTTAGACACTCCTTCTCCTCTATTGATAGTTACTATGAATGCCCGTTTAAATATTATCTTTCACATATTCTAAAATTTGACGAATATTCACAGTCTTTCGATGCGATTGTCGGAAGTATCGTTCACGAGGTGCTTGTCGGTGTTTATGATAAAGACTATAACCTCGAAAAGAAATTTGAAGAGGAAGTTAAAAAGTATCCTCTATCGTCTTTAGAGAAACTTCATCTAGATAACGTCAAAAAACATCTTGAAAAGATGTATGAGATTTTACTCGAATATTACGACCAAAATCGTCCATCACGCTCAGTATTATACGAAAAAGAGGTGACAATTAATCTTAATGAACATGTCTCCTTATTCGGAAAAATAGACAAAATATTAAAACTCGATCATGAACACTACATCATTGTCGACTATAAATCCAGCGCTCACAAATTTGAACCTAAATACCTCGATTATGGTTTAGGGATGCAGCTTCCTTTATATTACGCTTTAGCTAGTAGCCTTAAAGAATTAGAGGAAGATAAGATTTCTGGTATATATTACCATCAGTTTATGGATAGGAAGATTAATCCATACATTAATGATGAAGATTATCCAGATTACTTAAAACTAAGTGGAATTACCATTTGTGATAACATCAATCTATCAACACTTGATGCTTCTTTATCTTCAAAAGGAAAATCAAATTTCTTTGATGGTGTGTCTATCACCAAGGAAAACACAGAAAAATTTAATGATGGAAAAGCTGCAACAAAAAAAGAGATTGATAGCTATAGAGACTACGTTATTAACAAAGTATTAGAAGCGGACGAAAGAATTAGAAATAATCAATTTGAAATTTATACATCCTATATTGATGATATGAATAATGGATGTGGTTTTTGCAAATATCAAGATATTTGCTACCTAAGAAGAGACAAGCAAATCAATAATATTGCTCAAAAAATAAAAGAAGCAAATAATAACACTGAAGAGGAGGCGATAGAAGCATGAGCTTAAAGTTTTCTGATGAACAAAAACTAGCTATCTATGAAAAAGGCCAAAACATCCTCGTCAGCGCTGGCGCAGGTTCGGGAAAGACCGCTGTTTTAACTGAGAGAATTTATCAACTCATCAAATCTGGCGTTCCTGTTCCATCTTTCCTCGTTTTAACTTTCTCTAATGATGCTGCTTCTGAGATGAAGGAAAGAATTAGAAAAAGAATAATTAAAGGTGATGATACCTCTTCCATGAGTGCAGAAGAAATCGAAAAAGCGATTGAATTAAAAAATAAAGCCAACGAAATCGACGATGCTCATATTGAAACCTTCGATGCTTTCTTCCTCTATCTCGTTAGAAGATATCATTATTTATTAAATATTAATAAGGATATAAAGATTGCTGATTTATCTTTATTTGAAATTCAAAAAAGAAAATATATCACAGAGATTTTTAACCGCTATGCGGATAAAAAAGATCCAATCTTTGCTGAGATGATTCATTATTTCTCTTTAAAGAACGAAGATAATCTCATCAAACTTATCGATAAGTTATCATATCTATCTAATCTCCAAATTGATAAAGCAGGTTTCTTAAATAGTTACCTCGAAGAGTCTTTCTCTGACCAACATTTCGAAGAGATTATCGATGAATTATTCCATTATCAAAGGCACCTATTACAAACTGGGCTAGACTTAGCGTCAGATCTCTTACTTACGGAAAACTATTCAAGAGTGGAAGAACTCTTCAGTAATCTTTTAGGTGCGAGAACTTATGATGAATTACAGTCCAAACTAAAAGACGTTAAATATCCAGCCATTAAAAACAGCAAAGAAGAAAACGAAAAACTATATCATTACATCAAAGATCATTTCTTCTCTGAAGTTAAAGGAAGCAGCAAAAAAGAACGTAATTTCGGTTCCTTTGCTGATGCCAAACATTTCTATCAAATTAATAAAAAATATGCTTCCATCATCATTGATATCGTTAAAGAAGTGGAAGATAGAATCGAAAAATATGAACGAGATATCAATAGTTATTATTTCGCTGATATCTCCAGAATGGCGTTACTCATTCTAAAGAATGATGATGTAAGAAAAGAAATAATGAATACTTTCGAATATATCTTGGTGGATGAATATCAAGATACTTCAGATATTCAAGAAGAAGCTATTTCATTATTAGGAAGAAATAACGTTTATATGGTAGGTGATGTCAAACAATCAATCTATCGTTTTAGAAACGCTAACCCAAAGATCTTCCAAGATAAATTTAATGATTATAAAAAGAAAAAAGGTGGAATGGAAATCGACCTTAATTCCTCATATCGAAGCAGAAGAGAAGTCGTGGACGTCATCAATGAAATCTTCTCTAAATTAATGAAAAAAGGTATTAACCCTATTGATTATAACAATGGCCACTTCTTTAAATTCGCTAAACTCGATTATGAAGATGAAAAGAATAATCCAATTTTCCAAGATAACCACCTCGAATTATATCAATATTCACCAGGTGATTACCCTAACTTAAAGCAAGTTGAAATCGAAGCAAACCTCATTGCCTCTGATATCATCGAGAAAATCAATAGTGGCTACCTTGTTTATGATAAAAACAGTGAATCGATGAGAAAAGCAACATTTAAAGACTTCGCTATCATCGTACAAAAGAATAAATATAACGATAATTATCGTAAAATCTTTAACGAAAGAGGAATCCCTTTATTCGTCTCTTCAAGTGAGAAGATTGTTAAATCCGACGTCATCATCGCTCTTAAATCCTTATGTAAGGTCTTATATTACTTGCTTAACAAGGACTATGGTGAAGAATTCATTCACGCTTTCATCTCACTTTCTCGTTCCTTTATCATCAAAAAGAACGATCAAGAAATCTACGATATTGTAAAGAATAAATCATATCTAACTGTCGACTTTATTCAAAAAATCATGCTCATCCAAGAAAGACTTAGATATCTCTCGCTTCATGAAGCGCTCAAAGAACTCTATCAGATGTTCGATATCTACGATAAGATTATCACCCTTGGAGAATTCTCTGCGAATGCTCATAAAGCTGATTATTTCTTAAGTCGCGCAATGGAAATGGATAATATGGGATATTCATTAAAAGATCTCGTCGATTATTTTGATGATATTGATAACTATGAAATTGAAATTGAATTTGAGGATAAGGTCAAAATCGATGACAGTGTCACCCTTATTACCATCCATAAGTCCAAAGGACTTGAATATCCAATTTGCTATTTCCCTGCCTTAACGGATAAGTTTAATCGATTAGATAAAAGCGGTGAATATTTCGTCACTAAAGATTATGGAATCATCTTCCCAAAAAGTGAGAAAAGCGAACTAACTTCTATTGCAAAATACTTACATAGTGAACATTTCATTCAAGATGATTTTGAAGAAAAACTACGCTTATATTACGTCGCACTCACAAGAGCGAGAGAAAAAATCATCCTTCTTTCTCCAAAAGTGGAAGAAGAGGAACTTGTCAATTTAGTGAAATCTGATTCATTTTATAAATTCAATCTTTACATCAAACTATATGAAAAATATGGAGTGGATAAAGAGCTAATATTTAATGAATTAAATCAAATAGTAGAAGAAGATGATGAAGAGTTAACCATCCATAAAGATCATCTTGAGATGGAATACGATATCATCGAAAGTAAAAGAGCGAGTAAAAAATCTCACGATGACGCAGATGACGTTAAGCTTCAATTTGGTGTTAAGATTCACTATTACTTAGAAATCGTTAATTTCGATACCAAAGATACCTCATTTATTAAAAACAAATGGGAAAAAGAAAAGATTGACTATGTCATCAACTTAGATATCTTTAAAGGCGTCAAAGATGAAAATATCCTTCGCGAATATGAATTTTATGATGATGTTAATGCAGTCCACGGAATTATTGACTGTCTCATCATCAGAGATGATGAAATAGACATCATTGATTTTAAACTTAAAAAAATCAGTGATGAGGCGTATGATAGACAACTACATACATATGGTGATTATATTAAAACAATCACCAATAAAAAGATTAATATGTACTTATTAAGTGTCATTGAAGGAGAAATAAGGGAGGTCGTATAATGGTTAAGAAAATAACTGCTATTGAATTTAATAAAATCGTTAATTACGTCATTAAACCTAACGATAATATTTTAAGCTTCCTTTATGAGGTTTATAATCTTTCAATTGATTCTATCGATGAATTAATTAAACAAAATGTCATCAGTGAACATTTCGTTAATCAAAGTGAATTAATCTTTTATATTGTCGGAGAATATATTTACTCTACATCCGGAAGAAGTGCAGAAGAGATTGAATCGTTCATCAAAAACGATAACATCATCGCTTCGATGGCCTCTGTTTCCGCAGATAAATATATTACTTTGTCAATGTTTAACTATAAAGAGAGAAAAATTGGTAATCGATTCTTGCCTCCAATTTCTTCTTTAAACCTCTATTTGAACTTTATCTTAAATATCCTACAAAATTATAAAAAGAACGATCCTAAAAATACTTTGATTGTCGATTTGCTTACCAAATCCATCTCTATTTCAAGATGTATCGCCTCTCTTTTAGTCGATGGATATGAAACGGAAGCTTTCGCTAACTGGAGAACCCTCCATGAATTAGAGTGCACTCTTGTAGTCATCGCTAAACATTATAAAGAATGTCTCCCTGCCTATTTAAAACATATGCATTATGCGATGGTCTTCAAGAAAGGTCACTCTGATACTCCAGAAGAAGAAGCAATCTTCATGCAACTAAAAGAAGAGATGAAACAACATGACCTTAAGAGCAAAGATATGAAGAAGTTCATTGAATATGGTTGGCTATATTCGGTTAAAGGAATTAGTGAAGATCAAACATTTAAACTAAATTTCCGTGATGGTTTAGAAAAAGCTGCAGGATTATCCTCATATAACAATCGATATGAACTTTCTTCTGAAATCATTCATAGCACCCCATCCCTCATATATTCTTCAAAAGATTATTACTACTACCTTACTCTTTTGTCCTTATATGAATCCTTCTTTAGATTAGAAAAAGTCTTCCTCGTTTTATTCTCTTCAAGTGTCTCTAAAGATGATATGGATAAATATCAAGCGATGAAAAACATTTATTACGTCCAACTTGTCAATATCCATCGAATCGAAACAAGAAAATTTGAACTTTGGAAAAGAAGAATTAATAAGCAAAAATAAAAGTCCAGAAATCTGGACTTTTATTATACAAAGTATAATAATTATTAGACGTCTGAGTAACAGGAACCACCGATGAACTCTCTAATTAAGGAGTTGCATGGAACCCATTCATCAGGTAAATCGTCGAAGAACTTCAACATACGAATGAGTCTTTCAGCGACTGGGAAGAATTTAGATTCAAGATCAATCGCTTCAAGTAGAGGCATCGCATATTTTTTCATGACGGAAAGCTCATAAGAGAGAAGGGAGTTAAAGACGTAGTTCGCACCTTCTTGGGTGTCATAGATCCATCTGAATTCACCTTTTCTCACGCTTGGCCACATACTAATCGTGTCAATCGCGCTTGCGCCACGGAATTGATAGTCTCTCACAATCCTTCTTAAAAGACGTAAGTCAGTAAGCGAAAGTGGGTTATGATTGTCGATGGCAATTTGCGCTTGCGGAGCGATGAAAATTTTGAATTTTTGGTGGGATGGAATGTCGCTTGTCATCTTATCATTTAAGGCATGAATACCTTCGATAATAATTGGCTGATCTTGAGAAATGCATAAGCGACGACCTGGGACTCTCTTACCAAGTTTGAAGTCAAATTTTGGAAGTTCAACTGTCATTCCAGAAATTAAATCAGACATGTTTTGGTTGAAGTAAGGAATGTCCAAAGCATCAATACTTTCTAAATCTGGTTCACCATTTTCATCTTTAGGTGCCATATCGCGTGGTAAATAATAATCATCTAAAGAAATACGAATTGGGTTGATTCCTCTCGACATTAATTCGATTCTTAATTTGTTCGCGAATGTCGTTTTTCCAGAGGAGCTTGGACCCGCGATACAAATAAGTCTGATGTTTTCAATATCGTCTTCAATCATATTTCCAAGTTCGACGATTTGTTGATTATGTTTGCTTTCACAAAGGTTGATAAAATCGACTGCGCCATCTTGTTCGATGTGCTTATTAATACCGACAACGGTGTCCGCATGAGTAGCGGTAGCCCATTGATGGGCTCTCTTTAAAGTTTTACCAAATGTTGGGGCATCTTCAAATGGTGGAATCTTTCCGCCGGCCTCACTACGAGGATATTGGATAATGATACCTGGGTGATAGAATCTAATCATCCATTCTTTGATATATCCAGTTGAAGGGACCATCCTACTATACATATAGTTTTTATAGTTGCCGCAAACATAAACATGCGCGGTTTTTTCCGGACGATATTTCATAATTGCTGATTTATCTTCCATGCCTTCCGCATCGAATATCGCTGCAGCTTCTTCCTTGGAGAGAATCTTTCTCACAAGTGGTAAATCTTCATCAACTAATCTCCTCATCTCTTTTCTTAAATCTAAGACCATTTGTCCATTGGATGAGACACCTGGAGTTAAGATTTGCATAAAGATGGAACGAGAGATGTTATATGAAAAACGAACTTCGAGTTCAGGGTGGATATTATGCATTGCCATGGCAACCAAAAATCTCACGCTAGCCTCGTAGATATTTTTCGCGTCCCCATCTTTAACTGTAAGAGGAACGACCTCGCTATCTTTTTCGATAGTATAGGTTAATTCACGAACTCTCTTATTGACCATCGCAGCGATGTATTTGCGATCGTCTCCAATAAGCTCAAGTATCGTCACGGGTTTATCAAAAACTCTTACTTCCCCGTTCAAAGTAATTTTGAATTCAGGCATACTATAATGCTCCTTTATGTAGTTTAGACAACTCTATTTTATTTTTTCTCCTTCAATAATTCAACCATCTGTGAAATATCGAAATCGAAATTAGAAAACTATACAACAACCACAATTGTCATTGCAACACATTTTTCTCTTTCATCCGATTTTTGTTTATATGCGCAAGTACGTATGTTATAATTCAGAAGAATTATGAAAGGAAGAACGGCATGAGAATATTAATTGTTGTTGATTACCAAAACGACTTTGTCGATGGTGCTCTCGGATTCAAAGGTGCAGAAACTATTGAAGATGAGATTATTCGATTAGTCAGAGAATTCAAAAATAATAATGATTTGGTCTTCTTTACTAAGGATACACATGAAGCGTGTTATCTCGATACTGTTGAAGGTCATCATTTACCCGCACCGCACTGTCTTAAAGGAAGCAAAGGACATCAAATCACCGATAAGCTTCTTAAAGAAGTAGGGGATAGTAAAGTTATCGAAAAACCAACTTTCCCTTCCTTAGAGTTGGGAAATGAACTCGCTAAACTTAATCCTAGTGAAATTCATCTATGCGGACTTGTTTCCGATATGTGTGTCTTCTCTAACGCCATCATCGCTAAAGCAGCTTGTCCAAATGCGGAGATATACATGCGCAGAAAAGCTAGTGATTCATTCGATCACAACATGCAAGAAAAGACCTATGAAGTTGCCGCTCACCTTCATATCAATATTATTGATTAATATTAGGAGAATATTTGCAAATGAAAAACATGGTTTACATTCAATCAGGTGGTCCAACATCTGTCATTAACTCCTCCCTCTATGGAGCGTTTAAAGAAGCAGTTAGACACCCTGACCTCATCGATCACATCTATGGTTCCATCAATGGTATCGAAGGATTAATCGAAGGGAAATTATTTGATTTAAGAGAAGAAGATCCACACGATATCGAACTCTTAATCCAAACTCCAGGTGCTGCATTAGGCACAACACGTAGAAAACTTCCAAAGGATATTAAAGATCCTGTTTATATGCAAATCGTCCACAATTTAATGAAATTCTCCATTAAATACGTCTTCATCAATGGTGGAAATGATTCAATGGACACTTGTAATAAAATCGCTCAACTCTGTGATGAGATGAATCTCGACATCCAAGTCATCGGTGTTCCAAAAACTATCGATAATGACTTAGCGTGTACCGACCACACCTTAGGCTATGCCTCCGCTGCCAAAGCTGTCATCAACTCCATCTATGCGATTAGTAAAGATGCCCTCTGCTATAAAGAAGGTAAGATCCACATCGTCGAAGTTATGGGAAGAAATGCTGGTTGGTTAACCGCTGCTAGTGACTTAGTCCCAGAAGATGGTCACCCAGATTTAATCTATCTCCCAGAAAACAAATTTGATGTCGAAGAATTCTTAAAAGATATTAAGGACATCAAAGAAAGAAAAGGCTATGGTATTGTCGTTATTTCCGAAGGAATTAAATTTGAAAGAGATACCAAAAACGCCGCGGTTGATTCCTTTGGTCATGTCCAACTCGCTGGTGCGTGTACCGAACTCGCCCGCATTATCGAATCACGCTTAGGAATTAAGACGAGAGTTGTAGAACTTTCTCTTCTCCAAAGAGCTAACCCATTCCTTCTTTCCCGTAATGACCGCGATGAAGCGATTGAAGTCGGTGAAAGAAGCGTCACTGCAGCCTTAGAAGGAAAGACCGGTCAAATGGTCGTTATGAAACGTGTTTCCAATGAACCATACATCGCTAGATTCGAACTCGTTCCGTTAGGAGATGTCGCTAACGCTGAACAAACCTTACCTAAAGAATTCATGCAAGATAAGACCAGAATGTCCGATGCCTTCAGAGCCTATCTTAAACCATTAATTCAAGGCAATATTCACCTTATTTACAAAGATGGTATTGTCGAACTTACAAACTTCAAAAAGAAAGTCATTAAATAATCAATGAACGAAAAATTTCACTCTTTGAATATTTACTTTAAAACATTTATTCTCGCTGTGATATTTTCCTTCTTTGGTTTCATATTACTTCTCCCTCTTGCCATCTTTGGATGGATGGAAATCCCTTTAGGATTAATCGTTGGAGAAGTGATAAGTTTTACATCATATCTAGTTTTTGGTCTCGTTGACAAAAGGGGAGTAAATGATAAAAAGAGCAACAGGATGATTATTGCTGTTCTTATTGTTAGAGTTTTACTTCTAGCAATAGTATCAATCTTATCCGCTCTTTTATATTATTACTTCAATCATCACATCTTTAATGTCTTTGCCATTATTGGTGGATACTTCATCCCCTTAATTATCTTTATCGTTTTAGCGCTTTTAGAAAGGAAGAAGAATGAACGGTCTATTTGATAACTTCCTCACCTGGGAATTATCCGGTGAAGTCATGTCATCAATCATCGCCATGCTCGTGGTCGCGACTCTTTATATCATCGCTGGCATTATGGCGCATTTTCATGACCCATTAAAACCAAGTCGCGGTCTTCTTTTCGTCGCGGAAACATTAGTTAATTTCTTTGATAATCTCGTCGCTGAACTGATGGGGCCAAAGTTTAAAGGAATGGGTGGTTTTATCACCGCTATTGCGTCATACCTATTTATTGCCTTTATCTTTGGACTTACTGGTCTACCATCCCCAGTTACCTATATGGCCGTCCCTCTTTCCTTAGGACTCATTTCCTTTGGAATGATTCATCTAACTTCGATGAGATTTACCAAATTTAGATATTTTAAACGCTATATCCAACCA
>JAFSNY010000035.1 GCA_017447305.1 Bacilli bacterium | reverse complement strand
GTACTCGTTATATGCTTTTTGCTCCCTTTTTCATGCTTTTCCATGAACCCTCCTTCCTCAGGAAGCATCATATTTATTATACTGAAAAGGTAATTTCAACTTATTTTCCTATCGAGTTGCAATTAACTATTCAATTAACGTAATTTTAATTTTACTTGTCATCAATCATATTTTTTTGCATAATATAATCGATATTAGTATGCTTTGTTTATTCATAAAATTATTTCTTTTATTTATTAATAGTATCTCGCTAAACGCTTTGTTTGGTTACGACGTCAATAATTGTGAGTCGCACAATAAACAGTTTAGTGATGTGAGTGTTTGCGGACCGGTCCAGGTTCCTTTCTTTCCATCCTTGGGAGTATATAATTCGATTGAGTATTCAAATATATATAGTTATTTTCATGATCACTATAATACCGATTATTACTTCTCTTATACCATTTTGAGTAATGGCAAATTAAGTGGACTGAGTACTTCGGCCTATAGCGATGGATATGGACAATATGAGGATAGTGTTTATATTGCAAGCAAGAATGGTTGCTCATATTCTGAAGGAAATTGTGGGCTCACGTCCACAAGTAATGCGCTAGCGTACTATTCGAGGTATGGTGGAAAATCTAATCTGCCAGCATACAATAGTACAGTCTCTTTTAGCGCTTATTCTGAACCAGCAATAATGAGTGCTGCCGCTGAAATGGATTACTATCCAAAAGCAACTTCTTCCACTTTGCATGAATTGTATTTAAAAGAAAGAGAATATGCTATTAATTGCGGATATGTTGTTATGGGAACAAGTGTTAACACAATGGAATATGCTTTTGAAAACGCTGGCCAATATTACGGATACAATAATACGAGTTATACATATCATTCTGAAAGTAATACTACAAAATCGTTCATTATAAACGAAATTGATAACAATCGTCCTGTACAATTGGTTACAGTTGGTGATGCGTTTTATGGCAATCATGCCATGATGATTACTGGGTATAGAGAACTTTATTCGCTCATTCACACATCCACATATAGTTATGATATTTCTGTATTCTTTGTAAGTGTTCTAGATGGTCATTCTTCTTCTGAACGTTGGTTTGACATTCAATCATTGTCATCTTTTCCACACGTAGCGAACCAATACAGATATTCCTATGTTTATTCAGCTCAATTAATTGTTGGTTAATACTTATGAAAAAGATATTATTGTTACTTTCTCTATTCTTGTTTGCTTGTCAAAATAATAAATCAAGTGACTTTTTTGGTAATAAAAAGAAGATTGATTTACATTTAAAAGGCTCACTTTCAATTAATTTATCGATTAATGACAATTATGATTATTCTTTAAAATATGAGAATCAAAAATATGATGGAACATATAATCTCATCAATTTAGACAATGATTCCTTCGATGATAGATATTCCAAAAATTTATGTGAGATATATCAAATAGTGTTTTCTAAAATTGATGTCAAACTCCCATCTCCATTAGATTATTCATTTAACGGCCTGAATAATAATGAAATACTATATTATTTCTTTGATGAAAATAATTCTCCTTATGGATGCAAGGTCTATATTGAAAGAATAAATACATCATCCCAATTAGTGGATTCTGAAGGAAATGTAACTGATAGTCCATTTAAAGATTACGTCTTTATTTCATGACAATATTCACTTATTTGCTTACCCACTTAACAAAGTGGGTTTTTTTATCTTTATAGAAAATATGAATGTGATAAAATGTTTACCGGAATAATAAACAAATGAAAAAAACTAGAGATATCATTTTAGAAGTCAGTAAACGAAAATATCACGTCCCTAATCCTTTTTGGTATTTCATTTATTATGTGGTAGGAAGAACCCCTCTTTTAGGGGCAAAATATCATCCTTCTTATGAAATAATTGATAAACTCCCCAAGAAAGGTGCGGCTTTCATCATTTGGAATCACCAATCAAGAAGAGACCATACTTTCATCGCGACCGCAGCCTGGCCAAGAAGGGTGAATATCGTTTGTGAATATAACGAATTCTTTAGAGGTCACCTTCATTGGGCATTAAAGATGAATCAAATCCTTCCTAAAAAACCATTTTGCTTAGGTGATATCGCAGGTGTAAAGGCTATGACTTCCATTATCAAGCAAGGTGGAATTGTCGCTTTATCTCCAGAAGGTAATAGTTCAAACTTTGGAAATAACCAACCGATCGTTCCTGGAACTGGAAAATTCTTAAAACATTTTGGCGTCCCTATCTATTGTGCGGATATTCGCGGTTCATATTTAACAAATAATAAAATCAGTGAAGAAGATCGAATTGGAAAAGTCTCATATAAACAATATCTATTATTTTCTCCAGAAGATTTAAAGAATATGACTCCAGAAGAGATTGAAGATAAAATCAACCTCACTTTCAAAATGGATGATTATGAATATAACAAAACCGCGAGAATTAAATTTAAACCATCAAAGAAAGGCGGAATGGCCACTAATCTCCATGATATGTGTTTTAAATGTCCAAAATGTCATGAAGAATTTTCAATGATTGCTGAAAAAGATGAAATCAAATGTTTAAAATGCGGTAATGGAGCGACATTAGATCAATATTATGATTTTCATCCATTTGATGATTCATGCATTATTCCTGAATCACCATTAAAATGGGTTGAGCAAGAAAGAATGGATATCATTAAAGACATCAGAAAAGATGATAATTATTCGATGTCTTTTGACGTTAATGTTGGAATGCTCCCTAGAGACCATTATCTTAAAGGTCACGCAACCAGTGAACCATATTCCAAAGGAAGAGTTACTATCGATCATAGTGGCTTCCATTATCGTGGCACTAAATTAGATAATACTGAACATAACATTGATATTGATTGGAAATATTTATATACATTCAACATTCCAACTGACTTAACGTATTTCGCTATATACGTTAAAGAAGAATATGTTGAATTTAATCCAACGGAAAGAGTGACAGTTAAAGCGCTTCTTCTCGTAGAGGAGATGCATCGATTACACGTTAATCAATGGAAGAATTTCCCATGGTATGATTACATGTATGATATCAAGTAAAGAGATGAGTGGTTATTGATTAACAACTCATTTTTTATTTATAATTAAATTAGATTCGATGCAACAAAAAGGGGTAAATATAATATGAATAAAGGATTTGCATTAACTATTAAGGGCAGTCTAATAACTATTCTCTCTTCACTATGTGGTTTTAAAGCATTATCACTGATAAATGATATAACAAATAAACAGTCACTCTTTTTTGCGGGAGATGGCGATGGGAATGGCTCATTTAATGTTCCGATTCCAACTTCTGGTGCGACAAGTTATTCAACATATTTAAAACACTACTACGATAATCTCACTACCAATTTTGGAATGAATTATAAAGGCTCGTGTGGTTATGTTGGCTTAGGAATGCTTCTATCTTATTTTGATTCATATTTCGATGGTAATTTAATTTCATCTTCATATACATTCAGACCGGTTGCTCCATCCATGGATGCCATTGCTAGAAGAGACTCTCCTGGAATTATCCATGATAGTGTTGATGCATTTGATGATTATGAAAATGAGGATATTTCCACTTGGGAAAATGAAGATTATTTGGATTATTATTACGATATAAATGATACATCCTTGCACGCTAAATTAATCACCATTGGCAATGATTTTGGATATGTACATTTAAATAATATTAATCCATTTGCAACTACTCATTCTCAAAGAATCAATGTTCTAGAATCATATTTAGAAAATATAGTTGGGCTTGATGATGAAGATTATAGTCTTACTCAATACGAACACCCTGATCCCGGTCCTGCTTACGGATCTGTAGAATCAACAATTGTTTCAAACATTATTGACATTATCGACGATAATAAACCTGTGCTGCTATCAATAGATGACACAAGTCCACTAACCTTTGGCAGCGGTCATATAGTAGTAGCTTACGATTATTCTTACATTAATAACAAAGCTGTGCTTTATTGCCATCCTGGGCTTGGGGGCAATAATAAAACAACTCACATGGTGGTCAGTGATTATTATGATGAGGAAGATACTGTTATTAAGAGTTATCTTGCTATTGATTTTAATTACACCGCCACTAAGGGATATAATTATGGAGTTAAATACTTCTTCCAAAACACGACTTCTTATTACAAATACACTTCAATGTTTTGGCAAAGTGGCATTAATCCTCTAAATACTGGTTTAGAGATGATTCAAGGAGATGATGATTATGAAACAGAATAAAACGATATTTTTACTTCTATTTCCTTTATGCTTATCTTTTTCATCATGTTCAAATAAAGTTTCCACTAAAGACCCAATTATTGATGAATATAAAGACATCTCATTTACTTTCTGTGCGAACTGTGATGATTTAACGGCGGTAGTTTATCAAGAATTGATTGAGGAATATAAAAAAACTATTGATTATAACGTTGATATCCAATTTTTCGGCAGAATGGGCGAGGCTGGATCTTTATATGATGTCGACTTATGGCTTGGGCAAACCGCGCAGATTAAAAATTATGCTAATCTTGGCTTATATGCGCCTTTATATGATTCTTTTAGAAAAGAAGTCGAAGATAGAACCAATCACGCTGTCGTTGAGCATTATATGAAAGATGGAAAACTATATGCCTTTCCTGTTAATTATTCAATTTGGGATTATTTTTTCTATGATAGTTCCAAATTAAGCAAGGAAGATTTTTCATCTTGGACTACATTAATCAATAAAGTCAAACAACTTAACATGAAAATATCGCTTCCTATCTCTTATGAACCATATCTGGGTGGTTGTTATTTTGGAAGTGGAATATCTACAAAAGCGGAGTATATCTTGGTAGATGAATCTGATGGCCAAACTTTCAATGGTCCAGAAAAAAAGACAGTTATAACGAAAGTTACTGATAATTTTAATTCCTCAAAAGCTAAGAAAGTATCTAAAGCATTAGCCACAGTATTTGGTAGTGGTGTTGTTGATTTTAACGGATATGAACCTAATTTAAATAACGAATATGTCGCGGTATTTGATTATTATTCATATATTGCGCTTGAAAAATATCAAAGCTATTTTGGAGATAATCTTGCGTACATTGATATTCCTCCTATTGAATATGAAGGGAAAATATATCAGTGGAATCACGCCCTAGAAATGAATGGATTGATTGTTTTAGAACAAGAAGATGTTGTGAAAAAATATGAAATTATGCAATTTGCTTCATATATTTCAAATCAAAGCAGTCAAACAAAATTATCAAAAATACTCATGGATAAATATAAATTAAAAATGACAGATAAAACTCTATTTGATCCAAATGATGAAGCAAGACTAAAAATGGCAAATGATTATCGCACCGTTCTTTGTAAACCAAGTTTATTCTGTGACTTATTTAGAAGTGTCGTAGATAATAGTGCCAACCTAACCGATGAAATGGTTAATCAAATTCATGAAGAATATCATAAAAATGTCATGGCGTTAGCCAATAAATAATCGCTTTTTTACCCAAACAAAAAACTTTTTACAAAAAAATATTTACATTTATTTTTCACTTATATATTATATATGAGCGTGTGTTTTCACACCCTCATTAGACCTCTTGCGGTCTTTTTAAAGAGAAAAGGGGATACACCCGGTAGTGTGGAAGACACAAAAGTAGAAAAATAAGGAGAAGAAATTAATATGCCAACTATTAATCAATTAGTCCGTGAAGGCAGAAGAAGTCTTGAAGAAAAATCCAAAACTCCTGCTCTTGGTAAAAGATGGAACTCTTTACAAAAGAAAGAAAAGGATCAACCTTCCGCTCAAAAGAGAGGCGTCTGCACCCGTGTTGGTACCATGACACCTAAGAAACCAAACTCTGCCTTAAGGAAATACGCTCGTGTTCGCTTAAGCAACGGATATGAAGTTACCGCCTATATTGGTGGCGAAGGCCATAACCTCCAAGAACATAGTACCGTCTTAATTCGTGGCGGCCGTGTTAAGGATTTACCTGGTGTTCGTTATCACATCATCCGCGGAACCCTCGACTGCGCTGGTATTGAAGCCCGTAGACAAGGCCGTAGTTTATACGGAAGCAAAAAACCAAAAGAAGCTAAATAGTAGAAGGAGGAAACAAACATGCCACGTAAAGGAAGCGCTCCAAAGCGCGATGTCTTACCAGATCCAATTTACAATTCAAAATTGGTCACAAGATTAATTAACAAAATCATGCTCGATGGCAAAAGAGGAACTGCTCAAAAGATTCTCTATACCGCCTTCGAAAAGATTGAAAAGAAAACTGGAAAACCAGCCATGGATGTCTTCGCAACCGCGATTCAAAACATCATGCCAGAAGTCGAATTAAAAGTTCGTCGTATCGGTGCTGCTAACTACCAAGTTCCAACCGAAGTCTCTCAAGATAGAAAAGTCACTTTAGGTCTCCGTTGGTTAGTTAACTATTCCAGACTCAGAAATGAGAAAACCATGGAAGATCGTTTAGCTAACGAAATCATCGACGCCGCTAATGGTGTTGGTGCTTCCATCAAGAAAAAAGAAGATACCCACAAGATGGCTGAGGCCAACAAGGCTTACGCACACTATCGTTGGTAATCTAGAAGGGAGAGATGTATGGCTCGTGAATTCGATTTAGCTCACACTAGAAATATCGGAATTATGGCCCACATCGATGCCGGCAAAACTACCACCACTGAAAGAATTCTTTATTTCACAGGAAAGATCCATAAGATTGGTGAAACCCATGAAGGTGCAGCCACGATGGATTGGATGGCCCAAGAGCAAGAAAGAGGTATTACCATCACCTCCGCAGCTACCACAGCCATGTGGAAGGGCAACAGAATTAACATCATCGACACTCCAGGACACGTTGACTTCACTGTTGAAGTTGAACGCTCACTTCGTGTTCTTGATGGCGCTGTTACAGTTCTCGATGGTAAAAATGGTGTAGAACCACAAACAGAAACCGTTTGGAGACAAGGTTCTAAATATGGCGTTCCTAGAATTGTCTTTGTCAATAAACTAGACGCCATTGGTGCCGACTTCGAAATGTGTGTAGCCTCACTCCATGAAAGATTAGGCGCATGCGCTGAAGCAGTACAATATCCAATTGGTATCGAATCAACTCTTAAAGGTTGTGTTGATATCATTGAACAAAAGGCCTGGGTATATACCTCAGACATTCATGAAGAACCTCAAGAAGAGGCGATTCCTGAAAACTTAAAGGCAAAGGTTAGTGAGCTTAGAGCAAAGCTCCTCGAAACCCTTGCAAACTTCGATGAAGACTTCATGATGAAAGTCCTCGAAGGAGAAGAGCCAACCGTAGAAGAAATTAAGGCTGTTATTCGTAAAGCGGTCTTAACTGGTGAATTCCATCCAGTTTTCTGTGGTTCAGCTTATAAAAACAAAAACATTCAACTCTTGCTTGATGGAGTAGTGGATTACCTCCCAAGCCCACTTGATATCCCCGCTGCTAGAGGCGTCGATGAAAGAGGAAATGAAGTTGAATGTCATCCTAGTGATGATGCTCCACTTGCCGCTCTTGCCTTTAAGATTGCGACAGACCCATTTGTTGGAAGACTCGCTTATGTTCGCGTCTACTCCGGTGTCTTAAAAAGTGGTTCATACATATTAAACTCCACCAAAGGTGGAAAAGAACGTATCGCTCGTGTTGTCTTAATGCATTCTAATCACCGTCAAGAAGTTGAAGAACTTCACGCTGGTGACATCGGTGCAGTTGTTGGCTTAAAAAACACGATCACTGGTGATACGTTATGCGATGACAAGAAAGTCGTCGTCTTAGAAAAAATGGAATTCCCTGAACCAGTCCTCGAAGAAGCGATTGAGCCAAAAACGAAGGCTGATCAAGAAAAGATGAATGCAGCGTTAGCGAAACTCGCCGAAGAAGATCCAACCTTCAGAGTGAGAACCAATGCAGAAACAGGTCAAACCCTCATCGCTGGTGTTGGTGAACTTCACTTAGACATCATCGTCGATCGTTTGAGAAGGGAATTCAATGTCAATGTCAATGTTGGCGCCCCACAAGTCGAATATCGTGAAACGATTAAGGCGAGTGCGGATTGTGAAGGAAAATACATCCGTCAATCCGGTGGTCGTGGTCAATATGGACATGTCTGGATCAAGTTTGAACCAAACCCAGGTAAGGGATTCGAGTTCGTTGATGCGGTTGTCGGTGGTACTGTTCCTAGAGAATATATCAAACCAACCCAAGACGGGTTAGTCGATGCCCTCGCCAGAGGTATGGTCGCAGGATTCCAAGTAATCGATGTTAAAGCAACCTTATTTGATGGTTCTTACCATGATGTCGATTCCTCTGAAGCCGCTTACAAAATTGCCGCCTCAATGGCCCTTAAAGAAGCGGGTAAGAAATGTGATCCTGTCATCTTAGAACCAATCATGAAGATTGAGGTTACTGTTCCAGAACAATATTATGGTGATATTCTCGGTGATGTCATTAGAAGACGTGGAAACGTTACTGGTGAATCTCAAAGAAGTAACGCCAAGATTATTGAAGCGGAAGTACCTCTCTCAGAAATGTTTGGATATGTCACAGATTTAAGATCTATGACACAAGGTCGTGGTAACTATATCATGCAATTCTCCCACTACGGAGAATGTCCAAGATATGTCCAAGACGAGATTATCAAGAAATCCGGAATGACTAACCGGTAAAAATTGTCATTGAATAACCTTGTTATTTGGTTATAATTAAATTGCTATGTTGAATATTCGTTAAATTTATTTATACGAAGAAAGGAGAATCTCAATTTATGGCAAAAGCAAAATTTGACAGAAGTAAGACTCACGTTAACATTGGTACCATCGGACACGTTGACCATGGTAAAACAACCTTAACTGCTGCTATTACCGCTGTCTTAGCAAAACAAGGTGGCGCAGTCGCAACTGCTTATGATCAAATCGACTCCGCACCTGAAGAAAAAGCTCGTGGTATTACAATTAACACAGCTCACATCGAATACCAAACCGCTACTCGTCACTATGCTCACGTCGACTGCCCAGGGCACGCTGACTATGTTAAGAACATGATTACCGGTGCGGCTCAAATGGATGGTGCTATCCTCGTTGTCGCAGGTACTGATGGTGTTATGCCACAAACTCGTGAACACATTCTTCTTGCTCGTCAAGTTGGTGTTCCATACATCGTTGTTTACATTAACAAGACTGACCTCGTCGATGATCCAGAATTATTAGATCTCGTCGAAATGGATGTCAGAGACCTTCTTAACCAATATGGTTTCCCAGGCGATGAAGTCCCAGTCATCAGAGGTTCCGCTAGACTCGCTCTTGAAGGCGATCCAAAAGAACAAGAAACCATCCTCAAACTTATGGAAGCTTGCGATACCTACATCCCAGCTCCACAAAGAGATGTTGATAAACCATTCTTACTCGCTATCGAAGACGTCATGACCATCTCTGGTCGTGGTACAGTCGTTACTGGCCGTGTTGAGAGAGGTGAAGCAAAACTCAATGATCCAGTCGAAATCGTTGGTATCCGTGAAACTCAAAAATCAGTTATTACTGGTCTTGAATCCTTCCGTAAAACATGTGACTATGTCACCTCTGGCGATAACGTTGGTGTCCTTTTAAGAGGTATCAACCGTGATCAAGTCCAACGTGGTCAAGTCCTTGCTAAACCAGGTTCCGTTACTCCACATACCAAATTCAAAGCCTCCGTTTACGTCCTTACCAAAGAAGAAGGTGGCCGTCACACTGCATTCTTAAGCAACTACCGTCCACAATTCTACTTCCGTACAACCGACGTCACCGGTGTTATCACCCTTCCTGCTGGCGTTGAAATGGTTATGCCAGGCGACAACGTTGAATTAACCGTTGAATTAATTCACCCAATCGCCATCGAAAAAGGTACCAAATTCTCCATCCGTGAAGGTGGCAGAACCGTTGGTGCTGGTACAGTTAACGAAATTCTTAAATAGTTCACACTATTAAACATAAAGGGGGCTGTTGAAAAACCCAAAAGGTGAATAACGGCTCCTTTTGTTTTGCTTAATTAACCTTCATAATGCTTAATGTTTTTATCCAACAATGAAACATTGTTGAAAAACCTACTTCTTTTCATATTGAGCATTATTTATTTTAATACCCTTTTTAGTTAAGCGCCTCCAACTTGGCTTTTTAAATTCTTCTCTTTCTAAGTTACTAGGTGCTACCCAAAATTTATTGAGTTTAC
>JAFSNY010000034.1 GCA_017447305.1 Bacilli bacterium | reverse complement strand
TATTTTTCCTGTGTTAAAATAAGGCATACAATACCTCCGTCGAACAGTTGTATTGTAGCAAAAGAGGCGATTTCTTGCGATTTCGCCTCTTTTCATAATAAAAGGAGCATCTACTCACCTGTTAGGTTTTCGAACAGCCCCTTCAGGTTACTTTATGGCAGGGATAGTAGGAATTGAACCCACATTAACGGTTTTGGAGACCGCTGTACTACCTTTGTACGATATCCCTAGCAGTCAATATTATAAAGACTTTGATAATAAACAATCAAGAAAAGATATTACTTTTTTATTTAGGGATATCACTACTTAATTCTTTCAGTTTTTATATACTTATCGTTTTCGTAATAAAGAAGTATTTCAAAGTATTCTTCATCCCCGAAGATATATGGAAGAAAGAATCTATCTCCTTCCCACATGTTAAGGTTATAGATTTCATCAATGGTAAAGAACTTTAATTCTCCTTCATTACATTCGATTAAATCACCATCAAAACACTCAACCCTGTAGAGATACATTCTTTCTTTATAAGCGTTGTTTACAAAGGTGGCAATGCCTTTAAAAATATATGATTTCACGGATAAACCAGTTTCCTCTTTAATCTCTCTTTTCATTGCTTCATCAGGGGTTTCACCTTTTTCAATGTGTCCTCCTACTCCCATCCACTTTCCAGCGTTTGGGTCGTTAGCTTTCTTGTTGCGATAAAGCATGAGGTAGCGGTTATCTTTCTTTATATAGCAGAGTACAGTTTCATCCATGGTGTTATTTCTCTTTCTTAAGAAAGATTATAATCTAGTTATGAATATTTTTCGAGAAAAGCATCATCATAAAATCTCATCGCTAGAATCGGCCACTTAATTCTGACAAAGAGATGATTTTGTCGATCCTCCCTTCTTCCATCTGGTTGAAACACTAACCCGTAGAAATGAATCGCTCTTGATTCGGTGTATGAATCTTCTAATATTTCGCGGTAGATGTCTTCCGCGGATAATAAGAATCCTCTTTCAACGTTCCCATAATAGAAATAATCGATGGCGTTAGCGGCGTATCTCACTCCTCTAATTAATGAACGATAAACGATTTTTTTCACGATTGCAGGGTGCGATAAGAAGAAATCATTTACTTCTTTAACATATGGTTTGAAATCACTTTGGATTTGCTCTCTAGAAAATGGTTCTCCGTGATTAGATAATTTGTCACTCATTCCAAATTGATAGAAAGATATGATTCGAATAATGCGGTTATTCACACCATTTTTTCTTAAGAAACCAGCAAATTCAGAAAAGCTTTCATGATGGCATGATGGATTTCTTCCTGATTTGATTGATAAGAAGATGGATCGTTGATTGATGCTGATGACGATGTCTGGTTTAGCGTGTTCATCATGATAGAAATATCCGTGAATCATGTCGTCATCTTTAGCTTCTGGAAACATCCTGTTGATGTGTTTCTTCCACTTCTCATTTAGTTCTTTGAGTCTTTTTCCTGTTACCGCAGTAAGGATATCGATTTCGTTTTGTTTGCCTTTTTTCATGGTAAATCCTCCTAAAAAACATGTTGTCTCACTTATGTATATAGGGGCGTTTTGCGATTTTTCGCCAAAAAACTTTCAAAAATTTTAAAAAAGAAGCTCTATTTTGAGCTTCCTTCTTAGTTAGAATATATTCTATATATTTTCAATGGATTTCCATTTTGAAATAATTTTTTTGACTTCTTTTTGGGCAAAGTCCTTATCGATATTATGCTTGAGATAATCGAAGATGATTTTACCAATCTTAGAAGCATCTTCTTTTGTGCAGCCTCTTGTTGTTACCGCGGCAAATCCAATACGAAGTCCGGACGTTTCTTTTGGTGATTTGGTGTCGTTTGGAATCATGTTCTTATTCGTGGTAATAAAGATTTCTTCAAGTTTGTTTTGGGCTTCAAGTCCTGTAATGCCAAAGGAATCTAAAACATTTAGTAAAAAGAGGTGATTATCTGTTTCAGTGCATAAGGCACCTAAAGACTTAAGTGTCTCCGCGCATTGTTTGGTGTTTTCTTTTACGCCTTGAATATATTTTTTAAATTCAGGGGTATTAGCTTCTTTAAAGCAGACGGCTTTACCAGCGATGACATGCTCTAAAGGTCCACCTTGATAATATGGGAAGATTGCAGAATTGATCTTTTTGGCAAGATCAGGATTATTTGTTAAGATTAATCCTCCACGAGGACCTCTTAGCGTTTTATGGGTGGTTGAGGTCACGATATCAGCGTATGGGATTGGTGACATGTGTTCACCGGTTGCGATTAATCCAGCGATATGCGCCATATCAACCATAAGGTAAGCGCCTACTTCATCGCATATTTCTCTGAACTTTTTAAAGTCAATCGCGTGAGGATAAGCAGAATAACCACTTAAGATGACATTTGGTTTTTCTCTTAAGGCAATTTCTCTAATCACTTCGTAATCGAGATATCCATTTTTATCTAACGGATAATGAACGAAGGTATATAAGTTTGAGGAGAAACTAACTGGGGAGCCATGGGTAAGATGACCGCCATCATTTAGGACTAAGGATAAGACTTTCCCACCATTAGGCATCAAAGCGCGATATGCAGCAGCATTAGCTTGACTTCCGGAATGTGGTTGGACGTTAGCAAATTCACATTTAAAGAGCTTTTTAGCTTCGTCTATGGCAATTTGTTCGATTTCATCAATAAATTCACATCCACCATAATAACGGCGATGAGGATAGCCTTCTGCGTATTTATTTGTGAGAATGGAACCAGTGACTTCTCTGATATCTTTTGAGGCGTAGTTTTCACTAGCGATTAATTCGATGCCATTGTTTTGTCTATCTAGTTCTTTTTGAATAAGTAATTTAATGTCTTGCATAAATATCTTCCCCTTTTCTATTTTCTATTATTTTACATCTCTTTTTCTAAAGATAAAGAACCCGCCTAAGAAAAAGATTGTGGCGTAGACGAGATTATTAATGATGGCCGCAATAAAAGTTTGGTCGCTCATCACTAAGTAAGACACACCCGTGTCGGTATCAACAACCATCTCTTGAGCGCTTATAGCGTACAAAGGATCAACAATTCTTACGACGTTTAAGAATGTGTTAAGACCTTCGTTATTTGAAAGACTATTGATTAATGATGGAAGCATCGCGACGAAATAGCAGCCGATGATACCGATGATAACAACTGGGATTGTTCCACCAATTTGTCTAAATAATGTCGCAAAGAAGACAGCAAAGGAAGTAATGCTAACATAGGAGATTAAACCTGTGATAAGCATTCTAACGAGATAATGAGAATCAAACGCTGCTAACCCTAAAGTTCCACCTTGACCATTATTTGGATGAAATCCTCCAAAGATTGTTCCAAGAACAAAACATAATAAAGCGTAAGAGACGATAAGAAGAATAGAGAAGACTAAACCGCTTAAAAATAAAGAGGCATAGATTTTTCCTTTGGAATTACCGGCGATAATCTTATTTCTAATCGTTCCGTGACTAAATTCAATAACAGTGAAGGAGATTAAGTTAACTGGGATAGCAATGCCGAAGTTCTGCGCTGGCGAGAGTGATTGTACGAGCATATTTTCTCCGGTTAACATTCCAAGTGAGTTATCAGTAACTTTTCCAAGAATGAAATAGATAGCGGTCATTAATAGAGCAAGCCCTACTCCGATAATGAGAGTAACTCTAAATGTTAAATCTCTAACGAGTCTGAAGAGGAATGCTTTAAATAAACTTAGCATATTACCTTACCTCCTTAATGAGGTTGAGATAATAGTCTTCCACAGATTCATCATTGGAATTGATTGCTAATATTTCAACTTTGTTTTTATCCAGCACTTTAATGACATCGACAATTCTGACATCATCATAGATTTTAATTTCTCCATTTGGAGAAGTTTTTAAATCAGTAATGTTGATTTCTCTTAATGCATTGGTAGCGTTTCCAACATTATCAACTTTAACATTTAATGATTTGCGGCACTTATTTTGTAATTCTTCCGCGGTTATTTCTTCGATTAAGTGTCCTTTATGGATAAATCCATAATGTGAGGCAATCTTCTCAAGTTCAGAAAGGATATGAGAAGAGATGAGAATGGTCATATTCTCTCTTTGACATAAATCAATTAATAAATCTCTCAATTCTGCGATGCCTTCTGGATCAAGTCCATTCATTGGTTCATCTAAAAGCATCAATTTAGGTTTATTAATTAAGGCAAGAGCGATGCCTAATCTTTGTTTCATACCTAAAGAGAAGTTTTTAACTTTCTTATTTCCAACACTCCCAAGGTTGACCTTGGTGAGTAGATTCTTTCTCTCTTCGTTTGTTAGTTTGATGCCGAGATAAAGTTCGAGATATCTCATGTTTTCAATCGCGGTCATGGTTGGTTCAAGCGATGTTGTTTCCACGATAGCGGATAATTGTTTGCGGTATTTATAGATATGAGGCGATTTATTATCGACTCCAAACATGGTAAAACCACCGCTTGTGGGTTCAGCAAGTCCGGTTAACAAACGCATTATCGTTGTTTTTCCTGATCCGTTTTCTCCAACGAAACCATAAATGGAGTTTTCTTCGATATGCATGTTAACATGATCAACGACATTGACGTGGCTGTATCTCTTGGTTAAGTCTTTTGTTTCAATAAGATACATAAGTTCTCCAATCTTGTTTTTAAGTTGCTTATTTATTCTATCATTCATTATTTTGAGTGAGGAGAAAAATAGGCAAATTCATATATGAATATACACTTTGTGGGTAAAAATAATTATATTTATTCAAGTTAGCTGGTTTATAGTGTTTTGACACAATGAAAGAAAACCGAACGCTTTGGAACACTGACCCGCAATTTAAGTCTAGTTTTCGTTATTTATATTCTATCGAATATTTTTTAATCGATTTTTTAACTCTTTTTTAAAGTCTTCAAATCGTAATGAAGCAAGTTCTTTATAGTCTTTTAACTTAGTGGCTAAGTGTATTGAGTAGGCAAAGTCCACAATCATTGCTCCTATCACCGCTCCGACAAAATATGTATAGATAAGGTTTTCACTAATCCAAGTTAGTCCATTAACTAATACAGGGTTTAATAAGAAATAATATAAAGATCCTACTCCTAACCAAATAATAGAGAAAGAAGGGCATATAATGCCCATAATATTCCATTTTCTATTACTATAATCCCAGAGTTTAATCTTGAAACCTTTGATGAATATCAAACCAGCAATAAATTCTATAAGAGTCATACCCACTCCAATAACAAGAATATGGACGATAATATCAACGGGTTGGTTACTTATTCCTAATGGTAAATTACTAACTCCATATAAGACTAAAACACCAAAGCCATATATAGGTAAATATGGTCCAGTTAAAAAGCCAGGATTCATCCACTTCTTTTGAGAAACAAATCTCCTGAAGAAGAGTTCAATAACCCAGCCAATTAAAGAACCAATAACAAATAAAGTTGAGGACAATACAATATATTTCATAAATACAATATTGATTATATCACTCTTAGATTTGTTATTGACAAAATTGAATGGCGTTTAATATAAAAAATGATATCTAAGATTAGATATCATTTTTGGCAAGGAGTAAATGTTTTAATACAATTCTACACTCTGCCAAAGAATTCCACACCTTAAAACGTAATGATGAAGGTAATAGAAGTTAAGTTTTTATCTATCTTGATTGTTCCTTTGTGGAGATTAATTATCTCTTTAGCAATTGAGAGACCTACTCCAGAGCCTTCTTTTTTATTGGATGGAGAGCGATAGAATCGATTCATAATTTGTTTGATATCCACCTCTTCATCTTTATTAATTGTGTTTGAAAAACGGAACTCGGTTTTCCTCTTCGCATTAGTTGAGACAACAAAGTAACTACTTTTCATCTCTCCGCCTGTGTATTTAAGAGAATTGTCTAAGAAGATATATATCAACTCATCAATTAAATATTTATTACCAAACATTGTAATGTTTCCAGTAATGTTATGAGAAAATTTAATGCCTTCGTTTTTAAAACTAGCGGAGAACGCATCAATCGCTTTATTGCACACTTCATTAATAGAGAAATCTTCAAATGGAAACCTTGCTTTATCTTCCTCTTCAAGTTTTGAAAGAGTCACTAATTGATTGGTCATTTCATTTAAACGCACCAATTGATCTCTTATCGAGTCGCTCCATTCGTTCTTCCCATTATCCATCTCAATTAAATCTAAATCCGCAGATATAATAGTCAAAGGAGTTTTTAATTCGTGCGACGCATTAGTGACAAATCTCTTTTGGTTTTTATATGCTTCTTCTGTGGATTTAAAAGCGATGTTAGAGCCCAATATTACTAGTCCCGCGAATGCCACGAAAGCACCTAAAGCAATTAACGAAGAAATAAGCAAATACTGATTAGCGCTTTCAAGTTTTTCTTTAATATCGATAAAACCAACATATGTTAATCCATCATTTTTTGATGCCTTTTTAAAACGGAAAGAGCTATATTTTCCGCCAGTGAGCTCATTATTGAATACTTTGGTAGCAAGTTCTTTGCATTCAGTTTCACTGAGAATGAACATATGCTTAGTGTTAGAGGAATTAACGGAACCATCTTGGTTAAAAGAGACAACAAAATAATGCACTTCTCTTAATTCAACTTTGTTTCCAGGTTCTCCACTTGGAGGTTCACCAGGAGATACATCAGTGGTTCCTTGCCTAATAACTTCGCTAACTGCATTAGAAGCATTATTTTCAACGGAAACATAATTGGAGATGTTAATAGCGGAGAAAGTCACAACTAAAACAATTAAGACCGATAGCATTGATATTAAAATAAATTTTATTTTCAACTTTTTAATCATTTTGCTTTCTCCAAATAGTATCCTTGATACCTTATTGATTTAATTTTTGTTTTCGATCCAATTGATTCTAATTTCTTTCTCAAATAAGTAATAAAAACCCAGACATTTTCATTCGTGGAATATGATTCAATTTCCCATGCTGATCTTGTGATTTTATCTAAAGAAACGATTTTTCCATCACTATTTACTAAAAGTAACAATATCATCATTTCCTTATTAGACAGCGAAATCGAATTATTTCCGCATTTAACAACATAATTAGCTTCATCTATGATGATATCGCTAAATGATATTTCTTTCTTTTCTTCGATGGGAGCAGCTTTTCTTCTTCCTAAAGCGCGGATTCTTGCTAATAACTCTTCGGTAGAAAAAGGTTTTGGAAGATAGTCATCTGCGCCTAGATCTAAGCCAGTAATCTTGTCTTCAATCGTGCTTCTTGCAGTCAATAAAATAATCGGAGTTTGGATATTATTTTTTCTTGTTCTTCTTAACACTTCTAAACCATCAATTTTAGGGAGCATAATATCGAGAATTATTACATCGTATTGATATTCTTTTAAACATATCAACGCTTCCTCACCATCAGAAGCGGAATCCACTAAATATGAGTTCCGCTTCAATAATGTGGTTAAAGCTTTATTTAATTGAGGATTATCTTCTACTAACAAAAGTTTCATATATGTATTCTAATATATTTCTTCCTTCATTACGATATCGTAACTGAACTAGAAGATTGATTCCAAGATAAGATGGTGGAATTGTTTCTAGCAAGAGTATAAGTTGATCCAGTTGTTAGACTAGAAGAATAGATTAAGAAACTTCCATAGGCATAATCGTTTGTGAAGCTGATATCAATTCCAGTACCGCTTAATGTGTAATTACCCGCTTGTAAAGAGACGCTAGACGAGGTAGTTGTTCCACCAAATCCACCACGTCCGCCACCTGGGCCGCCTTGGTTGTTTGATTGTGCTGTACCTGCGTATTTAACGCTACTTGACGTAGATGGAGATCTTTCTAATCCGTTGAAGGCGATTAATGTACCGCCTGTCATTGAACAGGTTCCATCAACATCTAATCCTGTAGACATGCCACTTCCTGTTGTACCAGGGGCACCTCTAGTAACGATAACTCCGCCACTTAAGGTGAAATTACCATTGCTATCAATACCATCTGTATCACCACTTTTAACAGCGACATCTAGATAGCCATCTGTCATGGTGAATGCACAGCTAGAGAATGATTTTTTGGAACAGTTAACACCATCATCTGTGCCATAGATATAACTATATCCACCACTGATATTGATGTAGTTTCCCTCAAATCCTTCGATGGCATTAGTTACGACAACCTTACCACCTGTAATGCTTAATGTATTATCAGCATGTAAACCATCATCACCACTAGCTACTTGAATAGTACCGCCATTAACAGTGATGTTACCTAAACCTTTAGAACCATTTTCTAATGTTTCCCCATAATTAGCGTGAATGGCATCATCGCTAGCGGCAATTGTGATTGTGCCATTATTAATAGTGATATTGTTTAAAGCCTTAAGGCCTTTTTCACTATCGGCTTTGAAAGAGGAAGAATAATAAGAACTATTTTTACCAGTCTTGATATTGACGGATGTCGATACTTCTGAATCGGTTTGATCCACTACGACATCATAAGCAGAATCAATTGCATCATGAAGGGAATCGACATAGACATAACCACCATTAATAGCGACTGTGCCCTTTTGGTTTCCACTACTTGAGACATCATTATCTTCTGTTTTAATTCCATTACCGGTTTTAGCGTAAGTTTGAACAGTACCAGAAGTAATAGTCACGCTGTTTTTACCTTTAATTGCATTATTATATCCAGTGACTTTCATAGTTAATTTTTGAATAGTTAAATCTTTTGTGGTATGAACACCATTGTCATAATCACCGGTAACAACAAGCGTGCCACTACCCTTGAGTTTTAAATCACAATCCGCATAGATAGCTCCTTCACCAAGGGTATCGGTATCCACTGTTTTTGCACTTCTTTTATCAGTGATGGTATTTTCCGTATCTTTTTTCGCAGAAATTTCCACTTTATCCGCACTGGCGGCTTTAATTGGAGAATCTTGATCATAGCTAATTGAAGCGCCATTTAATTCAATAACGACTTCATCATTTTCTCCGGCTGTCACTAAGATTTGACCATCGAGTTTACCACTTAGTGTATACGTACCTGCTGCTGATAAAGTATAGATATTACCACTATTCGAATAAACGCCATCATTTGTGGAAATAGAGAATTCTTTGTTGCTTTCACTGGCTTCGATATCTTCCGGTTCTTCAACGCTTATCTCGGAATTATATCCTGCTCCATCAACGGATGTTGAAGTAGATGATCTATTGGATCCGCATCCTGCTAACATCGATAAAGTTAAAACTGATAATACTAATAAATGTTTGTTTTTCATATTGGTTTCCTCCTATAAAGATTTATTACTCTCAACATAAGGAAGTAATGATATTTCTAAATTAGAATTTTTAATTCTGATCTCATCAATCAATTGTTTTTCACTATCTTTTACTAATAGTTCAACTTTATATGAGAGGCGGAATAAGCTTCCCATCCCTGTTGTTTTGATTTCCACTAATTCATAGCTCTTTAAATAGGTCTTAAGAATAGCGTCGAATGCTTCGTTATAATTAAGGTCTTCGGGAATAGTAATCTTTAATAATTTTTCATTACCAACGGTTTTGAATTTGAAGATTTTTACCATAGATAATAAGACATATAATCCCGCTAAAACGAGGGCGATAATAGCAGCGATAACGATATAACCAAGTCCAGCAATTAAGCCAAATGCTACTCCGCCAAAGAGAATGAGCATTTCTTCTGCTCTACCGTTTGCACTTCTGAATCTAATAAGTCCTAATGCTACGGCAACGGTGGCAATTCTAACCGCACCTGATTCAGTGCCATCTAAGAATAAAGCAACCATTGAAATGACACTCGTCACGATCATCGGCATCAAAATTGAAGTGATGAAAAAGCTTTTCGTGGCTCTTAATTTTAAGGAAATAATAACTGTGTAAATTAGACTAACAACAAATGTTATTCCAACAAGAATTAAACAAACGACATATTTGTCTAATGATGATAATAAATCAAATAGTGAACCCATATTTCATTTCTCCTTTTGTTTCAAATTTCGATAAATTGAATGTATTTGATGTTTGATATTGTTTCTTTTTCATTTCTATTTTGTGAGCGGTGCCCACCTTCGAGAAACTTGCTTGATATATTCTTCCTTTGCTAAGAATTGCGCTTAGCCAAAGAGGAACGGAATGTTGCACTTTAATTTCAAGAATTGCCCCACCTTCCTTAATAAGAGGTTTCCCTTCCATCGATGTATGAAGATTTAACTCATCTGTTCGATAACGAGGATTCATATCAATGGTGATTCTTAAGTCGCTGTTATCTTGGTAATAAGCAAGGCGATCATAGATAATCATGTATTTAGGTTCTAAATTCTTGTATGTTTCCATGAATGCTTCTAATTCTCTACTTATCTGCGTTTTTTCCTTTGCTTCTTTTGAAGTGATTAATTCAAACGCTTCTGTTTCACTTAAAGTAATTCTTCTTTTATAGACAATGCTCTCACATTTCCTCTTTACTTCTAAGAAGGTTGGCTTTCCGGGAGCAACTATTCCATATCCTCTTAATCTTAATTTTTCTTTATATTTAGGTTTTTCAATTGATTTATTTATCAACCGATAATCAGGAGTATCAAAATAAATCGATGCAATGGAAGTCAATCCATATTTATCAACTTTCATATAATGGCTAATTTGATTCATAAAAAACTTTAATTGCTCACTGTTAAGTAGATATTTAAGTTCGTATCTTTTCATAACACTGATAATCTTTTCTTTTTCCATCTTTTGTCCCTCCTTGCAAATACATAATAAAAAAGGAACCTTAAATGAACCTTAAGGTCATAACTTTTTTAAGTACAAAAGGACTGACACATTTGTGTCAATCCTGTTTAACTAAGTTGGCAGGGTGTAAAGATTTTAATACAAGTGGAACAAACTTGAAACCTTTGGAACAGATAAATATTAGTTTAAACATTCTTTTTAATAAATTCTTCAATCTTGTCAAAAGGAATCTTATCGTGATTTATGCCACCATCATATAGGTCGCAGTGTGTAGCGTCTTTAACTAATAAAAATTCTTTATTGTCGCCATTTAATAACTTAAATGCATCTTGTCCGAAATATAGTGAATGCGCTTTTTCACCATGAACAATTAAAACAGCACTTCTAATCTCTGAGGCATAGGTAAATAATCTTGTATTCAATAAAGATGTTCCCGCGGTGATATTCCATCCACCATTGCTATTTAAGCTGCGAGCATGATATCCACGCGGTGTTTTATAGTAGTCGTAATATTGTTTAACAAACCAAGGAGCATCGCTTGGATCGTCCACTACTCCTCCGCCTAGTTTATAATTACCATTTTTAAAATCTAGTGTTCTTTGATTATTTATAGCCACTCTTGCTTGATATCTACTTTCTTCGTTATTAGCTTGGTCAAAATAGCCATTACCTGCCACTCTAGACATATCATACATAGTAATCGCGACTGTCGCTTTAACTCTTGTATCAATGCAAGCGGTTTGAATAGCCATGCCACCCCAGCCACATATGCCAATAATGGATATTTTGTTTTGATCAACATTATCTAAGTTAGATAAATAATCCACTGCGGCTTGAAAATCTTCAACATTGATATCAGGCGAATTCATGTAGCGTGGTTCCCCACCGCTTTCACCAGTAAAAGATGGATCGAAAGCAATAGTCAAAAATCCTCTTTTGGCCATTTCTTGAGCGTATAAACCACTTGATTGCTCTTTAACCGCTCCAAAAGGACCAGATACCGCGATTGCAGGAAAAATGTTCCCTGTTTTTGGCCAATACATATCCGCGGCAAGTTCAATGCCAAAATGATTTTTAAACGTTACTTTTTGATGATTGATAGTTTCATCTTTTGGGAAAACTTTATCCCATTCATTGACTAGTTTAAGCATTAGATATTCCTCCCAAGCTCATACGCTTGTTTTAATTTTTCATTATTGTTAATTTCATTAGGGCCGTTTACTCCACCAACGAATAAGGTGTTTTTAAGTTCGACACCATCAAAGCAATCAATCCATCCTTGGAGTCCGTTGATGGCTTTAGAAGGAACATCTTCTTCCTCTTCTGCAGCAACAGTTAAGAAATAGACTTCTTTAAATC